>JANPHJ010000298.1:0-58559 GCA_031424395.1 Chthoniobacter sp.
GGCGCAGTGTACGTTTTGCCTCTGGCCGCAGACCGTGGGCGGGCACAAGTACCGCGCGAAATCGCCGGAGGCCGTGGCCCGCGAGATGACGCAGGCGCAGCGGCTTTTCCCGCAGGTGAAGGAGTTCTTTTTCGACGACGATACCTTCACCGCCGTGCAGCCGCGCGCCCGCGAGATCGCGCGCCAGCTTGGCAAACTCGGCCTGACGTGGAGCTGCAATGCGCGGGCGAATGTGAATTACGAGACGCTGAAAACGATGCGCGACAATGGGCTGCGGCTGCTCCTCGTCGGCTACGAAAGCGGCAACCAGCGCATCCTCGACAACATTAAGAAAGGCATCCGGCTGGAGGAGGCGCGCGAGTTCACGACGAATTGCAAGAAGCTCGGCATCACCATCCACGGCACCTTCATTCTCGGCCTGCCCGGGGAGACGCGGGAGACGATCCGGGAGACCATCGAGTTTGCCAAAGAGGTCGATCCTTTCTCCATGCAGGTCAGCCTCGCCGCGCCGTATCCCGGCACCGAGCTTTACCGCCAGGCCAAGGAAAATGGCTGGTTCGCGGGCGATGCGCACCTCGTGGACGGCCACGGCCAGCAGGCCGCCGCGCTGGAATACGCCAACCTCAGCCGCGACGAGATTTTCGCCGCGCTGGAGAAATTCTACCGCGCCTACTACTTCCGCCCGCGCCCCATCGCCCGCATGGTCGGCGAGATGCTCGGCGACTTCGGCGTCATGCGCCGCCGCCTCCGCGAAGGCGCGGAGTTTTTCCGCTTCCTCCGCCTGCGCAGTGCGGGCGCGTAGCGGGGCTGGCCGTACCGTCCGCCGCCGCCGCACGGCAAACTTTCGTCTCTTTCATTGACTCACTCCCATGAAAATCTCCCTCGCCCTGACGCTCGCCTTTGCACTCCTCACCGCCCCGCTACTTCGCGCCGCTGAGCTTGCACCCGCGCCGCTGGCGGCTTTCGCGAAGGAGGCGCGGGTGCTTTTCCAAGGCGACTCGATCACCGATGGCAATCGCGGGCGGAGTGCGGACCCGAATCACATCCTGGGACATGGGTATGCGTTCATCGTGGCGGCAAAATACGGGGCGGCTTTTCCGCAGTTGAACCTGGTGTTTCTCAATCGCGGGGTGAGCGGGAACAAGGTGACGGACCTCGCGGCGCGCTGGACCAAGGAGGCGCTGGAGCTGAAGCCGGATGTGCTGAGCATTCTCGTGGGCGTGAACGACGCGGGGCATGGCGTGCCGGTGGAGGAGTTTGAGCGCGGGTATGAGGAGCTGCTGGCGCAGGCGCAGGCGGCAAATCCGCAGGTGCGGCTGGTGCTGGGGGAGCCGTTCACGCTGCCGGTGGGGAAGAAGAAGGAGAATTGGGAGGCGTGGCGCGCGGACCTGGCGCAGCGACAGGAAGTGGTGGCGCGGCTGGCGAAAAAACACGGGGCGGCGCTGGTGCGGTATCAGCGCGTGTTTGACGAGGCCTGCCAGCGGGCGCCGGCGGAGTACTGGATTTGGGACGGGGTGCATCCGACTTACTCGGGGCATCAGCTCATGGCGGATGAATGGGTCCGGACGGTGGCGGCGTTCTGGCCGGGGAAGTAACGGCGCGACGCAGTTTCCGGTAGTACCGGCGGAGGTTAATGAGAGCCCGGTGGCGCCTTGGCGGGCTGATGGCGCACGGCGAGGTAAATGACGTGGGCGCAGCGTTTGGCGCGCTCGTGGGCTTTGGCGGGGATGGCTTCGGTTTTGAAGCCGGAGCGCTCCAGGCTGTTGACGAAGCCGGGCTCCTCGCACGCGCTCCAGAACGCCACTTTGCCGCCGGGCTTGAGGGCGCGGGCGATGAGGTTGAAGCCGTGCCGGTCGTAGAGCCGCGAGTTTTTCGGCTGCACGAAGGAGGTGGGGCCGTTATCGACATCGAGCAGGATGGCGTCGTAGCTGGCGGGCGGGGCGCGGCGGATGACTTCGAAGACATCGCCGGCGATGGTTTTCACCCGCGGGTCGTCGAGCAGCGCGCCGTTCACGGCGTGGAGAAATTCGCGGTTCCACGCGATGACTTCGGGGAGCAGTTCGGCGACTTGCACGCTGGCGTGTTTGCCCACGAGGGCGAGCACGCGCTGGAGGCTGTAGCCGAGCCCGAGGCCGCCGATGAGCACGCAGGCATCAGCCCGCCCGCGGAGTCCCTCGCACGGCAACTGGGCGAGCAGCAGCTCGGAGGTCGTGGAGGTGGTGCTCATGAGCTGCCGCCCGTTGAGCTTTAGGAAAAAATCGCCGTCGTGCTCGTGCAGGGTGAAGTTTGACCCGTCGGGCGTACGGGTGGCGGCGAGATTGCGGAAGGGTTTCACGGAAGCGCCCGGCGGCTTACGCGGCTGCGCTTTCCTGCTCCTGCTCCGCGGCGGGGAGGCACACGCCGTCGAGCGGCTGGAGGTTCGGCACGCCCACGCCCTGCGGCTGGGCAAAGCGGAGCTTCGAGCGCAACATCAGCGTGCCGAGGCAGAGGTCGGCCAGCGGCAGGATGACGTTGAAGTTTTTGTGCATGTAGCGGTGGTGCAGGATGTGGTGCCCGTTCAGCCGGAAGAAAAGCCACGACCGCTCGACCTGCCGCGCCTTGGGCAGGTGCATGCACCAGTGGAGGTATTCATAGACGCCGTAGTAGCCGGCGATGGCGGCCAGCGCGCCGCCCGCCAGCGCCCAACTCCCGCAGGCCCACGCGAGGCCGAGCATGGGCAGCATGCCGACGGCGATGAGCAGGGGGCCATTCCACCAGGCCATGGGGATGGTCTCTTTGTCCGCCTCCTCGTGCAGGTGGTAGGTGTGGTCGCCTTTGAAAGTCTGGTGATGCACCACGGCGTGCGTCTCGAACGGGTAACGCAGCCAGCCCAGCGGGCGGTGCATGATGTAGCGGTGCAGCACCCACTCAAAGAACGAGACGAAGACGAGCCCGGCGGTAAAGCCGGCGAGGGACCAGAGAAAAGCGTTGAGCATGGAGGTAAAAAAACCGCGCCTCGGAGATGACCTCCGGGCGCGTCGGGGCGGGATAGTCGCGAGAACGCGGGTGAAGGCAAATGGAATATCCGCCGCCTGACCCGCCCGCCGCTTTACCCGCCGCGCCTCGCCTGCTACGAAGGCGCGCACTTTCCATGGGCACCCTTTACTACGGCGACAATCTCGACTTCCTTCGGCGCTACGTCGCCGATGCGTCGGTCAATCTCGTCTATCTCGATCCGCCCTTTAACAGCGCGCAGGACTACAACGCCTTCTTCGAGGAAAAGGACGGCAAGATGCCGCACACGCTCATCGCGGGTGCCGATGGGCTGAAATATCAGACCTACGAGCTGACAGGCGCGGGCCGCACCGCCACCGGCGAAACGGGAAAACCGTGGCGCGGCTTCAGCCCTGGGGGCATGGGCCGGCATTGGGGAAACTCGCACGCGACCGTGGATGAATGGGCCGCGTTGGGCTTGATCCACTTTCCGGCCAACGGCGGATTTCCGCGCCGGCGCGGCGAGCATCCGTTTGTCGCGGAAGATCGCGTGGTCACGGTCGGCGACGTGTGGACGGACATCGACCGCATCAATCAAGCCGCGAAAGAACGCCTCGGCTACCCCACGCAAAAACCCGTCGCGCTGCTGGAGCGCATCATTGCCGCGAGCAGCAATCACGGCGACACGGTGCTCGATCCTTTCTGCGGCTGCGGCACCACCGTCGATGCCGCGCAAAAGCTCGGGCGCGCGTGGATCGGCATCGACATCACCCACCTCGCCATCACCCTCATCAAAGGCCGGCTGCGCGACACCTACGGCAGCGAGTTGCAGATGAAAGTGCTGGGCGAACCGACCGACCTCGCCGGCGCGCGGCAACTCGCTGCGGAGAACAAATACCAGTTCCAATGGTGGGCGCTCGGCCTCGTCGGCGCGCGGCCCGTGGAGCAGAAAAAAGGTGCGGACGGCGGCGTGGACGGCAAGATCCTTTTCCGCGACCACCCCGACCCGAAGCAGAAGCCGCAGAGCATCATCTTTTCCGTGAAAGGCGGCGGCGTGGGCGTGAAGGACGTGCGCGATCTCGACAGCGTGGTGACGACGATCGGCGCGGCCATCGGCGTGCTCCTCACCATCGAGGAGCCGACCAAGCCGATGCGCGAATGGGCCGCGAACACCGGCAGCTATGTGAGTGGCTTCAACGGGCAGAAATATCCGCGCCTGCAACTCCGCACCATCGACCAACTGCTCGCCGGAGTGACCATCGAAAGGCCGAGCGGCAACGTGGCCGTGGACGAGACTTTCAAAAAGGCGCAGCAGGCCCGTGCGAAGGTGCAGGAGCAGCCGCGGCTCGGGTTGTAGTCCGGCATGCAAACCGTGCTCAGCGTCATCCAGGCGACGACGCCGTTTTTCCAGAAAAACGGCGTGGACAGCGCGCGACTGAACATCGAGCACCTGCTCGCCCATGTGCTGGGGAAAAAGCGCATGGAGCTGTATCTGGAATTCGACCGGCAGCTCGCGGATCAAGAGCTGGAGCCGCTCCGCGCGCTGGTGAAACGCCGCGCGGCGGGCGAGCCGCTGCAGCATTTGCTCGGCACGGCGGAGTTTCACGGGCGCAGTTTTTTGTGCGACAAACGCGCGCTCATCCCGCGCCCGGAGACGGAGCAGCTTTGCGAACTCGTGCTCGCGGCGGGCCCAGCGGCGCGCGTGCTCGATGTCGGCACGGGCAGCGGTGTGATCGCGCTGACGCTCGCCGCGGCGTGGCCCGAGGCGCACGTCGAGGCGGTGGATATTTCCGCCGATGCCCTCGCGCTGGCGCGGGAAAACGCCGCGCGGCTGGGCCTCGCGGAACGCGTCCGCTTTGCGCCCAGCGACCTGCTCGCGGAAGTGCGCGGCGACTTCGATCTCATCGTCGCAAACCTTCCCTACATCGACCCCGCTGAAGTCGCCCAGCTCGCCCGCGAGGTGCGCCACGACCCGCCCGCCGCGCTCGATGGCGGCGCGCGCGGGCTCGAAATTTTCGCGCGCTTCGTCCCGCAGGCCACGCGGCATCTGCGCGGGCGGCTGGCGCTGGAGATCGGCCACGACCAAACCGCAGCACTCACCGAGCTCCTCGCCGCGCACAATTTCCAAGACATCCGCGCGCAATCCGACTACCAAGGCCGCAACCGATTCCTCTTCGCACACTATGGATAAAATTCTCGTTCACGGCGGACACACGCTGTCTGGCAATGTCAAAATCAGCGGCTCGAAAAACTCCGCGCTGCCCATCCTCGCGGCCACGCTGCTGACCAAGGAGCCGTGCGTCATCCACCACGTCCCCGACCTCAGCGACATCCATTACATGCTGCAAATCCTCTCGCACCTCGGCGCGCAGGTCGAGCGGGCCAGCGGCACGGTCACGGTGCAGGCGGAGAAAATCATCACCGAAGCGCCGTACGAGATCGTCCGCAAAATGCGTGCGTCCGTCTGCGTGCTTGGCCCGCTGCTGGGGCGCGAAAAGGAGGCCACCGTTTCGCTGCCCGGCGGCTGCGTCATCGGCGACCGGCCGATTGATCTGCACCTCAAGGGCTTCGAGGGCCTCGGCGCGATGCACCGCATTGAGTCGGGCAACGTGAAGGTTTTCGCCGGCCAGCTCATCGGTGGCGTCATCAACCTGCGCGGCAGGCAAGGCCCTACCGTCCTCGGCACCGACAACGTGATGATGGCCGCCGTGCTCGCCGAAGGCACCACGGTGATCGACAGCGCGGCGGCGGAGCCCGAGGTCGTGGATCTCGCGAATTTCCTCATCAAGATGGGCGCGAAAATTGAAGGCGCGGGCACCCGGCGCATCGTCATCGAGGGCGTGAAGGAACTGCACGGCGCGGAGCACGAGGTCATCCCGGATCGCATCGAGGCCGGCACCTTCCTCGTCGCCGCCGCCATCGGCGCGAAAACCGGCGACCGCGTCACCCTCCGCCGCGTCGATCCCTCGCACCTCACCTCCGTCACCGACGCCCTCGCGCGCTCCGGCTACAGCCTCATCGCCGAAGGCGACAACCTCACCCTCACCGGCAACGGCTCCCCCAAAGCCCTCGAACTCACCACCGAGCCATATCCCAGTTTCCCCACCGACATGCAGGCGCAAATGTGCGCCCTCCTCGCCCGGGCGCAGGGCATTTCCGTCATCACCGAGACCATCTTCCCGCAGCGCTTCATGCACGTCTCCGAGATGAAGCGCATGGGCGCCGACATCTCGCTCAACGGGGCGACCGCCATCATCAAAGGCGTCGAGCGCATGAGCGGCGCGCCCGTCATGGCCAGCGACTTGCGCGCCTCGGCGGCGCTCGTCCTCGCGGGTTTGCAAAGCGAAGGCGTGACCGAGGTGAACCGCGTCTATCACATCGACCGCGGCTACGAATTGATCGACGAAAAGCTCAACGCCCTCGGCGCGCACATCGAGCGGATGAAGGCCTAGGCGGCATCCCCGCCCCGCAGTGCAAAAAACCGTCATTCTGAGCGCAGTTCCGTTCGGCTTTGCGAACGGAACGGAGGCGAAGGACCTCCAACTTTTTCTCCTGGGCGGAAGCGGTCGGGGCAAATGACGGATGAAACCCAAATCGCAACGCCTGACTAGTTGTCAGGCGTTTTACGGCTCCTAGCTTTTCAGTTGGCAGGCTTGTCGGAGAGCGCAAATTGATAGAGCACAACTTCTTCGACACGAGAGCCACACTCCCAACTCTTGAGCGCTGCTTCGCCGGCGGGACCCGGTTCCAAGTTCGCCAATCTCGAAAAACTTCCTGCTGCCCAGAGCGCGGAAGTGTAGCGTCCTCCCAATCGGCGGATAAACTCCGTGGGCCTGCGCCCGAGAAGTTGCCCGCGCCCGGCTCCCGATCCACGGCGGCGCGGATTTCCTTTGTCCGGGGACGGTGAGTCTGCCTAAGTTTCCGCCCCCTTCCGCGGTAGTGTGAAGCTCTCACCTTTCGCGCAATCTTCGCCCCCAGCCCCAGCCCACACCTTTTACCATGATGCCACGCACGCTCACCACCGCCGCACTTTTCCTCCTCTCCGCCCTCGCGCTGCGCGCCGAGCCGCCGGCGAAACTGGAGCTGAAAAAGGATGACCACATCGCCATCATCGGGAACGCGCTGGCGGACCGGATGCTGCACGACGGGACACTGGAGGCGTTTATCCACAAGGCGCGTCCGCAGGACGATATTTCGATCCGCAATCTCGGGTTTGCGGCGGATGAGATCACCTCGCACATGCGGTCGGATGCGGTGCCGATGCCGGAGGAGTGGCTGGCGAAAACGAAGGCCGATGTAGTGCTGGCGTTCTGGGGTTACAACGAGTCGTTCAAGGGGTATGAGGGGATCGAGAAGTTCAAGGCGGACCTGGGCAAGTACATCGCCGACATGAAGAAGGCGCAGTACAACGGCAAGAGTGCGCCGCGGCTGGTGCTATTCTCGCCCATCGCGCAGGAGAAGCACAGCGACCCGAATTTTCCCGATCCGGTGGCGAACAACACGAACGTGCAAAACTACACGGCGGCGATGGCCGAGGTGGCGAAGGCGAATGACGTGCAGTTTGTCGATCTCTTCACGCCCTCGCAGCAGCTCTACAAAACGGCGAAGCAGTCCCTGACGCATAACGGCATCCACCTCACGGTCGCGGGCTATCAGGCGCTCGCGCCGGTGATTTACCAGGCGGTGTTTGCCGCCGTGCCACCGGCGGCGGATGCGGCGCTGGAGAAGATCCGGCAGGCCGTGCAGGTGAAGAATGAAATGTGGCTGAGCCGCTACCGCACGGTGGATCAGTTTAATATCTTTGGGCAGCGCTCGACGATCGGCTACGAGTCGGGCAAGGGCGGCCCGAAGGTGGACAATCGCGCGGTGCTGTGGCCCGAACTGGCCGTGCGCGACGTAATGACGGAGAACCGCGAGAAGCGTGTGTGGGCGGTGGCGAAGGGCGGCGACCTGAAGATCGACGACTCGAACGTGCCGGAAGTGCCGAAAATCAAATCCAACAAACCCGGCGCGAACCCCGACGGCTCGTACACATTTCTCGGCGCGGAAGAGGCTATCAAACACATGACGGTGCCGAAGGGCGTGAAGGTGGAACTCGTGGCGAGTGAGGAGCAGTTTCCCGAGCTGGTGAGCCCGGTGCAGATGGCGTGGGACACGAAGGGCCGGCTGTGGATTTCTGCCTGGAAAAACTACCCGGAGCGCACGCCGTGGAGCAAGGAGGGCGACAAGCTGCTGGTCTTCGACATCGGCGCGAATGGCAAGGCCACCAAATGCACGACCTTCCTCGACGAACTGAACTGCCCGACGGGCTTTCAGTTTTACAAGGATGGCGTCTTCGTCATGGAGTCGCCGGACCTGTGGTTTGTGCGCGACACGAATGGCGACGGCAAAGGCGACACGAAAGAGCGCGTGCTCAACGGCCTCGACGCCGCGGACTCGCACCACGAGACGAACTCGATGGCCATCGAACCCGGCGGCGCGATTTACCTGAGCGACGGCGTTTTTCACCGCACCCAGGTCGAGACATCGTGGGGGCCGGTGCGCAACGTCAACGGGGCGCTCTACCGCTGGGAGCCGCGCACGGGCCGGTTCGAGCGTTACATCGCGCACAGTTTTGCCAATCCGCACGGCAAGGTTTTCGACTACTGGGGCAACGACATCATTACCGACGCGACGGGGAACGTGAACTATTTCGCCCCCGCCTTCAGCGGCCACACCGACGGCACGCACCCGACCATGAATGCGTTTTGGAACCGCCCGTCGCGCCCGTGCCCCGGCACCGCTTTCCTGTCGAGCCGCGCGTGGCCGGATGACTTCAACGGCAACTTTCTGAACTGCAACGTCATCAGCATCCAGGGCATCTTTCGCGCGAAAGTGACCGAGGACGGCTCGGGGCTGAAAGGCGAGACGCTGGAGCATCTCATCACCTCCGACGATCCGAACTTCCGCCCGTCCGGCATCACCGTCGCGCCGGACGGCTCGCTCTATTTCATGGACTGGCACAAGCCGCTCATCGGCCATCTCCAGCATCATTTGCGCGACCCGAACCGCGAGACGGACCACGGCCGCATCTACCGGCTGACCTTCGAAGGCATGCCGCTGCTGAAGCCCGCGAAGATCGCCGGCGAGCCCGTCGAGAAGCTGCTCGAGCTTTTGCAAGAGCCCGAGAACAACGTGCGCGAGCGCGCCAAAATCGAACTCGGCGGACGCGACACCGCGCAGGTCATGGCGGCGGTGAACAAGTGGGTCGCGGGCCTCGATAAAACGGCGAAGACCTACGAGCACAGCGTGCTCGAAGCGCTGTGGGTGAAGCAGTATCACAACGTCGTGGACGAGGGCCTCATCCGGCGCGTGCTCCAGTCGCCCGAGCCGCGCGCCCGCGCGCAGGCGGCGCGCGTGCTTTGCTACCAGCGCGACCGGGTGCCGGAGGCGCTGGCGCTGCTGAAAGTGGCGGCGGGCGACGAGCATCCGCGCGTGCGGCTGGAGGCGGTGCGCGCCGCGAGCTTCTTCGGCGGCGCGGACGTGCCGGCGGCGGCGGATGTCGCCTTCACCATTCTCAAGCGCGAGAGCGACTACTATCTCGACTACACTTTCAAAGAGACGCTCAAGCAGTTGCAGAGCCTCTCGAAGGAACCCCTGCTGTCGCAGGATCCGTCAGTGCTCGCGAAGCTCATCGAGAAAATGAGCGACGCGGATCTGGCCAAAGCGCCGTCGTCCGAACCGGTGCTGCTCGCGCGTTTGGAGCGCAAGGGCCTCGACGCCGTGCAGCGTGAGAAGGCGGTGGATGAAATCGCCCAGCTGCATAAAACCGACCGCATGACGGAACTGCTCGCCGCGCTCCAGCGCCTCGATGCGAAGGGTGGCCCGGCGGCGGATGACCTCGGGAAAATCCTCGGCCTCACCGACGCCAAGGCGCTGGTGAAAGCGCGTCCCGCCATCGCCATGCTCGCTGACAAAGCCGCGCAACCCGCCGTCCGCCGCGCCGCCTGGACCGCGCTGCTCGCCGCCGACGCCAACCCGCAGGCGACGTGGACTGCGGCCACCTCCGACGCCGCCCGCGAGTCCCTGCTCGGCGCGCTCGGCAACCTGCCTGACCCGGCGCTGCGCGGAAAATTCCAGCCCGTGCTCGTTGCCACGCTCGGCGACGCCAAGACCTCCGCCGCCCTCCGCGCCGCCGCCCTCCGCGCCCTGCCGCTGACGGGTGCGGACAATGCGAAGGCGAACTTCGTCACCCTCGCCGCACACATCCAGCGCGGTCTCGAGCGCGCCGCCGCCACCCGCGCCATCACCCAGCTTCCGCCCGAGGCGTGGGACAAGGCGCAGGCCGCGCCGCTCGCCGGGAGCATCCTGACGTGGGCGAAAGCCGTGCCCGCCGACAAGCGCACCGCGCAGGAGTTCATCGAGAGCGTGCAGTTTGGCAAAGCCATGGCTGCGCTCCTGCCCGAGGCTGAGGCGAAGCGCATCGAGAAAGAGCTGCGGGGGCTCGGCGTGAGCGTCTTCGTGGTGAAAACCGTGCGCGAACAGATGCGCTACGACACCGCGCAGCTCGTCGTCGAGGCCGGCAAAGCGTTCGAGATCATCTTTGAAAACCTGGACGCGATGCCGCACAACCTCCTCGTCGTGAAGCCCGGCACGCGCCAGAAAGTGGCCGAGTCCGTGCAGACCGCCAAGCCCGAAAAGCTCGACAAACAGGGCCGCGCCTACGTCCCCGAAAAGGACGCCAACGTCATCGCCGCCACCAAGCTCGTGGAGCCGGGGCAGAAGGAGACCATCAAAGTGAACGCGCCCAGCGAGCCCGGCGAATACGAGTACGTCTGCACCTTTCCCGGCCACTGGCAGATCATGTGGGGCCGGCTCTCCGTCGTGAAGGACCTGGACGCCTACGTGCCCGCGAAGTCCGCCGCCGCCGCGCCCGCCGCGGACCACAGCGCGCACCAGCACCAGGCGCGCAAGTAAGCGCGGCCGGGCGGTTACTCCGCCGTGTGGCTGAGGATGAAGCGCACCACCGACGCCGGGTCATCCAGTCCGTGCGGGTGGTGGCCGACGCCGGGTTTGTGGATGACTTCGATCTCGCCGCCGAGCGCCCGGTAACGCTGCTCGATGAGGGCCGTGTTTTCCGCCGGCGGCACCACGTCATCCGCATCGCCGACGACATGGATGAGCGCGACCTTCGCTTGCGCCAGTGGCGCGAGACGATCGATGGGATTCCCTTGGTAGGCCAGCGCCTCGGCTTCGTCTTTGAAGCCGTAGGACTTCAGCAGCGCAGCCCAGTCGCCCGCGCTGCCTTTGCCCGCGCCCTTGCCGCCGGGCCAGCTTTTGAAATCGCCCACCGCGGCATCGCCATAGATCACGGCCACGCGCTCCGGGTGCTCGCTGGCCAAGCGGTAGGCGTAGAGCCCGCCGCGGCTGATGCCGATGAGCACGGCCTTTTTCGCCAGTCCGCGCGCGGTGAGCAGCCCGTAGAAAGCGTGGCAATGCCGCACCGCATCGGGACTGCCGAAGGTGTTGCCGACGGCGATGTGGACGTGGTGAAAACCTGCCGCCAGCAGCGCGGGCGCGGCGCAGCGGTCGGTGAAGGCGTCGGGAAATTCCATGCACCACGACCACGGCTGGCCGGGGCGCGCGACCTTTGGCTCAACCACCCAGGCGGTGCAGCCGTCGGCTTGGAAAATGTGGCGTTTGAAGCCGTGCCATTCGTCCAGCTTCTCGCCGGGGAAAGTGAGTGCGACGGGTGCGGGCTCGGCGGGTTTTTGGGCGAAAGACGCGGTGAGAAGGGTGAGGAAGGCAACGAGATATTTCATTGGGTGCGGGTGAGGAAGGGCAGGATGCCAGCCGGGGGGATATCCGACAAGGGGCAGCGGATGGCACCTGCGGCATTGGGCCCGGCCCCGTCGGCCGCCATGGCATGGAGGGCGCCACCGCAGGCGGCGGACGCTGGAGAATAGGACGCTGGGCGCGATGGTGGAGCTGACCCTAGGGGACGGCGAAAGATGCCGGCGGCGGCAGGAGCGCCCGTGAAAAAGCGCCGGTGGCGGAGCACCGCTAGGCCACGCCGTCTTTTGCCGCCGCGGCGGTGTATTCGCGGTTGAGGCGGGCGATGACCGACGCGGGGATGTCGGCGGGGCAGACGGCCTCGCATTCGAGGTAGTTCGAGCAGTTGCCAAAGCCCTCCTCGTCCATGGTGCGCACCATTTTCAAAGCGCGTGAGGTGCGCTCGGCCTGGCCCTGCGGGAGCAGCGCGAGGTGGGAGACTTTCGCGCCGACGAAGAGCATCGCGCTGGCATTCGGACACGCGGCCACGCACGCGCCGCAGCCAATGCAGGCGGCGGCTTCCATGGCGGCGTCGGCTTTCACTTTTGGGACCGGGAGGGCGTTGCCGTCCGGCGCCGACCCGGCGCGCGCGGTGACGAATCCGCCGGCCTGTTGGATGCGGTCGAACGCCGTGCGATCCACGATGAGATCGCGCACCACGGGGAAGGTCTTCGCGCGGAAGGGCTCGACGTGAATGGTCGCGCCGTCCTTGAATTTCCGCATGTAAAGCTGGCAGGTCGTGGTCTCGCTCGGGCCGTGCGGCACGCCGTCGATGGAGAGCGAGCAGGTGCCGCAGATGCCTTCGCGGCAGTCGTGGTCGAAGGCGATGGGCTCCTCGCCTTTGAGGGTGAGATCGTCATTCACGATGTCGAGCATCTCGAGAAAGGAGGCGTCCTCGGGGATGTTGCGCGCTTCGATGGCGACGAGCGCTCCGGCGGCATTGGCGGACTTTTGCCGCCAGACTTTGAGGTGAAGGTTCATGGCTGAAAACGGTTACTTGTAGCTGCGGACGCTCGGGTGGACTTCCTCGAAGACGAGCGGCTCGATGTTGCGGACAGGCTTGGAGTTTTCGCCGGTGAACTCCCACGCGGCGACGTGCTGGAAGTTGGCGTCGTCGCGTTTCGCCTCGCCGTCGGGGTACTGGTATTCTTCGCGGAAATGCCCGCCGCAGCTTTCGCGGCGCTCGTGGGCGTCGAGGCAGAGCAGTTCGCCGAATTCGAGGAAGTCGGCGACGCGACCAGCCTTTTCGAGCGAGACGTTTAGGGCTTCGCCCTCGCCGGGAACGTTCACGTTTTTCCAGAACTCCTCACGCAGCGGCGGGATCTGCGCGAGCGCGCGCTGGAGGCTGCGCTCGGTGCGGGCCATGCCGCAGTAGTCCCACATGATCCGGCCCAGTTCGCGGTGGAAATGATCGACGGTGCGCTTGCCTTTGATGCCGAGCAGGCGGCTGGTGCGGGCGCGGACTTCGGTCTCGGTTTTCTTGAACTCCTCGCGGTCGGTGGTCGGGCGTTGGCCGCTCTGCGGGGCGAGATAATTGCCGATGGTGTAGGGCAGGACAAAGTAGCCGTCGGCCAAGCCCTGCATGAGCGCGCTGGCGCCGAGGCGGTTGGCACCGTGGTCGGAGAAGTTCGCTTCGCCGAGGACGAAGAGGCCGGGGATGTTGGACATCAAATCGTAGTCCACCCACAGGCCGCCCATCGTGTAATGCACGGCGGGATAAATCCGCATCGGCTGCTGATAGGCGTTCTCACCGGTGATCTGATGATACATGTCGAAAAGGTTGCCGTAGCGCTCGCGGACGGTGGCTTCGCTGAGGCGTTTGATGGAGTCGGCGAAATCGAGATACACGCCAAGCCCGCCGGGGCCGACGCCGCGGCCGTCGTCGCACGCCTCTTTCGCGGAGCGGGAGGAAATGTCGCGCGGGGCGAGGTTGCCGAAGCTGGGGTATTTCCGTTCGAGATAGTAGTCGCGCTCGGCCTCGGGGATTTCGTGCGGCTTGCGGTTGTCGCCCTTCTTTTTGGAAACCCAGACGCGCCCGTCGTTGCGCAGCGATTCGCTCATCAGCGTGAGCTTTGACTGATATTCGCCGGCGACGGGGATGCACGTCGGGTGGATTTGCGTGTAGCAGGGATTGGCAAAGAGCGCGCCGCGTTTGTAGGCGCGCCAGGAGGCGGTGACGTTGCAGCCTTTGGCGTTGGTCGAGAGGTAGAAGACGTTGCCGTAGCCGCCGGTGCAGAGCAGCACGGCGTCGGCGGCGTGCGAAGTGATCGCGCCCGTCACCATGTCGCGGACGACGATGCCCTTCGCGTGTCCGTCCACCAGCACCACGTCGAGCATCTCGGTGCGCGGAAACATCTCCACGGTTTTCTCCGCGATCTGCCGGTTCAGCGCGGAATACGCGCCGAGCAGGAGCTGCTGCCCGGTCTGGCCGCGCGCGTAAAAGGTCCGCGAAACCTGCGCGCCCCCGAAGCTGCGGTTGGCCAGCAGCCCGCCATACTCCCGCGCGAACGGCACGCCCTGCGCCACGCATTGGTCAATGATCGCCGCGCTCACCTCCGCGAGCCGGTACACGTTGGCCTCGCGCGAGCGGAAGTCGCCGCCCTTGATGGTGTCGTAGAAAAGCCGCTGCACCGAGTCGCCGTCGTTCTGGTAGTTTTTCGCCGCATTGATCCCACCCTGCGCCGCGATGGAGTGTGCGCGCCGCGGCGAGTCCTGATAGCAAAAGCACTTCACCTTGTAGCCCATCTCGCCCAGCGAAGCCGCCGCGCTCGCGCCCGCCAGCCCGCTGCCGACCACGATGATCTCATACTTCCGCCGGTTCGCGGGATTGATGAGCTTCGAGTTAAACTTGTGCGCCTCCCACTTCTGCGCGAGCGGCCCGGCGGGGATTTTGGAATCAAGGACGACACTCATTATTTCACAACTCCGGTAAGGACCGCGACAGGGATGGAGGCATAGCCGAGAAAGACCAGCCACGAGAGGGCCGCGCCGCCTTTCTCCCACAGCGGGCGCAGTTTCGCGCTGTTCAGCCCGAGGGTTTGGAAAAGGCTGCCGATCCCGTGGTTCAAGTGCATGGCCAGCAGGCCCACGCCGAGGATGTAGAAGGCCGAAGCCAGGTAACCCAGCGGGATGGAGAAAACTTTCGGGCTGTTCGGGAGGCTTCCGTCGAACCCGTTCACCATCATCCGATACACATCGTGCCGCCCTTTTTCATCGTGCAGCGCGAGGAAGCTCGGATCGATCTTCTGCGCCGTGAAATGCAGCAGGTGAAAGATGATGAAGCAGAGCACCGTGAGCCCGCTCAGCGCCATCATCCGCGCGGGGAAAGTGGCCGCGCGGCGCTGCGTCACCGCATAGCCAGTGGGGCGGGCGCGGCGGTTTTCCAGGCGAAGCTGGATGGTGTAAAAAATGTGCGCCAGCAGCATCGCCAGCAGACCCAGCCGCACCACCCACAGCAGCTCGCCGAGGCCTTGCAGAAAAGCCCCGTAGCGGTTCAGCGGCTCCGGCCCGAGGAAAATTTGCAGGTTGCCCACGAGATGCCCAATGACGAAGCCGAACAGTGCCAGCCCGGTCAGGGCGACGACCCATTTGCGACCGATGGAAGAGGAAAGATACGAGGCGATAGGATTCACGATTTGGTAAAAAGATCAGGCGTCCGGAAACTCCGCGGGACTGCGCCCGAGGGCCACGATAGAACAGGCGACGATGGCCCGCAGGTGCAAATCCGCTGCCGCATCGAGCAATTCATCGCTTTCGGAGCCGGGATTCAGCCACACTTCGCGCGGCTGCTTCGCGGCAATGGCGGGGAGCAGTTTGATCCCCACCGCCGGCGGCACATACAGGCTCACATAATCGAGCGGCCCGTCGATCGCTTCGAGATTGGGATACGCTGCCAACCCCTCGATGGTTGCCTCCCGCGGATTCACCGGCAGAACGACCAGCCCGCATTCGCGATACGCACGCACCGCCTTGTTGCCGTATTTGCGCCGGTCTTGCGAAGCGCCGAGGACTGCGACAGTTGGTTCAGACATGTGGTGGTGCGTGGTTTTCTAAAGGCCGTGCGCGGCGCATGGGAAGCACGAATTAAAAGCCGGGCCATTCGGCATTCGTCTTTCACCGCAACGGCGCAGAAAACGCGGAGGTTCTGCGGCCTTGATTCAATCTCGGCGGTCAAAGAAAAAGGCAAATAACCCTTGCACCCCCACCCGAAGAATGAACTAGTGCGCCCGCACCGTTAGAGCCCATAAGGGTAGGGAGATTGCCAGTTGTTTCGTTTCCGCGGATTCATTTCCGCAGACTTCAGTGGCCGTTTGAGATCCGATTACCGGAAACCGCCATCGTCTGCTCCGCAGTTGCAACTTAGAAACAAAACAACCATGTCCACTAAACTCTACGTCGGGAATCTTTCCTTCGACACCACCGAAATGGATCTTCAGGACCACTTCGCCCAGGTCGGCACCGTTACCGAAGCCGCCCTCATGCAGGATAAGTTCACCGGCAAGTCCCGCGGCTTCGCCTTTGTCACCATGTCCAGCGCCGATGAAGCTCAGAAGGCCATCTCGCAGTTCCACGGCCAGAACTTCCAGAACCGCGCCCTCACGGTCAACGAAGCCCGTCCCCGTGAAGACCGCACTGGTGGCGGCCCTCGCAAGTCCTTCGGCGGCGGCGCTGGCGGTGGCGGCGGTGGCGGCGGCGGCGACCGCGGCGGCTACCAGAAGCGCTACTAAACAGCGCCTCTCGCAGGCTAGAATTAAGAAACGCCCCGGTCGCAAGGCCGGGGCGTTTTGCTGTGGCGGGTGAGAACACAAAGCGAAGACGACCCGAGGATATCGGTGATCGGAAGGGTCAAATTGGCCTGTGAAAGGATTTTTATTGCCATTCGTCAAAAGATTCGCACTCTACGTTTCCGTCCTTCATTCGCCCCCTTCAAACCGCTATGAAACTCCAAGCCGTTCTCCCCATCCTCGCGCTCTCATTTATGCAGACTGCGCGTGCTGCGACGTTTGACACCGCTCAATCGGGTAACTGGAGCGACCCACTGAGTTGGACGGCCGGCGTTGGGTACCCGGACACCTACGGGAGCGACAATGCGATCATCAACGTTGGCCATGTAATTAACTATGATGACGTTGGCGGCGGCAATGGGCCGATGACGACGCCAGTAGGTGCGGTGCCGCTCAAGACCGGCGGATTTGCCATCGCGGGTGGCAACTCGGTGACGATCGACGGCGGCACGCTCACGCAGGCGACGCTAAATCTGGAGATGCGCGTGGGTGAGGGCACGGGCGGCGCGGGTACGGGGACATTGACGATCCAGACCGGTGGCACACTTAATACCGGCGCGTCCATCGGGCTGGCTGTGGGCACCAAGATCAGTGGGGCGACGGCGGGCGGCGGGCTTTTGGAAATTAAGGACGGTCTGCTGAAACTCGGGGCCGGAGCCTCCGTGGGCGGGCTCGGGGTAGGGCTTGATGCGAGTACTGGCGTGCTCAATGTCGGCGACGGAGCCGGAGCGGCAAACACCGCCATAGTTGACTTGGCGACGGAGAACATCCGCATGGGGATTGGCGTCAAATTTGGCGCGCTACCGGCGGGCACCGGCACAGTGACGGTGGCGGCTGATGGGCGGATCAATTTTGGGACTGCAGACATTACCGTGGGCGGGGGTGGCGGAACGGGGACGCTGGCAGTCCAGACGGGAGGAACCGTGAGTGGGGCCGCGGGCACGCTGATCATTGGCGACGGTGCCGGGAGCGCGGGGACGCTGACCAACGCGGGGTCAATCAGCAACACCGGGGGCATTCGTATCGGCACAGCTGGCGGCATGGGAACGCTGACTATGACGGCGGGCGCGCTGACCTCAACCGGGGAGTTCAATGTCGCGCAGTTTGCGGGCTCGACCGGCACGGCGAATTTCAATGGCGGCACGGCCTCGCTCGGGCAGATCGTCATCGGGCGTGACGGCGGCACGGGAAACGCGACGGTGGCCGGCGCCGCCGTGACGGCGAACGGTAGTCTTTATGTGGGCAACGGCGGCAATGGAGCGGGCGGCACCGGCACGCTCACTATCAATAGCGGCACCGTGCATGCGACGGGCTTTACCCGCATTGGCGACAACAACGGCGGCGGCGTGACGCCAACCGGCAACCTGATCATCAGCGGTGGCGCGCTGAATTCCGATGACTACATCGCCGTGGGCAGCGACGGAGGCGTCGGGCATGTGACCCAAACGGGTGGTTCAGTCACTTTCAATAACTGGATTTCGATGGGGCTCGGCGGCGGTGCGGCCGGGTCAAGCTGGGACATCAGCGGAGGCAATATTACGAGCGGCGCGGGCATGGAGGTGGGTTCGGATCGCGACGCCACCATGACGATCGGCGGCGCGGCGAACGTGAGCATCGGAAGCTACAGCATCGGCGTGCGCGGGGGAAGCAACGGCCATGTGACAATGACTGGGGGGACACTCACCGCGTCGAGTATCTTGGTCGCGGGCAGGCAGGGCGGCACCAGCTCAGGTGACATGACGATCAGCGGCGGCACCGTCAACCTGACCGGCGGTGGGGCCAACGATGTGAACAACGATTTTACCGTAGGCAATCAGAACGGCTCCAGTGGTACACTCAATGTGAGCGGGGGGACGCTAAACTTCAACGGTCACCACCTGGTCGTTGGTGGCAACGAGGGGACGGCGACCGGATTGGTCAATATCACCGGCGGCACATTTAACAATGTCGGCTGGTTCCACGTCGGCTCGATCGCCGGTTCAAGCGGAACCGTAAATATTAACCTGGCCAACCCGCTGGCTGTAGTGACGGCAAACCAACTCTATGTCGGCAATAACGGTGCCGCCAATGGCACCGTGTCGGTAACCAGCGGAACCCTGCGGGTCAACGATTTCGGGGAAGTGGGCCGGGGCGGAGGTACCGGCACGCTGAATGTGGTCGGGGCGAATGCCAAAGTCATCAGCGCGGCGAATGGCGGCGACCCGTTTTTCAATGTCGGCGTAGGCGCGGGAAATGGAACCGTCAACATCCTGAACGGCGGGCAGTTTACGACCACGAACACCTGGTTCACGATCGGGCGGGACAATGGCAGCATTGGCGAAACAACCGTCTCCGGGACTGGCTCGAGCCTAAGCAGCGTCGGACTTATTGTGGGCTGGAGCGGCTCAGGCCAAGGCACGCTGAATATCTCGAACAATGGCGTGGTGAATAACAACGGCCGGCAGGTGAGCATCGGCCGCGACCATGCCAACACCGTCGGCATTATTAACATCGCCAGTGGCGGCGTCCTGAATTCGTCCCAGGACACGCTGATCGGCCACAATGGCTACGGTACGGTGAACCTCACCGGCGGGACTTTGAATAACACGGGCGGATGGGTCTATGTGGGCACGGAAGGTCCCAGCCACGGCACGGTCAATATGGGCGCGGGCAGCACGGTCGCCGTCTCGGGCCAGCTTTTGGTCGGCAACAATGGCGGGCAGGGTGTCTTTAACCAGACTGGCGGCACGACCAATGTCGCGCAGGAATTTAACCTTGGCCGCACTGGCGGTCATGGCACCCTCAACCTCAGCGGGGGAACCTTTAACGTGAATGGCTGGACCACGATGGGTAAGGATGGCGGCAGCGGTGACGGGACGATCAATGTCTCCAATACGGGCGTGTTTAATCACGCGCCGTCGGGCTCCGGGGATTTCCTCATCGGCTGGACGAATGGCAGCAGTGGCGCGGTTAACGTCACGGCCGGGGGAACCATTAACTACAATTGGTGGGTTCGGGCAGGCATTGACCCTGGGTCAACGGGGAGCATCCTCGTGAGTGGCGCGGGCTCGACTTTTAACATGAACACCGGGCGCGTCTATATCGGCGAGCGGGGGAGTGGCACACTCACGGTGTCCGCCGGCGGCAAATTTCTACAGACCAGTGGCGACCAGTTTAACGTCGGCGGCAATGATAACAGCTCGACTGGCGATGGCTTCGGCACGCTGACCGTGACCGGCGCGGGCTCGCTGGTTTCGACGAATAACTTCATCCGGGCGGGCTTTGGCAATACCGGCTCATCGCCGGCGGTGGGTAACATCGTCGTCAACACTGGCGGTACGATTTCCAGCGGCGGCTGGATCGGCGTGGGGCACGACGGCGGCGATGGCACGCTGAATATGAACAACGGCACCCTCACGACCGGCAACGAGCTGTACGTGGGCATTGATGACAATGGGCACACTCGGCAAACCACGGGCCTGGCCAATGTGCTGGGTGGCTCGACCGTGGATATTGGCTCGCTCTATATCGGGCGAAATGGCGGTGCGGGCACGTTCAACCTCAATGGCGGCACCGTCACCGTCCACCGTGAGGCGAAAATCGGCAACGGCGGGATCGGCAGCGGCGGTTCGCAGACGATCGGGACGCTCAATGTCATCGGCGCAGGCTCCAATGTTGCCGCTTTCACGGACGGTGGTAACGATTTCTTCCGGGTTGGGGTCGCTGGGGGCAAGGGAGTCGTGAAGATCACCGCTGGCGGCACCCTGACCACGAACGCCGGCTGGTTTACCCTCGGAGAAAACGACAACAGTGTCGGCACCGCGCTCGTGAGCGGCACCGGCTCATTCCTCCACACCAATGGCCTCATCGTAGGGTGGAATCAGTCCGGTATCGGCACGCTGACCATTGATCATAATGCGGTTGTTACCAATGTCGGTCACGAAGTCAGCATTGGCCGTGACCAACCGAACACCCAAGGGACGATTAACATTAACTCGGGCGGTGTCCTGAATGCCGGCGCGGAGACGCGGATCGGTCACAATGGGATCGGGTTGGTGAACATCAATGGCGGGACGATGAACATGCAAGGCGGGGGGTGGGCCATCCTCGGCGACGGCGGCACGGCCAATGGCACGCTCAATATGTCATCCGGGTCGGTGAACGTTACCGCGGACCGCTTTGTCCTCGGCCAGAATGCGGGGGCCGTAGGCACGTATAACCAAACGGGGGGGACGACACAGGTAGCGAACGAATTCAATGTGGGCCGGGGCGGCGGCACCGGCACGCTGAACCTTAGCGGTGGCACATTTAACGTGAATGGATGGACGACGCTGGGCCGGGACGGGGCCGGCACGGGGACGATGAACATTTCCAATGGGGCGGTGTTTAATCACGCCACGGCAGGTGGCGGGGATTTTCTAATCGGCTGGGTCAATGGCAGCAACGGTGCGGTCAATGTGACCAATGGCGGCAAGGTCAATTACAGTTGGTGGACGCGCGTCGGTGTTGATCCCGGATCGACTGGGTCAATTTTGGTCGACGGGGCGGGATCGGTGTTTACCCAGAGTGACGGGCGCCTGTATATTGGCGAAAAGAGCACGGGCTCCCTGACCATCACCAACGGGGGCGTTTACACTCATCGTAGCGGGTATGAATTCGGGGTCGGGGAGCAGGATGGCGGGGCGGCAGGCGGCACGGGGACGGTCACCGTCTCGGGTGCTGGCTCGACGCTGAACAACGACAACTTCATCCGGGTGGGCCACGGCAGCACGGGGGCCGTGGGTGGGATCGGCATCGTAAACCTAACTGCCGGCGGCACTATTAACGCAGGGAATTGGATGGGCTTCGGCCACGAAGGTGGCGACGGCACGCTCAACATGACCGGGGGTGCGATCACCTTCGCCAATGAGTTTTACGTCGGCATCGATGACAACGGGCATACCCGCACCACTACGGGCGCGGCTAATATCACGGGCGGCACCATCACCCAGACGGGCGGCGGGGCTGGCATTTTCATCGGCCGCAATGGCGGCGCTGGCGTGGTTAATCTGAACGGGGCAAATCCGATCACGCTGACCAGCCTGAACGAAGTAAACGTCGGGCAGGGCGGGGTGGGAGCGGGTGGAGGAGTGGGTACGGGGACTCTCAACGTGGCCAATGCCAATGCGGCGGTAAGCGCGTCGAATGGCTTCTGGATTGGCCGGGACGGCGGCAGCGGATTGCTCAATCAGTCCACCGGCGCGATCTCAGGCGGCGACATTCGCATCGGCACGGGCGGTGGCGCCAGCGGAACCGTGGCGCTCAGCGGTGGCTTGATCACGGCCGTCCGCGATCTGACGGTGGGATGGCAGAGTAACGCGGTGGGCAACCTCACGGTTAGCGGCGGGGCGATTAACGTGGGAACCGACGCCTACATCGGCGTGCGGGACACGGCTACGGGCAACTTTTTGATGAGCGCGGGGACCATGTCTGTCGGCGGCGCGCTGGTCATCGCGGGGGATGCGGGGACGACGGGCAACATGCAGTTCAATGGCGGCACCATTCAGGCTGGTATCTTCATCAACGGGGGTGGAGCGGCGTCCGTGAATTTCAATGGCGGCACCGTCAAGGCCGGACAGAATCAGGGGAACTTCTTCAATGGCTTCACCCCCGGGATGAGTGAGGTGCAGACGGGTGGTCTGATCTTCCACTCCAACGGGTTCACCGCGACGGCCAATAACATTTTTGACGGGCCCGGCGGGATTACCAAAATCGGCAACGGGACTCTGGCGCTAACTGCGGCGAATACCTATGCCGGTGGAACGGTCATCAACACGGGCACGCTAAACATCAATGCCGACGCGGCGCTCGGAGCGGCCGCAGCAGGCGTGGCGGTAAATAACAACTCGATCTTGCAGGCGGCGGCGAATTTGACCTCGAACCGCTCGGTGACGCTCGGGACGGGTGGGGGAACGATCGACACAAACGGGCACATCATCACCCTAGACACTCTGGGTGCGGTGAGCGGAACGGCGCTTACGAAAGCAGGCAACGGCATATTGAACATTAAGGCTGCACAGACCTATAACTCGCTGACGGCCAACGGCGGGGTGACGAACATTTACACGCCGCTCGGGACGGGGACATCGACAATCACGGCGAATGCGCCAGTCAACATCTATGTCAGCCAGACCTTGTCGGCGCTGACCATCGCCGCCGGCGTGGAGGTCGCCTTCGGCGATGGCCTGCCGTTTGCGTCCGGTCCGGGCAAACTGAATGCGGGTCCGCTCGGCGGCAGCGTGGTGCCTGAGCCGGGGTCGATTGGCCTGCTCGCGGTGGGCCTGCTTGCGCTGACATCGCGTCGGCGGCGGAGTCGTTGAACGGAGTTGCTGTCGGAGACGGGACGTAGGGAGCCCTTGACGGCGGGCGTGCCTAGCTTCGCTGCGGTCGCCACCTAGTAACGGTCGATTACCTGGGCGAGGTAAATGGCATCATCGTCACTAACCTTCAGCGTGAATCATACGAGCGCGCCGCCGGGGACGCTGGTGGGTGGCGTGCGGACGGTGGCCGCGACTCTCAATCGGCGAACTTGGCGGCCAACGCCTTGGGCACCGTGACGAAGATGGGCGCGCAGATCTACCGCACGTTCGACGACTAGCGAGGGGTGGCGAATCTCAACGCGTACTTTGCCGGCGGCACTTCGACGATTAATGCCCAGGCGACGCTCAGCGTCAATGTGAGCCAGACGCCGGGGTGGCGATGAACATCGGCGGCGGGGTGATGGTGGCGTGTGGCGACGGGCAACCTTTTTGCCCACGGGCCGGGCAAATCGGTGCGGCAGCGGCCGTGGTGGAGCCGGACGCGCTCGGGCTGTTGCTGGCCGGTGCGCCGAGGGGGCTCGGTCGCCGCCACGAAGCCGGGTCACGGCGCTGATTTTGGCTGCCTCCTCAGGGCGGGAAGGTCCAAAATTTCAGCTTGGCGCGCTCCTGCGGGAGGAGTTTGCGGCGGGGCGGCTCCCAGCCGTTGTGCAGGAGCTGGCGCATGTCTTGGAGCACAGTGCGACCGCCGAAGTAGGTGTGGTTGAGACCGAGATCGCTGAAATCGACTTCGGAGGCGTCGATAGTGTCGAGCTTGTCCAGCAGGAGCAGCGCGGGACCGGCCTGACCGATGCGGGGAAAGCTGCTGAAGGTCTGCGAGAGCGCGAGCGCCTTGTCGCGCGCGGAGGCGTAGAGGGTGAGGCGGGTGCCGGAACCGCGGATTTTCTGCCAGACCCTTTCCTTGAAGCCGCGCTCGGCGACATCCGGTGCGGCCATGACCACCTCATCGAAGAGGGCCGGCCCGGCATTTGCCGCCGCGAGCCGCGTCAGCGCCTCGATGAGGGCGCGGTTGCCCATGCTGTGCGCGACGATATTGCAGCGGCGGGCGCCGCCCGCGCGCGCGTGCTGCACGGCCTCGCGGAGAAAGTCGGTGAAGGCATCCACGGTCTCGCTCACGGTGACTTCGTCGTGCTTGTAGCCAAAGGGCGTGCCGGAGCCCGCGGAGGGCCAGCTGTAGAGGAGCGGGACGCCGTTGAAATCCATGTCATAGACCAGCACGGCGAGGCGGCTCGCGGCGTCGTCGAAGGTGTTATTGAAACCGTGGATGAAGATGAGCACTTCGCGCTCGGACTCGGGGCGACGCTGCACTTCGGTGGTGAGGCGGGTGAAAAATTTGTCGCGCGGGGTGAGGAGCGGGCGCTCGACGATGACGTGCTTCTGGGGGTCCTCGGGCAGAGTGAAGCCAAAGATCGAGAGCGGCTTTTCGACGCGATTCCGCTCATGCGCCTCGACCGGGATGGTGACCTGGCACATGCCGTAGCTGAGTTCACCGCCGACCTGTTCACGCTCTTTGGCAAACCACTTGGGCTGCGTTTCGCTGCCGGTCCACTGCCGGTCGGTGGCAAAGTGCAGCCAGACCGCGCCGTGCGACACGGGCGTGGGCGGCGCGGCGGTTGTGGGCAGCGACTCCGGCATGGCGCTGGGCGGCGGTGGTGCGGACTTCGGCGACGGCCGCGGGGCTTCCACTTCCATGGGCGGCGGGGCGTCCGCCTGCTGTTGTTGTTGCTGCTGCTGCGCGCCCGCTGCTTTCACCGTCCGCACACTCGCTGGCGCGCGCTTGCCGGGCTGCGGGGGCTCGGAGCTTTCCACCGGCAATTCCGGCGCCCCGGCTTTCACCGGGGGCGAATCCTCGGCGTGCCCGACCGGCGGCAATTCCTCTTTCGGCGCGCTTTGCTCCGTGGCGATGTCCGGCGCGCGCTCGCTCACCCGTCGGGCGGCCAGGTCCGGCGGGCGCGAACAGGCCACGAAGAGCGCGCCGAGCGCGAGGCAGACGCAGCCCAATTTCGCCATGAGCGCGAGGCGCGCGCGGCGGTGTTTTTTTTTGATAGTCGAATCCATCACCTGTCACCTCCGCCGGACTTGGGTTTAATGCCAGCGCTGGAGAATCCGGCAGCCTCCCGCGCTGACTGGGCTGAGGCTAGCCATCCGTCGCGCCGGGGCGCAAGCGCGGACTTCTGCGGGGTTATTCGCCGAAATACTGGACACGTCTATTGACACGTAAAGCGATGAACTTTAATAAAGTTTTAAGGTTTCATTGTTCGGCTTCATGCGCCGCTCTTGCCGCCACGCAGTGTAACCAGTCTGTCCGCCTTCGGGATAAAACCCGGTCCATTCCACCCCAAACACCAACTGCCATGCACCCTCGCTCCGCCCGTCCGCTTCGTCCGCTCAGCATTTCGCTGGCGCGGTTTTCTTCATCGCTCGCCATCGCCGCCGCCATGGCGCTCGCTGGCAGCGACCGCGCCCGAGGCGTCATCCTTGATTGGGATCCGGCAGCCGATCTTAGCGGAAGCGGCGGCACCGGGCCGTGGAATCTGACCAATGCGTTTTGGAGCAATGGTGCCGTCGATTCGGTGTGGAGCAATGCGGGCAACAACACCGCACAATTTGGCCTAACCCCGGGCACGGTCACACTGGGCGCGGGGATCACGGCGGGAGGGCTGAATTTCAATGTCGATATGACCGTCACGGGGAATACGCTGACGCTCGGCGGCGCGACGCCGACGGTCAATGTGGGCGGCGGGGTGACGGCGACCGTGAGTTCCGCTCTCGCGGGCACAGCGGGCGCGGTGGTGGCGGGCGGCGGCACGCTGATAGTGACGCAGGCGAATGGCGGGCTTTCTGGCGCGTGGGACATCCAGGCGGGGCTCGTCCGGGGGAATAATTACGGGGCGCTGGGCACCGGTGCGGTGACGGTGCAGACGGGGGCGGCGTTGCAGTTTAACGCCGGGATCAATGGCAATCTGAACAATGCCATCACTCTCAATGGCGGCACGCTCCGGCAGTCATCGCAAAATGATCTGTTTACCCAAGCCCCGATCACGGTGACGGCAGCGGGCGGGATCCTGGAGACGATCTCAGGGGGGAACTACAGCAAAATCTTCATCAACGCCGGCATCACCGGCACGGGCGATTTGGTGAAAAATGGCGGCAACGGTATCGTGCAAATCGTGCAGTCGAACTTGGGCTACAGTGGTAACTGGACGCTGAACGGCGGCTTTCTCGAGGCGCAGAATCCGAATGCACTCGGCACCGGCGTCGTGACGGTGAATGGGGGCGGCGAACTCGTGGCGAGCGACAATCGGATCCCGAACATCGTCGTCATCGGCTCGGCTGGGGCGATCCTCGGGTTTAACAATGGCAACAACGGCATCTATCAAGGCGCAATCAATGCGTCGGCGGATTTTAATGTCGGGCTGAGGGATTTTTACAACCTGGGCCAGTCGCGCAATGGCAAGATTTCAGGAGTGATCTCGGGCGCAGGGGCGATGAATATCTTCAACACGTCGGCAGCTTCGCAGCTCACCCTCACGGGCAATAACGCGGTCTGGACCGGGGCCATCACGGTGCCGACAAACGTGCAGCTCCGCGCGGTGGTGGGTGGCTCGGGCAATGCGCTCGGTACCGGCGCGCTGACCGTGAATGGCAGCCTCCTGCTCATCACCACGCCCACGCTGGTGGCGGGACCGAACGCTGGCTTTACCGCCGGGTATTACAGCAGCCCGCTGATCGGCACCGGCGTCGTGGGCGGCTTCGACTTTGGCCTGGTCACGCCCGCCGCGGTGCGGAGCGAGGCGACCGTCGATCTCGCGAACGGCGCGGGCACCATTCCCAATCCGGCGATCCCCGGATTCAATCAGGATCACAATGCCGAGCTTTGGACGGGAATTTTAAACATCGCGACAGGCGGCAGCTACACCTTTTTCACGTCGAGCGACGATGGCAGCCTGCTCTACCTCGACGGCGAGCAGCTCGTGCAAAATGACTTTGCCCAGGGTCTGACCGAGCGCAGCGGCCTGACCACGCTCGCGCCCGGGCTACACTCGGTGATCGTGAAATATGGCCAGGGCACCGGCGGCGGCGGCATGCACGCGCACTACCTTGGCGCGGACACGGGTGGCTCCCATGTGCTCATTGGGAGCATCGGCGGCACGGTGACGAACACCGGCACGGCGGTTCTCGGCATGAACACCATTTCGACGCCGATTGACCTCGGGGCCAATGGCACGGGCGGCTTTGAACTCGCGGCAACGAACACCACAGTCACGAGCGCACTGAATTTGCAAACCAACATGGGTATGTCCGTGACGGGCGTGACCGGATTCGAGGTGCTGACCCTGGCAGGACCGGTCACGCTGAATGGCGCGCACACTTTAACGATTGGCATCAACCAAGTGCTCAACGGCGCGCAGAATGCCGCCGCAGGCGCGGATGTGGTGATCTCCGGTAACATCGGCGAGGGCGTGGCGGGCAGCTCACTCACCAAGACCGGGCCGCGCACGCTCACGCTGAGCGGCACGAACGCTTTTACCGGCACGACCACGGTCATCAACGGCACCCTTCAGCTCAACTCGCCGGTGCCGAACACCGGCGTGGGCCCGGGCGGGCTGGTCATCAACCCCACCGCGGGCTCCGTGGTCGTGCGCCTGCTGACCAATGAGCAGATGCCCAATGCCGCCGCCCTTTCCCTCACCTCGGTGGGCAATAACACCGCGCTTTTTGATCTTAATGGCTTCACCGAAACCGTCGGCGGCATCGCCGTGACGGGCACCGCGGCGAGCGCCACCGGCATCCGCACCGGAGCGGGCGGCACGCTGATTGCCAATGGCGACATCCTCCTCAACAATGACCGCGCCGCGGCCAACAACACGGGCCGCGAAGTCCTGATCACCGGCACCGGCACCTATACCGTGGCGGCCAGCAATGGCACGCTCAACCTCGGCGGGATCGTGCGAAACATCACCGTCGCCACCGCGAATGTCGGCCCGAACATCCCCGGCTCGGACGCAACCATCGAGACGGCTATCATCAATGGCGGCATCAACAAGCTCGGCGCCCAGACGCTCATCCTCAATGGTGCCAGCACGTATGCGGGCGGCACCGTCATCACGGCGGGCGCAGTGCGCGGCGTCGGCGCGAGCGGGGCGGCTTCCAGCGTGTTTGGCACCGGGCTCATCACCCTCAATGGCGGCGCGCTGGAGCTGCGCAACAACGGCACCGGCAGCAACGGGACCATCACTTACGGCAACAACCTCACCATCGACGCCGCGCAGCCGAGTGGGAATTTTGACGTTAATAACAACGGGGCCAATACCGGCAACGTCATTTCGCTCGGCAACCTCGCTATTGGCGCGCAGACCCTCAACGTCACCGGCGGCAACGGCTACGGCCTGCGCTTCAGCAGCGCCACGCTGAGCGGCAACGCCACCGTCAACCTCACCACCGGCGCGTCGCTCACGCTGAACAACGTCGGCCAGACGGTCGCCAGTTCACTGACCAAATCGGCCGCCAGCACCGGCGTGCTCATCCTCACCGGCGCGGGCACCTACACCGGCGGCACTCTGGTCCCGGCCGGCTCCGGCCCCCTGCGGCTCGTGCCCTCCATCGGCACCACGGACAAGCCCGCCGGCACCGGGGCGATCTCGCTGGCCTCCGGCACCACGTTGCAGATCACGCCGGTCATTTCGTCACTCTCGAATGTGGGCGCGGTGGCAGGCTCGCTTTCCGCCAAATACTACAACGGCGCGACCACCATTAACGGCAGCGCGTATGGCGCGATCCCCACCGCTGCGACCACCGTGGCGCTGCTCGCCGACGGCACTTTTTTCAACCGCCCCGCCGTAGTGACCGCGGCCAGCGGGCAGAACCTGCTCGCGGTTTATTCCGGGCTGCTGAACGTCACGAACGGCAGCGGCACCTACAGTTTCCAAACTGCGGCGCAGGACGCCTCGCAGCTCGTCATCGACGGCGTGTCCGTCATCAGCGTCAACGCCGGCGGCGCCACCCAGGCGTTTGCGGACTCGGCCACCTCCGCGCCCATCACACTCAGCGCGGGCCTGCACACCATCGTCATGAAAGCGTTCGCCGGCACCGCGGGCGGCGGCTTCCGCGTGCGCTACCAGGGCGCGGACACGGGCGGGGCGATGCAGGTGATCGCGCCGTCGAGACTCTTCAACGCGCTCCCGCTTACGAACGTGGGCAACACCGGCTCGCCGGTTACGCTCGCCGCGTCGGCGAATATCACCATCGACGGGTTGGGTAGCGACCTCGACTCGTCCGTCTCCGCCCTCTCGCTCGACGCGGGCTCCGTGCTCAACACCGTCAACGCCGGTGGCAGCGGCGCACTCGCGGTCGCTGGTTTGACCACGCTGCTCGGCGCCGCCACGCTGAACCCCGCCTCGTCGCTCACCCTCTTGGGCGATCTCACGGGAGCCTTCGGCGTCACCAAGACCGGCGCGGGCACACTCGTGCTCTCGGGGGCAAAAACTTTCACCGGCACGCTCACCATCAGCGCCGGCGGCGTGCAGGTCACGAATGCCGCCTCGCTCGGTGCGGTGGGCGGCAGCACCGTGGTCAGTGCCGGAGCGGTGCTCGACCTGAACGGCACCGCCCTCGGGGCCGAGCCGCTCAGCCTCAGCGGCGCGGGTATGTCCACCGCGGCAGCGGCGCTTTACAACAGCAGTGCAAGCGCGGCCAGCGCCAGCGGAGCGGTCACCATCGCGGCGGCAGGGACGAAAGTGGGCGGCTTCGGCGATGTGACGCTAAGCGGCGTGGTGTCGGGCATCGCCGGCATGGATCTCGCAAAAATCGGCGGCGACACGCTCACGCTGAGCGGCGGGAATAACTTTGTCGGCGCATTCACCGTCGCGCAGGGCTTGGTGAAAATCGGCAACGCCACCGCGCTCGGCACCACGGCCGGCAATACCACGGTCATCGCCGGAGCGGCCCTCGACCTCAACGGCCAGACCACCGCTGAACCGCTCACCCTTAGCGGCACCGGCCTCGTCAACACCGGCAGCGCCAACACTCTCGGCGCGCTCATCAACAGCAGCGCCACCCCGGCCACGGTCTCCGGCGCCATTACTCTCGCCGCCGCCGCCAGCATCGGCGGCACCCTCACCGGCGGCGGCAATATCACGGTCAGCGGCGCAATCGGCGGGGCCTTTGCGCTGACCAAAGTCGGCGGCAACACGCTGACGCTGACGGCGCTGAACGGCTACACCGGCGCAGGCGTGGTGCAGTCCGGCGGCCTCGTGCTCAGCGGCGCAGGCAACATCGGCGCCGAAACGCAACTGACCGTGAACCCCACGGCCACGCTCACCCTCGACGACACCGGCACGAACAACACCGTGGGCAGCCGCCTCGGGGCGAAAAAGCTGATTTTAATCGGCGCGACTTTCAACATCCTCGGCAACGCGGGCGCAAACACCCTCGAAGACATCGGCGCCGGCGCTTTCCAGATCGATACCCACCACTCGGTGGTCACGCTCACGCCCGGCGGGGCCACGCGCAATGTGACCTTCAAGGCGGCCAGCCTCGCCCGCAACGGTGCCATCACGAGCAAAGGCACGGCGCTGTTACGCGGCACCGGCCTCGGCACGGCCGCGGCGGGCAGTGCCGCCGTCACCTTTACCACCGCCCCCACGGTGGTCGGCCAGACGGGCGCGGCGGGCAGCCCGAACCGCGGCCTCCTCCCGTGGGCGCTGGTGGACATCACGACGGGCGGCTCGGGCTCGAGCTTTGCGACGTATAGCGTGGCGAACGGCTTGCAGGCATTGCAGGCAGGGGACTTCACCGCCGGCCTCACGGCGAATAACAACGTGGTCGCAACCGGCGCGCTCACCGCAGCGGCAGGGAGCACGATCCTCAATTCGCTGACTCTAAAGGCCGGCAGTGGCTTGGCGATCGGCGCGGGCAACAGCATCGCGCTCGACAGCGGCGGCCTGCTCGGCACGGTCAGCGCCAGCATCACCGGCGCGGGCACCCTCACCACCACCGCGAACAAGGAGATCATCATCCACACCGCCGGAGTCGGCACCATCCTGACCATCGGCACGCCCATCGCCACCACCGGCGGACTGACCAAAGCGGGCGACGGGCGGCTGACGCTGACGGCGCAGAATACCTTCACCGGACAACTGCGGCTCAATGGCGGCAGCACCTTTCTCGCGGGCGGGGCCAACACCATTTTCTATCCGCTGAGCACGGCCCCGGCGGTCGCATCCACGGCCACCGTCCTGACCTCAACGAACATCCTCTTTGTCGATGCGGGTGCGACCCTCGATCTCAATGGCAACGATCAGCGCGTGGGCGGTCTGGCGACCAATGTTGTGGCCGCCTCCGCCGCGGGATCGCTCCTCCCCAGCACGGCCGGCACCATCACGAATACCTCGGGCACCACGGCGACCTTCCGCTTCAGCCGTGTCGGCACTTTGAACACCATCCCGACGGTGATCGCGGGCAACCTCAACCTCCAGCGCGATGGCGTGGGCACGCTCACCTTTACCTCGCCGCTCACCTACACCGGCACCACGCTGCTCACCGGCGGCGTGCTCGCTTTGCAAGATGCGGGCGGGCTCGTGAATACCTCTGCGGTCGCGATTCGCCGCGCCGTCCTCAGCATCGACGACTCGGGCCTGCAAACCGCCGTGCGCATCAATGCCGCCGCGCCCCTCGCGCTCGACGGCGGGGCCATCTCCTTCCTGAGCCGGGCCGGCGGGACGCAGGACGCGCTCAATCTCGGGGCCCTGAGCTTGGCTTCGGGCGGCTCCATGCTGCGGCAAAATCTCGGTGCAGCCACCGCCGGCACCGTGGCCGCGGTGACCGGCTCCTCCACGATCAACGTCGCCAGCCTGGCGCGCAGCCAAGGCGCGACGGTCACTTTCTCCGTCGTGGCGAACAGCAACAATGTCCAGCTCGGCGACAACCCGCGCGTGCTGCTCGGCACTGGCGCGCCCGCGCTCACGGGCGGGATCGTCGGCGGCTGGGCCACCACGCAGGGCTACAACAGCGGCAACGCGGCCAGCGGCAACGCCAACTTCGACTTTGCGACCTACGACGCCATCGCCGGCTTCCGCCCCGTGAGCTACACCGCCACTTTCGCCCCCGGCAATAATGTCAACGTCGAGCCGAACAATGCCGGCAACTCCGTGACGACGCTGGCCGCGGGCGACACGGCCATCAACTCCCTGCGGCTCGGCGGCCTCGGCGGCACGACGAGCACCACGCTGGCGTTCAACTCGGCGAGCGATCTGTTGAATCTGCAAACCGGCGGCCTGCTCTGCACCGGCGGCACCGGCACGCGCGCGATCGGCGCAGCGCCCGACGCCGGACGGTTGACCGCCGGCGGCGGAGCCGTGAGCGGAACCTCGGAGCTGTTCATCCACAACGGGGTCAGCACGCTGACGGTCAACGCGACGATCATTAACAACCCGGCCGGCGCGCAGGTGGCCGTAGTGCTCGGTGCCATGAGCCAGACCAGCATCATCCAGCTCAGCGGCAGCAATACCTACACCGGCACGACCTACGCGAACGGCGTGAACGTCAACCTCCAAAGCGCGGGCCTCGCCATTCCCGGCAACCTTATCATCAACGGCGGCACAGCGGGCGGCACGGATTCGCAAAGCACGGCCAGCCAGACGGTGAAGCTGCTCGCCAACGACCAGATCGCGCCCGCTGCGAATGTGACCGTCAACGGGGGCGGCACGCTGAACCTGAACGGCTTTAACAACACCCTTGGCAGCCTCATTTTTGCCTCCGACGGCGGCGGGGCTGGCGGCATTGGCCCCGTGGTGCAGACCGGCGCGGGCGCGCTCACCCTCACGGGCAACATCACCGCCACGAACCTCATCGAAGCCACGGCCATCCCCGTGCTTAGCGGCAATGTCACCCTGCCCGCCGGCGTCCACAACGTCGCCATCGGCAACTTTGCCGGCGCGACTGGCCAGGTCGGCCTCCAGCTCAATGCTGCCGTAACCGGCGGCGGCAGCCTGAACGTGACCAGTGGCGTGCTCGGCCTCGGCAACACTGTGAGCACGGCGAGCGTCAACCTTTCCACCGGCACGACCCTGAACCTGACCAACACCACGAACCTCACGACGATCACGCCGACCATCGGCGCGCTCACCGGCTCGGGCAAAGTGACCGTGACCCTCACTGGCACCGCGGCGGCCACGCTCGTCGTTGGCAATGACAACGCCAGCGGAACCTTCACCGGCACTATCACCGGCCCGATTTCGCTCAGCAAGGTCGGCACGGGCACGCAGGCGCTCACGAAATCCGTGACGCTCAATTCCCTCAGCATCGCCGCTGGCGGCACGCTGGTCTTTGGCGACGGGCTGAGCTTCGCCGACTTTGCTCCGGAGGAAGGATTCCGCGCCGCCGTGGTTCCGGAGCCCGGCGCCCTCGGGTTGCTGGCCGTCGGGGGGCTCGGCCTGCTGGGTCGCCGCCGTCGCCGGTAAAAAGGGGACGCGGGCGTGTGTTTGGAACGGGCCTCCCGTAGCATGGCGAAGTGAAGCGAGGCGTGTCATAGTCGCGCCCTAATGCACATCTTCCCCCGTTTGTTCACCGCCTTGGGCCTCGCGTTCGCCGTCAGCGCCCGCGCCGCCATTACCTTTACCGGCATCGCCGACAAGGGAAAATACACCGACACGATCACGTTCACCGTGGTCGCCGACACCACGGCGAATACGACCACCACAGCCACCCTCGATGGCGTCGCGCTGCCGCTGGGCGTGGCTAAGACGATTTCGGAGCGGATGGAACGCTGTTACCACGAAGTCGCCGCGACGAGCCGCAATAACACGACCAGCGCCGTCGTGGACACGAAGCTGATTCGCTTTGTCCTGCGCGACACCGAGCGCCGTGCGGGGCAGGATCCCGGCTCGGAGGATGGCATCCCGCCGCACATACCGTACAAGACGGTGAACGACGCGCCGTCGGCCTTCGCGGGACAGACTTTGAAAGTGATTGCGCCTGCCGCCTGGCCCGCGAATTTGCCAGTGCCGATGGCGGTGAAGCTCGTGAACGGCGCCAACGAAACGGTGCGTCTCGGCGGGCGGGTGACGTTCTCCGGCTTCCCCGGCGCGACGGCGCAGATGCGGCGCGGCTGGGGCTCGGTGGTCGCTCCGGCGCAGCCGGCGGCGGGTGCTGTCGCGGTTGGCGGCGCGGTGGGTGTGGTGGCGGCAAACCCGACGATTAACATCGAGGCCGCGCCGGTTTTCACGGATGTGACCGGCGCGCTCTCGGCAAATACGACGTGGCCCGCCAACTCGCGTATCAACATCACCGGCACCCTCACGGTGAATGCAGGCATCACACTCACCGTCGGCGCGGGGACGATTGTGAAAGTCTATGTGGGAAATGGGACGGCGGGCACGGCGGCGGAGATCGTCGTGAATGGCTCGCTCGTGGTGAACGGCACCGAGGCGAATCCGTGCGCGTTTGTCCCGGCGACGGCGGGCGCGTATTGGGGCGGCATCGAACTGCCAACTTACACTTCGGTCGTGTCCGCCAACTGGACCATTTTCCAAGGCTCGGGCGAGGAACAGAACTGGTTTGGCACCCATTCCGGCTACACGACGCACAAACCGCAGCAGGCGCTCTTCCTCGTCGCTGGAAGCCTCGCCTCCGGCTCCCTCACCGGCGCGCATCTCCAACTCAACAACTGCTTTTGCTTCAGCCTCGCGGGGCAGGTGATGAACTCCAAAGTCCGCACCTGGCTTGAAATCAACCGCACGCTGATGCAGCGCGCCGTGACGTGTGGCGAGCAGAACGATTGCCGGGTGACCATCGACCGTTCGGCACTGATCGAATTTCCGAGTGAGACGGAAGTTTTTGCCGATGCCGACAACGATGCGATCTATCTCACCAGCGGCGATCTTTCGATCACGAATACCGTCATCGGATTCACGAAGGACGACGGAGTGGACTCCGGCGGCAACGGGGGCGCGAGTCCGTTTGGCACCGTCGATCCGGTCAGCGGCACGACCACGACGCGCTACGTCTCCACGAACAACTGGTACGAGGGCACCTATCACGAAGGCAACTCGCTCTCCGGCACCCGCAATGTCTATTTCACCGGCTGCGTCTTTCACAACTGCGGACAGGGCATCGAAGCCGGCTACAGCGAGGGCGCCAGCACTGACGGACCCAATGCCTCCGTGGATGGCTGCCTTTTCTCCAGTAATATGGTGGGCATCCGCTGGGGCGATAACTATGGCGCGGGCTATGTCTATAATGGCTCGATGGAAGTGAAAAACTCCATCGTGCTAAACAGCCTCTACAAAGACGCCTTCAGCGGCCAGTGGAACGCCACCGCGGCCAATGCGTGGATTTACGAAACCACCGCTCTCACCGCGCTCACCAACCACCCCTACTTCAACGTCCACAATAACTACCTCTCGCAACCCGACGCGCTGCATCATCCCACCAACACGACTTGGAATGCTGCCACGAACGGCGCGCTCATCGCACCCTTCATGCCCGTGCCCGGGTCGAATGTCGGGGTAGCCATCACGAGCTATGCTCCAGCGCAAAGCGACACGTCAGCCTACCCTGGCACCTTTACCGTACGACTGAGCACTTTTAGCTCGAATGCCGTTGCGGTGAGTTATGCTGTCATTGGAAAAACGGACCCATTCGGAGATGCCGAGATCGTGCTCGGCAGCGGCACGCTGAACTTTGCGCCCGGTGAAACCCTCAAGACTATCTCGCCCGCCGTCGCCTCTCCGGGAAGCTATGGGTTGATCCGTGTGGCACTCACCAATCCGGTGAACGCCGAAGTCACCGGCGAAGCGTGGTATTTCAAGGCGCCAGCGACGCCCACGCTGATTCCGCTGGGGGCGACGTGGAAGTATCTTGCCAACGGCACCAACCAGGGCACTGCCTGGCGCACCGTGCCTTTTAACGATGCCGCATGGCCCAGCGGACCCGCGCAACTAGGCTATGGCGGCGGCTCCGTCGCCGTCCCGACGGGGGAAGGTGATGAGGCAACGATCGTTCCTTTCATCGACACCGATGCCGTCACCATTGGTATCCAGAAAAATGCGACGACCTACTTCCGCAGGACCTTCAACGTCGCCGACGCCAGCGTGATCACTGCGCTGAACCTATCGATGATCTATGACGACGGCGGCGTGGTCTATATTAACGGCCAGCGCGTCGCCGCCACCACCACGGCCACTGTCGCGATCCCAACCGACCCCGCGTTCGACTACTTTGTGAGCGGCACCGCGCAGGAAAATGCGACCCTCAACACCGCGATCCCGACCACGGCTCTCGTCACCGGCACGAACACCATCGCCGTGGAAATCCATCAGCAGGCCAACGATAGCAGCGATATCAGCTTCGACCTGCAACTCACGGCGACCTATGCACAGCCGTTCAAGCTTAACCTGGCCAATGCCGCCGGCCAGCCCGTGCTCTATTGGTTCGACAGCGCCGCAACCCTCGAGATGACGACGGATCTCAGCGGCTGGTACCCCGTGGTCGGTGGCCTGAGTCCGCTGCCCTTTTCCACGGGCCTACCGAAGATGTTCTTCCGTCTGCGGAAGTGAGGCGGGGAGATATTTCCCCAAGCGGGAAGAAGAGCTTAGCGCGAGCGCCGGCGACGGCGCAGGCCGAAAGCGACCAAGCCGAGGCTGAGCAACGCGGCGGAAGTCGGCTCGGGAGCGGCCGTGGCTTTGGCGGTGCGGTTGCCGCGGGTGTTGCGCGTGGCCTCCCATTCGCGCTCCTGGTCTTCGAGAATGCCGAAGTCGCTGAAGCTGATGGATTCCCAGGCAAAATTGGCGTCGAGGGCGTCCGGGGCGCGGGTCGTGAAGGGCTCGGTCGTCACGCTGGGCGTGGCGAAAAGGGCCACGGTGTCATTGCCGTGCGTGCTGAAGTCGAGCCGATAGACGACATAGGCCATGGGTGTCGGCGGCGCGTTTTCGGGGAAAATTTCCCCAATATCACCGACCGTCTGTGGGGCGGGCTGAGCGCCGCCCAAGCCGAGGTCAAAGCTCTCGATGCTGCCGGAGAAAAGCGGCGCGCGATAGGGGCCAGTGGAGGGCGCGGTTTCCGCCCGGAGCCCGACGTAGAGGATCGTCCCCGGCTCATGGGCGGAGGGCGCCGGCACGCGGAAGAATCCGGCGGCGGTGTTGGCGAGGTCGCTCTTGTTGGCGGCGACGGGGAGCGCGGTGGCGAGAAATTCGGCCGCGAGGTGGTTTTCCGAGGAAGTGGGCCAGGGGCTCAGCACACCGTCGCCAGCTTCGGGCGACGCGGTGGCGGACGCGCTGAAGTAGCCGCCAGCGGAGAGGACCGCGACGGTGAGAGCGGTGACGGTGAGTTTGGCGGGGGCGTGAGTGGTGTATTGATTCATGACGTAAAGGAGGGCTTTGAAATCAGCCGAGATATCCGGGCGGATTGGGCTGCTGTCAAACGACGGTTGAGAAAATCGTGCCGAATGTGGGAAAATTTGCTCGGGACTTGCCCACGGGCGTGGAGCTATGGTCGATGATCTCGCGCATGACCCCCATTTTTCGCCACCTACCGCTCATCCTCACCGTCACCGCGCTCTGCGTATGCCAGGCCCTGACCGGCGGCACGCGCCCCGCGCTGGGACTGCCGGTTTACATCCTGCTCGGTGTCGCCGCTTTGCTGACTTGGCGGGTCATAGGCTCCCGCGCTGATCGCTGGGGCTGTCTCGCGGTGGCCGGCGTCCTTTTTGCCTACTTGCTGACGCGCGCCGCCTTTTCGCCGCTGCCAGCGTTGGCGCGGGCCGACCTTTTTCTTATGCTCGGCTGCCTGCTGGTCTATCTGCTGACGGCCGCGGTTTTGGTCACGGCCCGGCAGCGGATGGTGGTGGTTTACGCGCTTCTCGCGCTGGGCGGCATTCACACGCTGGTAGGCGCGGTGCAGGCGGCGCAGGGGGAGGAATTCATGCTGTTCGGTTTCGAGCGTGCGGCTATGGGCTCGCGGGCGAGCGGCTTGCTCATCAGCCCGAACCATCTCGCCGGATTTCTGGAAATCGCCGGCATCATGGCGCTGTCGGTGGCGTGGTGGAGCGGGCGGAAGCCAGCGGTGAAAATCTTTGCCGGTTACGCGGCGGTTTGCTGCTACCTCGGGCTGCTGCTTTCGCAAAGCCGGGGCGGGGTGCTGTGCGCGGTCTTTTCGCTGCTGGTCTGGGTCGGGCTCACGCTCCGCGCCAGCTACCTCGGCAAGCCGCACCGCTTTGACCGTGCGCTGATCCTCGGCATCGGCGTGGTCGCCGTGCTGTTTTGCATCGGCGGCGCCGTCGTGGCCACGCACCCCGAAATGCGGGAGCGGCTGGCGACGGCGCTGGAGCGCGACATCCGCATCGCGAACTGGCAGGCGGCGCTGGATCAGTTTCGCCAGGCTCCGGTCTTCGGCACTGGGGCGGGCACCCACCTTTACCTCGGCCGCCTTTTCCGCCGCCCGGAACTCCAGTTCGACCCTATCCACGCGCACAATGACTATCTCGAACTGCTCGCGGAATACGGGCTCGTCGGGGCGGCCGGCATGGCGATCCTGCTCGCGCTGCACGCCCGCCGCGGCTGGCGGGCCTTGGGCGCTGCGGCGCGCGCGTTGCGGGTGACGGCGGAGGCCGGCAGCGACGAGATCGCTCTGACCATCAGCGCGCTCGGCGCATTCGCCGCCATGGCGGCGCACTCGGTGGTCGATTTCAACATGCACATCCCGGGCAATGCCCTCGTCACGGCCTTTGTCTTCGGCCTCCTCGCTCGCCCGGAGGCAGTCCCCGACGACGAACCCCCAGCCGCGCGCCTCGGCTGGGCCGTGCGCGGCCCGCTCGTCGCGCTGGGCAGCGTGCTGCTGGGGCTCGCGTTGCTGACGGGGCCGGGGGCGTATTTCACCGAGCGCGCGCGCGTGCTCATAAGCGAGGAGGACTATCCCGCCGCCGTCGCCAAGGCCAGCCAGGCGCTCCGGTTCGATCCGTGGAATCCCGGGGCCTGCTTTCACCTCGGCGAAGCGCACCGGCTACAGGCGGAACTCGAGCCGGTGTATGGCGCCCGCCAGATGCACCGGGAGGCTGCAGTGCACGCCTTTCAGCAGGGGCTGCGGCTTTTTCCGCAGGATGAAAACCTCCTCGTCCGCCGCGGCCAAGTGCTCGACCGGCTCCGGCGTTTCGACGAAGCCGAGGCCTCGTATCAAGCAGCGCTGGCCGCCGACCCGCAGCTCGCAATCCTGCACGAGTTGTACGAAAAGCACCGCGCTCTTCGCGAGTCCGCCGCACCTGCGGCAGAGCAATAAAACATTTCTGCCGTCGCTAAAAAATCACTGGCAATGTGGAAATGCGCGTGGATAGTCCGTCGCTTTCCAGCACCTTACCCCTATGCTTAAATCGCTCCAGACCCCCCTTCGCGGCCTTCTCGCCGTCGCTTTCCTCTTCACCGCGGCCCCCATGTCCCGGGCGGCATTCGACTCCGATCTTTACGATTCTCTCCTCAAGAAAATCTACCGGAACTCGGATGACAACGACGGCGACGACATCTACAGCATCGTCCGCAAGGCGTTGGAATCGCACTCGGATCAGGATGGTGATTTGGTCAAAAGGCTGTTCAAAAAGCTGCGCGACAACCGCAAGAAGCTTGATAACGGTGTCTCCAAAAAGGACTTGGATGATGTGGAGCGCCGGCTCATCAAGTGGCTCAAGAAGCATCGCCCGCAGCCCGGCCCGATCAGCCCTCCCGAGAGCCCCCATTAGCCACCTGCCTGCTGGCAGTGCTGGAATTGACGGTGGCGTGATTAATTCGTCCGGACAGGTCTGGGCGGATCAAACGTAGGACTTGACTACCGCTTGGGGGCTTGCTAGGCGCGTTTTTTACCGATCCCCTCTGCGCTTCCGCTGGTTTGTGGCCAGGTTACGGCGTGGAGATCTTTAGGTGGATAAACCGCCTAGCCCCTTGGTCGGTCGCGGTGTTGTCGCGCGTTTTCCAGCTCACGAAACCCGCCGGGCTGGTAGTCGGGCCCGTGAGGTTGGTGAGATTCGTGACGCCGCTGTTCCAGAGCGTGAGGTCGCTGGAAACCTCGGGTGTGAGCGTCGCTTCGCTGGCGCCCGACTGGAAGTTGTATTGCAGCGTCAGGTAAGTGTGGCCGGCGAAGATCTCGAGGGCGGACACGGGGTTGCGGGCCTGCTGGTCAGGGAAGCGGGGCACGCCCCCGAGCGCGTACTCGGCGCGGTTGCTGAGGCCATCGCCGTCCGGGTCGGCGGCTGGGCCGGAGATGGCGGCGTTGGCGGCGTCGGTGGAGTTGAAGGTGAGCTGCCGCCATGCGGCATAGGTGAGGGGACGCGGGGTTCCGCCGGGCAGGCCGCCGGGCTGGGCGCTGGCCGTCCAATTGCTGGCGATGGCAGGGTTTGGCGCGGTGGCGGGTGCGAGGAGCATGAGGGAGGGGCCGTAGCCGTCAGCGGTGTCGGGCCAGGGGGCATGGTCGTTGTAGGTGAAATTGGCGAGTGTGGTTGCGGCCGCGCCGACAGTGGCGAGGACGAGCTGCTCGCCGCTGTTGCTGAGGCTGCCGCCGTATTCACCGGCGATCATCCCGTCGTAGCTGGCTCCGTAGCGGGCGCGAAAGGCGTCCTTGTTACGCACCACGAGCACGGAAGCGCCGGGATTGATGGCGAGGACGCTGCCAAGGCTGAAGTCAAAGGTGACGCCGACGGTGAAGCGCAAGTTGCGCAAGTCGAGCGGCGTCGCGCCGCTATTCAGCAGCCGCACAAACTCGAAGTCATCGCTGTTCGCGAAACCGGCCAGCGCCTCCGCGGCGCTTTCACTGGGCGGGTTGTACATCAACTCGGCGACGGCGAGGGTGGCGGCCGTGGGCTGCTGGGCGCTAGGCTCGAAGTAGGCTTCAATGAGCCCGCTCCACTCGCCGCCGGCGCTCTTCACCCGCGCCCGGACGGTTGTTAAAGTGTTGAGGGTTACCGGCCCGGAGTACGTCAGCGCGAGGCTGGCGACCGCGCCGCCCGCAAGGCGCGGATCAGAGCCGTCGAGCGTGTAGTAGATGATGCTGCCGGCGGGCGCGGTTTTGGCAATGACGAGCTGGTAGCCGCCGGGCACGATCCCGCCAAACTGGCTGAAGGTGGGCGGCTCGGTCACGGGCCACAGACCTTTCGCGCGGAAGTTGCCGGTCTCGCTGCCAAAGAGGTAGGCGCGACGCCCGCTGGTGGGATTGGTGTGCGTGTTATACCAGCCCAAATCGAGGGCTTGGCCTTCGATGAAAACAATCAGTGGCTGGGTCTGCGCCACGAGTTCATTGACGGTCTGCTGAAAGTGATCGGACGAACCGCGGTCATCAAGGACGCCGCCATTCCACAGGTGCCTGTTAATGCGGTCCGCCATGAGCAGCTTGAACTCGGGGCATTGATAAAGCCGTTTGAAAATATCCCCGCACTCCGTGCTGGTGTTAAGCAGCTTGTCATCAATGGTGTCATAGTTCACCGGCTGGCCGAAGCGCCCGAACGCCCCTTCGACATCCCATTCCGCCATGCGGTAGCGGCCGGCCGCGGTGCGCTCGTGCTGGGCGGCCCAGTTGTTATTCGGCCAGTCGTTGTTATTGACGTAGATGTTGTGCAGGAAGTAATCCGCGACATTGGTGACATCGAGGTAGTTCTGGACGGCCTGGTAGTTCGCCAGGGTCGGGCTGGCGCTGAGGGTGTTGAGCGCGGCCTGCATGGCGTTCCAGAAGATGGCGTCGCCGTCCACCACCTCGCCGATGTAGCGGACGTCAAACTCATTGTCCGTGCGGTAGTGGAGCTGGAAGGTCGGCCCGCGCAGGCGTTCGGTGGTGTTATACAGGCCTTTGAAGGAGCCGTTCATGTAGAGCGTATTGATGGTCCCCGTGGGCTGCACCCAGCCCATGTCGCGGTACAAGCGGCGCGCGGCCTCGTCGATGATGAAGGGGTTGGCGATGTCATTCTTGCCCGCGCGGATGCGCAGGCGGGCGTAGTCGTTGACGTTGCTGTTGGGGATCAGGTTCGGGTCTTTGACGGTGGCGTTGCCATAGTCGCTGCGCCAGTAGAGGTTGAAGGAAGGCTTCTGGGTGTGATCCCTGAGCCACGGCGACAGCGCGGTCTGGTCAAGCTTCAGGAAAGGGCGGGAGTAAGGGCTGGAGGCGATGCGCAGCCCCACCTCCTCGCGCCACCCATCGCGCCCGTCGGGGTAATACCACTCCGCGTGGATCGCGCGCTCATAGCTGTCGCCGCGGCCAATCGCCAGGTTATAGGACTGCGGCCCATTGGCCGTCCACACGCTGGCGGGATAGGTGCCGCCCACGATCGCCATGACCCCATGGGGCGCATAGATGCTGCGGTCCGCATTGCCGCTCAGGATCAGCGCCGGCACCCCCTTGAGGCTGGCATTCAGGTCGAGCAGGTAGCTATGGGTCTTGGAGTTGGACTTCACCAGGCCGGACTTAAAGGCCCGTGTGCGGATGACTAGCGCGCTCTTTTGATCCGCGGGCGGGGTCAGCGTGATCGGCCCGGCATAGACGGTCCCTGTCGTCTCCGTCGGATCGGCCCCGTCCAGCGTGTAGCGGATCTGCGCCGCGCCGGTGCCACACGCCAGCACCAAGGTTTGCGCGCCGACATAGAAGCCGCCGGGGAAGTCCGTGACCCCGTCGGCCTTGAAAAAGTCCGGCGTCTTCACCTGGGCCGAGAAGATATTTCCGCTATTCGCCGCGCCCGGCGTGGCCGTTTCGAGATAGCCAAAGTCCGCACTGCCCGCGGGGTTGCGGCCCCAGGAGTGAAAGCTGTCCTGATCCGGCATGTTCACCACCTCGCTCTGGAGCGTGCCGGCGCCATTGTAGAGCCCCACGTAGCCGCCGCTGGATGAGAGCGAAAAGCTCGCGTGCAGGTACGTCGCCACCCCGTTCGCCGCCTCGCGCGCATCGCACATTACGAGGAGGTAGCCATTCGCCGGGATGCTCGTGCCGGCGGGGAAAAGCCACTTCGCACGACTGGCCGCGTCATCCGTCAACGCCCAGCCGCCCAGGTTCACCGGCGCGCCGCCCAGGTTGCGCAGCTCCACCCAGTCCTCGAAACTCTTCGGGTTGCTAAAGTCCTGCTCATCCCCCGGCGGCGGCACAAAGCCGGTCAGCAGCGCCGGGTCAAACAATCCGCCGCTCGGCTCCGCCAGCCCCACGAAATACTTCCACGCGCCGCCCCCCGCACCCGCCGCGATGAGCGTCTGGAAAGCGTTCGGATCAGCCCCGCTGTAGTCCACGCCGAAGTCATCAATCGCCAGCGAGCCCCCGCCCGCCGGAGCCGCGGTGTTTTTTACAAATTCCGGCACGAACGCGATCGACCCGCCTGCGTTCAGCGTGTCCATGAAGCGCTGCTGATTGGTCCCCTGGCTCAGCGTCACCGCATAGGTGCGCCACGGCAGCACCTGCACATCGTCGAGCGCGAGCTGGTCACCCAGCGTGGCCGCGATCGGGCCGGTGAAGGTGAGCTGGAAAGTGGTCGTCGCCCCCGTGTTCAGCGCCGTGCGGAAGCTGTCCGCATTGGCCGCGGTGGAAAACTCCCGCGTCACCGTCTGCCATGTCCCGCTGCCGGTCAGCGTGCCGAGATTTGCGCGGTTCGCCGTCGAGCCGCCGGTGGGCTCGGCATAGACGGTGAAAGTCACCCCGGCCGGCAGCTTGGCCGCAAAGCGCAGCGACACATCCGCGAGTTGCGGGGTGGTGATTGCGCCCGCCGTCCAATTGCGCACGTTCACGCCCGGCAGGCTGAAACCCCACGGCGCGCCCGTGTCCGGCGGGTCTGTAACCTCGCAGCGCAGGTGGCCCGTCGAGCCGCCATTGCCGGCCCCGGGCGTGGCGTCCTCCACCACGCGGAAGACCAAGCCCGTCGCCCCCGGATCGCTGTTCAGCACGATGCCGTTGACCAGCGTCCCCGCCGTCGCATCGCTCACTACACCGCCCGCCGTGATGGTGCGCGTCCGCGAACCGCCGGTCGCCGCGCCAAAGGTGTTCGGCGTGTTTTCATCCACCGGCGAGCCGGTGGCTTCCTTGTAAAGGTTTAGCGTGTCGAGCTGCACCGCCTCGCCATTGGCAAAGCTCGCGCCCGTCCAGAAGGCCGTCAGCTTCGTCTGTGTGCCAAAAGTCCCATTTAGCGCCACCCGCAGCGCCTCTGCGTTCGGGATGGCGCTCAGCGACGCCGAGTACGTCTCCCAGCTCCCCGTCCCCGTGAACGTTCCCAGATTCGCCCGCTGCGCTGGCGTCCCGCCATTCGCGCCCTCAAGGTAAAAGGCGTGCGTCCGCCCCGCCGGCATCTTCCAGCGAAAGCTCAGCCGGGTGCGCTGGAAATCCGTGACGCTGACCGCGCCCGCCACCCACTCCGGCACCTTCAGCGCCTTCACCCCGAAGCCCAGCGTATCCACCACCGCCGGGAACGTCGTGAACATCCAGGACAGCATCCCCGTCGTCGCACCGGGCCCGGCTCCGGCGGTGCCGTCTTCTTTCAGCACCACCTGCCCGCTGCGCACGCCGGGGCCGATGAACAGCTCGTAGTTTCCGATGTTGATCGCCCCGCTCAGAAGCGTCGTCTGCCCGCCGCTCGCGTTGATGGTTGACCCATACGTGCCGCCGCTCGCCGCATTCCAGTCGTAGTCCGCCGTCCCGCCAAAGGGCGCGCCGATCACCGGAAAACCATCCACGCTATTGGCCGCCTGCGTCACCCCGGGATCGCAGCGCAGGCCAAACTGCATGTCGCCCGTCGTCCGGTAGCGGAAACGCAGCGTAGTCGCGGCCAGCGTCGCCGGGGTCACCCCGCTGGGCGCCCAGGAGTTGGTCATCGTCACCTGCGGCGCGCGCACGGAGGCGGTGCGGTTCGTGCCGCTTTGGGTGAATGCGTAGAGCAGTCCGCCGCTGCCGCCCACGCCGCCGGCGGGCTGCTCGGCGGTGATGATTTGCAGCGCGGTCCATAGATTGTCGCTCGCCGGGTCCGCGGCGGCGGCCAGCCAGCCGCCTGTCTGCGGCACCCCAGTGGCGGTATTCGTGGCCGTGCCGCTGGTATTGGTGTGCGTGCGGGCGGCCCCGGTCGCGCCGTTGAAATCGTAAAGCGCATTGGTCAGCGCCACCGGCACCGAAGAAGTCACCAGCTTCAGCCCGGCATTGATGCGAAAATTCGACGCCAGGTCGTAATTGCGCGCCTCCACGCTCAGCACATTCGTCCCCGCCACCAGCCGCCCGCTGGCTGCGCCCAGCGTGAGTTCCGTCAGCCCCGCGCCCGTTCCCACATTGTAGGCCGTCTGCGCCGCATACATGAAATGCCCCGGCGCCCCGCAGTTGTAGCGCGCCACCTCCACCCCGTTGAGATAAGCCACAAAGCCGTCGTCATACTCCACCTGCAGGACCAGCGGATTGGCCGACGCCGCCTGCGCCGCCGTGACCGTGAAACTTTTCCGCAGATACAGCGCCGGCGTCTTGTTCTGCATTGCCGTCTGCAAATTCGTCCCCACCGCTGAGCCCCACCCCGCCGGCAGCGCCCCGCTCAGCCAGCCCGGCTCCGCAAAGGCGTTGGCATTCCACGCCACGCCCGAACCCACCTGCGGCACCCCGCCCGCCGTCCACTGCAGCAGCCGCTCACTGCTCGCCGCCACGACCTCATTGATGACCACCTGCCCCGGCGCCCCCACGGCGAGCATGGTGCAGACGGCGGCGACGCAGACGGGCAGGGGAGGCGGGAGGAGCTTCATGGGAGTGGGAAAAAAAGCGGGTGGAATCCACCGACCTTAACCGAATAAAACAAAAAGGCACGCGGTCGGGCAAAAGGCGGCGGTCGGAAGCACACCAGCCGCGCACTCCGCAGCGGGTGTGGCATCGCATTAGCTATCTCAGCGGACATGGCCCGCATTGATTCATTTTTCAAATTCATGAAGGAGCAGAGTGCTTCTGACCTTCACCTTTCGACCGGCAATCCGCCCATGCTCCGCATCCACGGCGAACTCGTGCGGGTGGACATGCCGGCGCTGGAAAACGACGACCTTAAGGCGCTCGTGTACGAGATTGCCTCGGAGCAGAAAATCAAGGTCTTCGAGGAGACGGGGGACGTGGATTTCGGCTACGAGTACCCGGGCTTCGCCCGCTATCGCGCAAATTTTTTCAACCAGAAGAGCGGCATCTCCGCGGTCTTTCGGCTCATCCCGAGCAAGGTGCTGACCGCGGAAGACCTGGGCCTGCCGCCGGTGCTCAAGCGCTTCGCCATGCTGAAAAAAGGGCTGGTGCTGGTGACGGGGCCGACCGGTTCGGGCAAATCGACAACGCTGGCCGCGATGCTCGACTACGCGAATTTGCATCGGAAGGACCACATCATCACGGTCGAGGATCCGATCGAGTTTGTGCATCGCTCGCAGCAGTCGCTGGTCAACCACCGCGAAGTCGGGGTGCATACGAAGTCCTTCGCCTCGGCGCTGCGCGGCGCCTTGCGCGAGGACCCGGACATCATTCTCGTGGGTGAAATGCGCGACTTGGAAACCATCGAGCTGGCGCTGACGGCGGCGGCCACGGGGCATCTCGTCTTTGGCACGCTGCACACGCCCAGCGCGCCGAAGACCATCGACCGCGTCATCGACGTATTCCCCGCCGGCCAGCAAAACCAGATTCGCGCTGGTCTTTCCGAGTCGCTGAAAGGCGTGGTCGCGCAGAACCTTTTCCGCCGCATCGACAAGCCGGGCCGGCTCGCCGCGCTCGAAGTGCTGGTCGTGGATACGCCCATCGCCAACCTCATCCGCGAGGGCAAGACGCACCAGATTCCGGGCATGATGCAGGTGGGCAAAAAGAAGGGCAACCAGCCGCTCGACGACGCCATCATGGAGCTGCTGCGCGCCGCGAAAATCGCGCCCGAGGAAGCCTACGACAAGGCGCAGGACAAAAAGAAATTCCGCGTCTTCCTCAAGACACCGCCGGACGATTTCGAGGAGTAAGCGCGCCACCCACGACCTATGCGACAGCAGGAACTCAACAACATTCTCAGCGTCATGCTCGACGCGCATCCGGGCATCTCCGACCTCGTCTTTTCCGTGGGCCGCGCCTTGCAGGTCGAGTCCTATGGCGAGTTGAAAGAGGTGCATGCGGAGCCGGCGGTAAAGGCGCTCACCCGTTTCCAGACCGAGCAACTCGCGCTCACCATCATCGGCCCCGCGCGGCATCTGCTGCGCGACCTCGCCCTGCGGGGCGCGTGCGACTGCAGCTACGCGCTGGGGGACCGGGCGCGTTTTCGCGTGAATATCTTCAAACAGCGCGGCACCTTCGCCATCATCATGCGCAAGGCGCAGAGCGTCATGCCCTCCCTCACCTCCCTCGGGCTGAGCCCCATTTTCCGCGACATGGCGCGGGAGAAAAACGGGCTCATCCTCGTGACCGGCGCTACCGGCAGCGGCAAGACCACCACGCTCACCGCCATCCTCAACGAGATCAACGAGACCCAGCCCGTGCATGTGGTCACCCTCGAAGACCCCATCGAATTCCTCCACCAGCACAAGCGCGCGACCTTTAACCAGCGCGAACTCGGCGCGGACTTCGACACCTTCCCCAACGGCCTGCGCTCCGCGCTGCGCCAAGCGCCGAAAGTCATCCTCGTCGGCGAAATGCGCGACCGCGCGACCGTCGAGATCGCCATGACGGCGGCAGAGACCGGGCACCTGGTGCTCTCGACCATTCACACCATCAATGCCGGCCAGTCCATCAACCGCATCCTCGGCATGTTTGACCTCGCCGAGGAGACGCAGCTCCGACTGCGGCTGAGCGAGACGCTGCGCTACATCGTCAGCCAGCGGCTCGCGCCGAAGGTCAGGGGCGGGCGGCTGCTCGTCAATGAAGTCATGGGCACGAACCTCCGCGTGCGCGAAGCCATCGCGCTCGGCGAGGCCGACGGGCGCAGCTTCTACGATATCATCGAGGCCAACGCGACCTTCGGCTGGACGACCTTCGACCAGTCGCTCTACCGCGGCTACCAGGCCGGCCTCATCACCGAGGAAACAGCCGACCTGTACGCCACTAACAAGGCGAAGATGACGCGCTACATCGACGGCGTGAAAAAGCAGCGCGGTCTGGCCGACGACACGCCCACCGGCCTGAAGCTGGATTTCGAAGCCCTCTCCCTCACCCCCGGCGCGCTGCGGGTCGGAGTCTGATTTTTTTTATGGAACCGCAAAACCGTCTCGATCTTTTTGAGCCTGGCGACCAGACCGCCCTCGTCTGCCTCGATGTGCCAGAGGTGCAGCGCATCGTGGTCGATCAGCTCACCGCGCTCGGCTACAAAATCCACACCGGCCTTTTCACCGAAGACATTCTGCTGAAGCTGCGCGCGCACATTTACGACATCGTCGTCGTGGCCGAGCACTTCAACGCCTCCAACATCGAGACCAATCCCGTCCTCGCCGAGGCCGTGCATGCGCCGCAGGAGCAGCGCCGGCGGCAGCTCATCGCGGTCGTTGGTTCGAGCTTCGTCACGAATGACGAACTGGAGGCTTTTCAGCACAGCGTCGATCTCGTGGTCGGCCTGTCCGACGTGGTCAATATGCGACCGGTGCTGCGGCGCGGGCTGCTGCGGGCGCGCGAATTTTATGCGCCGTATCACGAAGCCATGAAGGCCGCAGAAGCCGCCTAGCACGGACGCCGCGGCGATTTTTCCAAGGCGGGGCTATGGTTGGTCGTTGATTTTCGCGACCTCGCTCCTACACTCCGCGCCTTATGAAATTAGTGCGCTGGAAGCGCTTTACCTGGGACCTCGCAAAACTCCCGCCACTCGCCCACCCGCTTCCAGACCAGTATGTCGTCCGCCCTGCGGCGCGCGACGAGGCCAAATCGGTCATCCACGTCGTCTTCACCGCCCTGACCCTCGACTCTGCGTGGTGCGACACGCTCAAGCTTTTCCGCGACCGGCTGACCGCCCAGCTTGAGCAGGCCTTTGTGCGCGAAACCGCTCCCGCGATGGTCATCATGAACGGGCCCCGGATCGTCGCGGCCTCGGTCGTCTCCACCGAGGCCGGGGCAGATTCGCACCTCGTCTCCGGGCCCTGCGTGCTGGGCGAATACTGCAACCGCGGCCTCGGCACCGCGCTGCTGCATCACACGCTGGAGTTTCTGCGCAGCACCGGGCTGGAGCAGGCCAGGGGCGTGACCAAGGACAATGTGCCGGCCTGCAAATTCGTCTATCCGAAATTCGGCTCGACCAGCGAGCCCTATGACTTTGCGGGTCAGATGGCGCCGACCTAGCGCCACGGCGGCCGGAGATTTTTTATGGGCTCACTCTTCAGCGCTTACGACACCGGGGTTTTCTACGATGAAATGTTCGCCGCTTCCGGGGCGGTGCGGCCGCACTACGGCACGCTGCTCGAGCGCTTCCGCGAAATGGGCGACGGCGAACTCGAACGCAAACAGCACCTTGCCTCGCAGACCTTTCTCAACCAGGGCGTCACCTTCACCGTCTATAGCGACAACCAGGGCACCGAGCGCATCTTCCCCTTCGACCTCATCCCCCGCATCATCCCGCACGACGAGTGGGCGCACGTCGAGCGCGGGCTCGTCCAGCGGATCGCCGCGCTGAACCTTTTCCTCAAAGACATCTACCACGACCAGCGCATCGTGAAGGAAGGGCTCATCCCCGAGGAAGTGGTGAAAAGTGCGAAGCATTTCCGCCCCGAGTTCGTCGGCTTCGACGTGCCCAAGGACATCTACATCCACATCTGCGGCAGCGACCTCATCCGCGACGGCGAGGGAAAATACCTCGTCCTCGAAGACAATGCCCGCTGCCCGAGCGGCGTGAGCTACGTCCTCGAAAACCGTCAGGTGATGAAGCGCGTCTTCCCCAAACTTTTTAACCGCCAGAAAATCCGCCCCGTCGATTCCTACGGCCAGGAACTGCTCAACGCCCTCCGCTTTGTCGCCCCCGAGCGTTGCCTGAATCCCGACGAGCCCACTGTCGTCCTGCTCACGCCCGGCATCTTTAACTCCGCCTACTTCGAGCACTCCTACCTCGCGCGGGCGATGGGCATCGAGATCGTCGTCGGCCAGGACTTGGTGGTGAAAGACGATGTTGTTTTCATGAAGACGACCAAGGGCCTGAAACGCGTGGACGTCATCTACCGCCGCATCGACGACGACTTCATCGACCCCACCGTCTTTCGCAAAGACTCCGTGCTCGGCGTGCCCGGCATCGTTGAGGCTTATCGGAAAGGCAACGTCAACCTTGCAAATGCCATCGGCACCGGCATCGCCGATGACAAGGTGATGTATTACTTCGTCCCGCGGATGATCAAATTCTACCTCGGCGAAGAGCCGCTCCTGCCCAACGTGCAGACTTACTTAACTATGTTTGAAGAGGATCGTAAGTATGTCCTCGATAACATCGCCAACCTAGTCGTTAAAAGCGCCAACGAGAGCGGTGGCTATGGCATGCTCATCGGCCCGCACGCGACCAAGGAAGAGCACGAGCAGTTCCGCCAGGCCATCCTGGCCGACCCGCGCAACTACGTCGCCCAGCCCGTCATCGCACTCTCCCGCAGCCCGAGCTACTGCGGCGACGGTGTCATCGAAGGCCGCCACATCGACCTGCGCCCCTACATCCTGAGCGGCGAAAAAACCACCATCATCCCCGGCGGCCTCACCCGCGTGGCCCTGCGCAAAGGCTCGCTCGTCGTCAACTCCTCGCAGGGCGGGGGATCAAAGGACACCTGGGTTGTCGATGAGGAGTGACCGCCGTTTTTAGAAAATCATCCCATGCTTTCCCGCGTCGCTGACTCCCTCTACTGGCTGGCCCGTTACATCGAGCGGGCGGAAAATATCGCGCGCATCCTCGATGTGAACCTTCAGGTCACGCTGGATGACGATCACATCGGCGAGGCCGGCGACCGGGCCGACTGGCAGCCCATCCTGGCCACGCTCGAAGACCTGAAGCTGTTTCAAAAACACCACGCCGTTACCAATGCCGAGTCGGTCTGCGGGTTCCTTACTTTCGCGCAGGAGAACCCCAACTCGATCCGCTCCTGCGTCGCCGCTGCGCGGGAAAATGCGCGCACCGTGCGCGAGTATATTTCGAGCGAAATGTGGGAGCGCATCAACGGCCTCTACCTGTGGCTTAGCTCGCCCGAAGCGCGGCAGACCTTTGCCAGCAGCGCCATCGACTTCTACCGCCACCTGGTGGATTACGCGCATCAGTTTCACGGCACCACCGACGCCACGCTCACCCATGGCGAAGGCTGGAGCTTTCTCCAGGTCGGGAAGTACCTGGAACGCGCCGACAGCGCCTCGCGCATCCTCGATCTGAAGTACCACATCCTCCTCCCGCACGGCGAACGGGTCGGCGGCAATGTCGATACCGTGCAATGGCAGGCACTGTTGAAATCGTGCAGCGCCCTCGAGGCCTACCGCAAAATCCACACCGGCCAGGTCACGCCCGGGAGCGTCGCGGAGTTCATCCTGCTGCACGAGTGGTTCCCGCGCTCCGTGCGCTTTTGCGTGGAGCAGCTTGACTGCGCGCTGCACGCCATCTCCGGTTCCAGCCGCGCGCACTTTGCCAATGAAGCCGAGCGTCTTTCCGGCCGGCTCTGCTCCGACCTGAATTACGCGCGCATCGCCCACATCATCGGCGGCGGCCTGCACCAGTATCTCGACGGCATCCAGCTCCGGCTCATCGAAATCGCCGCGGCCATGCGCGTGGAATTCTGCGAGTGGCTCGACCCGGCGCTGGTGGAGCAGGCGCAGACGCAGGGCGCGGCCTGAATTTCCAAAGTCCGGGTGGAGCCCGCGACCCGCGGGCCCTTTGCGGCGGCTCGCCGCAAAGCTCGTGTGCGCACCGCCTGTCGAACACGGCTTCCAAAGTGGCGCGCGCCGGTCGGAAGCTGAGTCTTCACGAAAGTCCACGGCGGGTCGCCGAGGACGGCACGCGGGTCGCGTGCTCCACCCGGCGTAGCAGCCGCGCCGTTTCCGCCTTTGCAAGACGCGCCCGCATCCCCATCCTCCCGCCCTCATGTCCGATGTCGTCACCTTCGGCGAGCTGATGCTCCGCCTCACCCCGCCGGGCCGCCAGCGGTTCGCGCAGGCCGCGCATTTCGAGATCACCTTTGGCGGCGCGGAGGCCAATGTCGCCGTCCTCATCGCCCAGCTCGGGGGCCGCGCGGAATTCGTCACCCGGCTCCCCGCCCATGACCTCGCCCAGCGCGCCATCTGCGAGCTGCGCGGGCTCGGCGTCGGCACGGCGCACCTCGTGCGCGGCGGCGACCGCATCGGCGTCTATTTTCTCGAACAGGGTGCCAGCCAGCGCCCCGGCAAAGTCATCTACGACCGCGCCCACAGCGCCCTCGCCGAGGCCCAGCCCGGCGACTTCGACTGGGACGCCATCTTCGCCGGCGCGCGCTGGTTCCACTTTTCGGGAATCACCCCCGCGCTTTCCGCCTCCGCCGCCGCCCTCACGGCCGAAGCCTGCGCCGCCGCCCGCCGCCTCGGCCTCACCGTCAGCCTCGATCTCAACTACCGCGCCAAGCTCTGGACCCGCGAGCAGGCCGGCGCCGCCCTCGCCCCGCTCATGCAGCACGTCGATGTCTGCGTCACCAGTGCCGAGGAGGCCCGCACCGTCTTCGGCCTCGACTGCGCCGACGACCCCGCCGCCGCCGCCGGGCAACTCCGCGACCGCTTCGGCCTCCAAACCGTCGCCCTCACCCAGCGCACCGGCGCCCTCGCGTGCTCGACCGGCTGGGGCGCCATGCTTTTCGCCGGGGACACCGCCCACTTCTCCCGCCGCCACGAAATCGCCGTCACCGACCGCGTGGGCGCGGGCGACTGCTTCACCGGCGCGCTCATCTTCGCCCTCCTCCGCGGCGACGCCCCGGCCCCCGCCATCGAATTCGCCACTGCCGCCAGCGCCCTGAAGCACACCATCCCCGGCGACTACGCCCTCCTCACCCTCGCCGAAGTGGAAGCCCTCGCCGCCGGCGCCAGCGGCAGCCGCGTCCAGCGGTGACCTCCCGCATTTTTCGCCGGACCTCCCCCCTCTGCGGCGCTACGGCGCGGTCGCCGTCACCGCCCCGCTTTGGGCGTTTTCACCCGCGGCGTTGCGCGTGCTCACCGCCAGCGTCACTTCCTCCGCCGGGTTAAAGCTCACCTCCTGCGGCAGCGAACGGCTCCGCGGGTCACGGCGCGTGCTTTCTGCGGTAGATAGTCAGCGGGGGTGGGCGGGAGGGCCCCTCCGCCCATGGCTCCCAACGCGCTCCGCAGCGCGCGTTGGTTGACCGGGCGGGTTCCGGCGGTAGATTCCGCGCCTCCGTATGCCCCCCTTGTCCATTCTCCGCGCCTTGGGCGCTTTCGCCGTCACGCTGCTGCTCGCTTTCGCCGCCCGCGGCAATCCGGTCATCACGGAAATCATGGCCGACAATGTCTCGCTGATCGCGGATGAGGACGGCGCGTACTCGGACTGGATCGAGCTGCACAATCCCGGCGCGGCGGCGGTGAATCTCACCGACTGGGCGCTGACGGATGACGCGGCGAACCTGACGAAATGGAAGTTCCCGGCGGTGACGATGCAGCCGGGGGCGTTTCTCACCGTCTGGGCTTCGGCGAAAAACAAGCGCACCCCGGGGCTGCCGCTGCACACGAATTTCTCGCTGGCCAAGAGCGGCGAGTACCTCGCGCTGGTGCAGCCGAACGGCACCACGGTCGAGCAGCAGTTTGCGCCGGCCTTTCCGGCGATGGCGGCGAATGAGAGCTACGGGCTGCAGTTCACGACCACGAGCTTCGTGGCCGCGGGGGCGACGGCGCGCTATCTCGTGCCGCCCAATGGGACGCTGGGCACGACATGGACCGCGCCCGGTTTCAACCACACCTCCTGGGCAAGCGGCCCGACGGGGCTGGGCTTCGGCCTGCTGGTGCCGGGCATCACGGTGCGCCAGGTGCAGGCGGCGGCGGCTTTTGGCCCCGTGAACAGCGTGGCGACGACCGACGCGCTGCTGGCGCTGCCGGCGAACTCCCCGAACATCGCCAGCCAGACCACGGTCAACGCGGGCGCGGTGAACTTTCTCGGCGACGGCGGCGACGGGCACTACGGCGCCAATGCCGTGCTGCCCAATGGCCGGGCCGAGCCGTACGGGCTGAAGGCCACGGGCTATCTCCAGATCGTCACGGCGGGCGCGTACACCTTTGGCCTCAGCTCGGATGACGGCGGGCGGATCAAAATCGACGGCGTGGCGGTGATGACGGACGACACGAATCACGGGGTGGAGGATCACACCGGCACGGTCACGCTCGCCGCGGGGCTGCATACGTTCGAGGTCATCATGTGGGAGGGCGGGGGCGGGGATGAGGTGGAGTTTTATGCGGGCGCGGGGACGTTTGCGGGGTGGCAGCCGGCTTTCCGGCTGGTGGGCGATACGGCGAATGGGGGGCTCGCGGCGTTCACGCTGCCAGGCGGTAGCGGGAGCAATGTGGTGGCGACGAACATCGGCGGCATGATGCAAAACGTGAACGCCTCGTGCTACGTGCGCGCGCCGTTCACGGCGAGCGGGGCGGGCGCGCTGACCTCGCTGTCGCTCAAAATGCGCTACAACGACGGCTACGTGGCCTACCTCAACAACGGCACCGTCATCGCGCAGCGCAATGCGCCGGGCGTGCCGGCCTACAACTCCGCCGCCACCGCCGTACGCAGCGAGGCCGCCTCGGCCGTGGCCGATCCGGTGAACGTCACCGCCTTTCTCCCGCAGCTCCTCAACGGCAGCAACGTGCTCGCCATTCAAGGACTGAACACGACGGCGGCGGACGGCACCTTTCTCGTCCTGCCTGAGCTGATCGGCGGCACGCTGAACGCGGGTGCTCAGGCGGTGTTCTTCGACTCGGTGAAGGCGACGCCGGGCTCGATCAATGGCGCGTATTCGCTGCTCGGGAAAGTCGCCGACACGACTTTCAGCGTGAAGCGCGGATTTTTCACCGCGCCGTTTCAGCTCAGCATCACCACGCTCACGTCCGGCGCCACGATCCGCTACACGACCGACCGCTCCACGCCCACGGACACCAATGGCACGGTCTATACCGGCCCCCTCACGGTCAGCGGGACGACCGTCATTCGCGCTGCTGCTTTTAAGCCGGGCTACCAGCCGACGGATGTGGATACGCAGACTTACATTTTCACCGCCGACGTCATCACGCAGTCGGCGGCTGGCACGCCGCCCGCGGGCTGGCCGGTGGGGCCCATCAATGGGCAGGTGCTCGACTACGGGATGGACCCGGACATCGTGAACAGCGCCGACCCAACCATCGGCGGCGCGACTGTGGTGCAGAATGCGCTCAAGGCGCTCTCGACCATCTCGATCGTCACCGACCAGGCGAATCTCACCGACCCGGGGACGGGCATCATCGTGAATCCGGGCGGACGCGGCTTCGCGTGGGAGCGGGCGGCGTCGATCGAAATGATCAATCCGCCGGACGCGCTGCACCCGAATGGCACGTCCGAATTTCAAACCGGCTGCGGCATCCGCGTGCGCGGCGGCTACTCGCGCTCCACGGACAATCCGAAGCACGGTTTTCACATCCATTTTCGCAGCGACTACGGCGCGGCCAAGCTGAGCTACCCGCTCTTCGGGCGCTTTGGCACGGACTCCTTCGACCAGATTGACCTGCGCACCGCGGAGAATTATTCGTGGTCCTTCGGCGGCGACGGCAACAACACTTTCCTCCGCGAGGAGGCCTCGCGGCGCGCCCAGACCGAGATGGGCCAGCTCGGCTCCCACGTCCGCTACGTGCATTGCTACGTGAACGGCCAGTACTTCGGCCTGTTCGACTTTGACGAGCGCACCGAGGCCAGCTTCGGCGCGACCTATCTGCCCGGCTCGAAGGCTGATTTCGATGTCGTGAAATGCGAGCAGGACAGCGGCTACACCACCGGCGTGACCGACGGCAACCTCACGGCGTGGCAGGATCTCTGGACGAAATCCCGCGCGCACTACGCGAGCCCCACCAACGCGAACTATTTCAAAATGCAGGGCCGGGCCGCGGACGGCGTGACCCCGACCGCCGACCCCGTGCTGCTCGATGTGGACAACCTCATCGACTACATGCTCGTCACTTTCTGGCACGGCAACCTCGACGGCTCCACCTCCGCCTTTCTCGGCAATGACCGCTCGAACAACTGGTTCGGCCTGCGCAACCGGCTCGGCACCCAGGGCTTCAAATTTTTCGTCCACGACGCCGAGCACAGTTTCTTCAATACGGGCGAAGACCGCACCGGCCCCTTCTCCGATCCGGGCACGGGAAATTGGAACAACTTCAGCTATTCGGCCCCGATGTTTCTCGACCAGGATCTGCGGCCCAATATCGAGTACAAAATGCGCTGGGCCGATCGCGTGCATAAGCACCTGTTCAACGGCGGGCAGCTTTCCGCCGCGAAATGGACCGCGCGTTTCAACAGCCTCGCGAGCATCGTCGATAGCGCCATCGTCGCCGAGTCCGCGCGCTGGGGCGACTCGAAGACCGCCGTGCCGCTCAACCGCGTGAACTGGCTCGGCGCGCGCGACTACATCCTGAACAACTACGTCTCCGTCCGCGGCGCGACCGTCCTCGCCCAGCTCCGTGCCGACGGCCTCTATCCCGCCATCGACGCGCCCGTGCTGAACCCCTTCGGCGGCTACGTCGCCACCGGCAGCGAGGTCGTGATGAGCGCCCCCGCCGGCACGATCTACTACATGACCGACGGCACCGACCCGCGGCTGCTCGGCGGCGCGGTCAAAGCGGGCGCGCTTATTTATTCCTCGTCCACCACGAACGAGACGCTCGTCCCGCTCGGCGCGACGTGGAAATACAAGGACGACGGCAGCAACCAGGGCACCGCCTGGCGCGCGTCTGCTTTCACCGACACTACCTGGACCAGCGGCGCCGCGGAACTCGGCTACGGCGACGGCGACGAGGCCACCACGGTCGGCGGCGGCCCGGCCGGCGCGCGTTACGCGACGACATATTTCCGCAAAAGCTTCAGCGTCACCAACGCGAACCAGATCACCGCCGGCACCATCCACATCCGCTACGACGACGCCGCCGCCGTGTATATCAACGGCACCGAAGTCGCCCGCACCGCCGGCCTTGCCGCCGATCCCGCCTTCGATTTCTACGCCGCCGCCGTGAGCAACGAAAACGCCGAGGCCGACTACGCCATCCCGCCGTCCGTGCTCGTCAACGGCGCCAACACCATCGCCGTCGAAATCCACCAGCGCGCGCCCGACAGCTCCGACATCAGCTTTAACCTCAGCCTCACCGCCAGCCGCACCGCCGTCCCCGCGCCCTATTTTGTCACCGGTAGCGGGGTGAAAAACCTGCGCGTCCGGGCCTTCGACAGCGGCACCTCGGCGTGGAGCGCCCTCGCCGACGCCACCTACCTCGTGAACACCGACCCCGCCGCCGCGGCTAACCTCGCCATCAGCGAGATCATGTATCACCCCGCCGACCCGAGCGCCGCCGAGATCACCGCCGGCTTCCTCAATTCCGACGACTTCGAGTTCATCGAGTTCGTCAACCTCGGCCCCCGTGCCATCGACCTCGCCGGCCTCTACTTCTACGGCTCTATCGGCTTCGATTTTGCAAACTCCCTCCTCCCCCGGACCCTCGCCGCCGGCGCGCGTATCCTCCTCGTCTCGAATAAAGCCGCCTTCGACTTCCGCTACGGTACGGGCAAACCCGTGGCCGGCGAATACAGCGGCCATCTCAACAATGCTGGCGAGCAAATCATCCTCTTCAACAGCGCCAGCACCGCCATCTCCGACGTCACCTACGGCACCGCCGCCGGCTGGCCGCCTGAGGCCGACGGCACCGGCTACTCCCTCGTCCGCATCCAGCCCGACGGCACCTTCATCGGCGACAACACGCCCGCCAACTGGCGGCACAGCACGGCCCTCGGTGGCAACCCCGGCGCGACCGACGCCCTGAACTATCCGGCGTGGAAAACCGCCAACAGCGTCACCAGCGACACCGCCGACACCGACGGCGACGGCCTCAGCAACGCCCTCGAATACACCCTCGGCGGCGTCCTTCCACTGGCCGACACCGCCCGCCTTCCGCGCCTCGGCACCGCCACTTTCACCGTCCTCGGCCTCCCCGGCACCTACGCCACCCTCACCTTCACCCGCCGCTTCGCCGCCGACGACGCCACCTTCGCCATCGAGACCGGCAGCTCCCTCGCGCCCACCAACTGGCTGCCCAACGGCGTCTTCGTCAGCGCCACGCCCAACGGCGACGGCACCGAAACCGCCCTCTACCGCGCGCCCAATCCGCAGGCCGCCAACGGCCCGAAGTTTTTCCTCCATTTGAAAACCCAAATCCTGCCCTGATCCGCCGTTGCGGATGATGGAAAAAACTGTTTGCAAACCCTCCCGGCCCCGTTACTTTCCGCGCCCTAATTTATGGCTAAAACCTGCTGGCTCGAACGTGAAAAACGCAAATCCGCAACCGTCGCGAAGTACGCCGCCCTGCGCCTGGAACTGAAGAAGAAAGGCGACTACCTCGCTCTCTCCCAGCTCCCCCGCAACGCCTGCGCCGCCCGCCTCAGCCGCCGCTGCCTGGCCACCGGCCGCAAGCGCGGCTACATCGGGCGCTTCAAACTTTCCCGCATCAGCTTCCGCGAACTCGCCTCGAACGGCATGATCCCCGGCGTCACCAAGTCGAGCTGGTAGCC
>JANPHJ010000299.1:0-1613 GCA_031424395.1 Chthoniobacter sp.
TTTTTCGAGCTGGCGGGACTCGACGGCTTCGAGGATTTCTGAAAAGCGCGGGCTGGGTTTCAGGCCGAGCGCGATGAGGTCGCGGCCGGTGAGGAGCGGCGGTGGGATGAGCGGCTCGCTGGCAAACTCGGCGCGCTTGGCGTTGAGGAACTCGTAGTTGTCGAGCAGCCCGTGGCTGCTGGTGCAATCGACGCGGTGCAGTTCCAGCTCGTCGTCCATGTGCGGGCGGGCGAGGAAGCGCTTCACCTTGGCCACGCGCATTTGCTGCACGTCTTTGAAGACCATGTGGTTCGCGACGATCTCGACCGTGGCGTCGATCTCGGCGCGGGAAAAGCGCAGGCGGGTCATCACCGCCTCGGTCATTTCCGCGCCGAGCCGGTCGTGGCCGTTGAAGCGGATGCGCCCGTCGGGATCGATGGCGAAAGTGCCCGGCTTGCCGATGTCGTGAAAGAGCACCGAGAGCACGAGCGGCCCGGAAACCTGCGCGGGCAGGAGGCCGAGCATGATGCGGGTGTGCTTGAAGACATCGCCCTCGGGATGAAACTGCGGCGGCTGCTCGCAGCCTTTCAGCGCCTCGATCTCGGGCAGGATTTCACGGAGCAGCCCGCTTTCATCCAGCAGATCAAAGCCGCGCACGCGCCGCGGCGAGAGCAGGATTTTCATCAGCTCGTCGCGGATGAGTTCAGCGCTGACCTCGCGGATGTGCGGGGCATTTTCGCACACCGCGCGCCATGTCGGGCCGTCGATGTCGAAGCCCAGCGTGGTCGCGAACCGCGCCGCGCGCAGCATGCGCAGCCGGTCTTCGCGGAAGCGGTCGTAGGGATTGCCGATGGCGCGCAGCAGGCGCGCATCGAGATCGCGCTGGCCGCCGGTGTAGTCGATGAGCTGGTCGGCGATGGGGTCGAAGAAGAGGCCGTTGATCGTGAAGTCGCGCCGCTCCGCGTCCTGCTCTGGCGTGGAAAAGCTGACCGTCTCGGGGCGACGGCCGTCGAGGTAAAGGCCGTCGTTGCGAAACGTCGCGACCTGAAATTCGTAGCTGCCATCCAGCACCACGATGACCCCGAAGTGCGCGCCGACCGCGACCGTGCGCCGAAAGAGCGCCTGCACCTGCTCGGGCCGCGCATTCGTGGCGATGTCGTAATCATGTGGCTCCGCGCCCATCAGCCGGTCCCGCACGCAGCCGCCCGCAAACAGCGCAATGTGCCCCGCGTCCTGCAAACGCTGGACGAGGGAGACGGCGGAAGTTCTGAGCGAGTCGGACATGCTGGAAGCAGTCTGCTTCCCCGGCAGTTTCGCCGCCACATGAAACGTGCTTTGCCCAATTCCCGCCGGACGGTGTAAGCCTTCCCCCACATGTCCCATTCCGAAACCCTCAGCCTCGGCCACTCGCCCGATCCCGATGACGCCTTCATGTTTTACGCCCTCGCCGAGGGCAAGATCGACACGCACGGCTGGAAGTTTCAGCACATCCTCCAGGACATCCAGACGCTCAACGAGCGCGCCACCCGCGGCGAACTGCACATCTCCGCCATCTCCATCCACGCCTACGCCTACGTGCTCGACAAATACGCGCTCCTCCCCTGCGGCGCGAGCATGGGCGACGGCTACGGCCC
>JANPHJ010000300.1:0-5384 GCA_031424395.1 Chthoniobacter sp.
CGCTGGAGGCCGTGACTTTTCCGAAGATCGCGAACATTCAGGAATCCAAGAACGCGGGCTATGAGATGATCGGCACGAAGGGATTCAGTTGCATCGCGTGCCATGATTTCAACGGACAGAAATCCGGCGGGGCGGGCGCGCTCGACATCGTGAACGTGACGGAGCGCATTCAGAAAAACTGGTTTCATCTCTACATGCGCCAGCCTTCGCGCTTCCACCCGACGGTCATCATGCCGAGCTACTGGCCGGGCGGGCAGTCCATCCGCCCGACCATCCTCGGCGGCGACACCGCGCAGCAAATCGAGGCGCTGTGGACTTATCTCGAAGACGGCACTCGGGCAAAAAAACCGGCGGGCCTTTCGCGGCAGTCGAGTGAACTGCGCGTGGGCGATGTCGCGGAGATTTGCCGTGGGCGGGGCACGGCGGGCTATCGTGGAATCGGCGTGGGTTATGTGGAGCGCATTAGTCTCGCGTTCGATTCCGAGGAGATGGCGCTGCGTGAGCTTTGGAAAGGCGAGTTCGCGAATGTCGATCTCGGTTCCTTTCATGCGCGCGGCACAGACCGGATTACTTTCCCCGCTGGCATTCCTTTTCACCGGCTGAAATCGCTGGAGGACAACTGGCCCTACAAAGGAAAGACTAACTATCTGTTCCCGCAGGATCACGGCTACCAGTTTCGCGGCTACCACCTCGATGCCCAGCGGAAGCCGACTTTTCTGTATCGCTACGGCGACATCGCGGTGGAGGATTTTTTCGAGGACGTTCGCGACAAGGACGGCAAAGCGTATTTCAAGCGCACCTTCCAATTCGACACGCCCGATGCGCAGCCGCCGTTCTATTTCCGCGCAGCCTGCGGCAAAACAATCACGACGCAATCCGAGCGGGCATTCGCTGCGGATGCGCTGCGACTGCGCATCACCAGCAAGCACAAGGGCATCATGCGCGAAGGCAATCCCGGCGAGATTTTGATTCCGCTCACGCTGCCGAAAGGCCGCTCCACTCTCACTCTCGAGTACCAATGGTAAGAGTCTTCACCTTTTTCACCGAATAAAGAAAACCATGCAACTCGCCACGCTTGCAGCGCTCAATGTAGCACTCGCGCCGGCAGCTCCGGTGCGGGCTGCCGAGCTTGCAGCCGGTGCACAAGTGAATGAACACCACACCTATGAAAACGAATAACCTGCTCACGCAAGCGCTGATCCTACTAGGCGTCCTGATGCTCCAATCCGCGCCCACACTTTCCGCCGCCAGTGGAGCAAAGACATTGGAGGTTCCCGACTTTACCAAAGGCGACGCGATCCCTGCCGGCGCGAGTCACGATTGGAATTTGGGAGCGACTGGCGCACGCGGGTGGTTGTTTAGCGATAAGATGGTGACTACGGATGCCCGGCAAATTCGCATCACGAAGGTGGAGGAGAATTCTCCCGCTTCGGGAGTTCTGGCGGTGGGCGATGTGATCTTGGGCGTCGGCGGCAAACCCTTTGCCTACGACCCCCGCACCGAGCTGGGCAAGGCGCTCACCGAGGCTGAGAAAGACGCGAATCGCGGCAACCTGTCGCTCATCCGCTGGCGGGATGGGAAGACCGATGCCTTCACGCTGAAGTTGCAAGTGCTCGGCAGCTATGGCGCCACGGCGCCCTTCGATTGCCCAAAGTCGAAGCGCATCCTCGAACAAGGCTGCAAGACTTTGGCGGCACGGGTCGCAGCGGGGAACGAACGCCAGGAGCCAATCACCCGGTGCTTGAACGCGCTGGCGCTGCTCGCGAGCGGCAATCCCGAATACCTCCCGCTCGTGCGCAAGGAGGCTCAATGGGCATCCGGCTTTACCTCCAGCGGGATGCAGACCTGGCGCTACGGCTACGTCATCATGCTGCTCTCGGAGTATATGATGGCCACTGGCGACCAGTCGGTCATGCCCGGCCTGCGGCGGCTCGCGCTAGAGGCGGCTAACGGCCAGAGCGCCGTGGGTTCGTGGGGCCACGGCTTCGCGCGGCCCGACGGGCGGCTCAATGGCTATGGGATGATGAACGCGCCGGGTTTGCCGCTGACCACGTCGCTGATTCTCGCTCGTGAGGCAGGACTCAAGGATCCCGCCGTGGACCTGGCCATCGAACGCAGCGACCGGTTGCTCCGCTTCTACATCGGCAAAGGCGCGATTCCCTACGGGGACCATGCCCCTTGGATCGAGAACCACGAGGACAACGGCAAATGCGGCATCGCAGCGCTGATGTTCAACCAACTCGGCAACGCCGCGGGTGCGGAGTATTTTTCGCGCATGAGCCTCGCCTCCCACGGCCCCGAGCGTGACACCGGGCACACCGGCAATTTTTTCAACATCCTCTGGGCGCTGCCCGGCGTCGCCCAGTCCGGCCCCAACGCCACCGGCGCTTGGATGCAAGAGTTCGGCGCGTGGTATTTCGATCTCGCCCGCCGATGGGATGGCACCTTCCTCCACCAAGGCCCACCCGAGTTAAAAGGCGACTCCTACGACAAGTGGGATGCCACCGGTGCCATCCTGCTGGGCTACGCCATGCCACTCAAAAAAATCCGGCTCACCGGCAAGAAGCCGGGCGTGGCTCCGCAACTCACCGCCGCTGCCGCGCAAGCCGTGATCCTCGACGGTCGCGGCTGGAGCAATAAGGACCGCACTAGCTTTTACGCCAGCCTTGGCACGAAGGAACTCATCGAGCGCCTCAGCAGTTGGTCCACCGTGGTCCGCGAACGCGCCGCCACGGAACTCGCCCGCCGCAAAGACGACCCTATTGCCGACTTGGTAAAGATGCTCGACGCCCCAAATCTCAACAGCCGCTACGGTGCCTGCCAAGCCCTCGCCCAACTCAAAGGTCGCGCCGCTCCTGCCATCCCGGCGCTGACGAAGAACCTCAAGCTCGACGACCTTTGGCTGCGCATCAAAGCCGCCGAGGCGCTCGCAGCCATTGGCGCCCCGGCGATGAAAACGGTGCCGGAACTCCTCGAAATGCTGGCCCGCGTGGACAAAGCGAAAGACCCACGCGGAATGCAGCAGCGGTATCTTTCTTTCGCTCTGTTCAATGAACGTGAAGGGATGCTTGGCCGCTCACTTGAGGGCGTGGATCGCACGTTGCTCTACGGAGCGGTGCGGGCCGGGTTGAATAACGAAGATGGCCGCGCCCGAGGCAGCATTGGGTCGGTTTACCGCAAGCTTACTTACGAAGAAATCAAACCCCTGCTGCCCGCCATCTTTGAAGCCATCGTCAAACCCGCACCGAGCGGCGAGATGTTCGCCGACGGTATTCGCGTGGAGGGTCTTAAAGTCCTCGCCAAGCACCACATCAAGGAAGGAATCGCCGCGTGCGTGAATTACACCACCGCGCAAAACCCTTGGGCCAGTCAGGAACGCACACCCGAGCTGATGAAAGTCCTGCTTAACTACGGCGCTCAAGCAAAGTCCGTCATTCCTGAACTGCAGAAAATCGCCGACGGCTTCGAGAAAGGTGAGCCGGATTTCCCTCAGAAATTGAGTCTGCAAAAAGCCAATTCTGTCCGCGAAACCATCCGTGCCATCGAGTCAGCTACCGAATCCCCGGAACTAATCAGCATCACCAGGTAGCCATGAACACCCAACCTCTCCTTGCCCTTATTCTGCTCCCCCTCAGCGGCCTGCTTGCCGCCGAAGCGCCCAAGGCCATGCCAAGACAGGACGTGGTCGAAGTTCCCGCCATTCGCGCCGGGCTTTGCGTGGGCAACTTGTTTCAGACTCACATGGTGCTACAGCGCGACCAACCGCTCAAAGTGTGGGGCTGGGCGGCGGCTGGAGAGCAGGTCACGGTGTCGTTTGCTGGGCAGCAAGTCAGCACCACGGCTGCGGCGGATCGGTCGTGGCGTGTCAGCCTCAAGCCCATGCCGGCGAACAGTGCGCCTCAGACCATGACCATCGCGGTCAAGTCAGAGACACTGAAGCTGGAGAATATCCTGGTGGGCGATGTCTGGGTGCTGGGTGGGCAGAGCAACATGGAGTTCCCGATTACCAAAGTGGATGACGGGGAACTGGAAGTGGTCTCGGCAAACTTTCCGCAAATTCGATTGCTCACCATGCCGCAAGGCAAAGGCTTCGACTCCGTGGCCAGCTTTGAGCGCCTGCACGAGTGGAGTGACTTCTTCAACGAGCACTTCAGAAAAGGCGATTGGGATGTGTGTTCGCCAGCATCGGTAAGAGAGTTCTCGGCGATTGGTTATACCTTTGGTCGCCGCCTCTTCATGGCCAGTCAGGTGCCCATCGGATTGATCGACGCGTCCATCGGTGGCACCACGGTGGAGACTTGGACACCCGAGGATGTGCTGCGGAAAATCGAAGGCAAAGAGACGCAAGAGTTGCTCAAGGAGTGGGCTGACAAGATCGCCAGCTACGGTCCGCAAGCTGACTTGAAGAGCCGCATTGATCGCTACAACGGCAACGAACAGAAGAAGCCCAGCGGTAAGCCCGCGCCGTCCGACCTGCGGCCCGGACCAGTCGCCGACATGAATCGTCCGGGCCATTGTTACGCCAGCGTGATCAAGCCACTCACTGGCCTCGCAGTGAAAGGGGCCGTCTGGCACCAAGGTTATAACAACTGCTTCAATGGCTCGGCTGGAGCGCGGATGTATTACCAGGTCTTTGGCAAGATGATCACGGCCTGGCGTGGAGCGTTCGAGGCACCGCAAATGCCGTTCTGCATCCTCTCGCTCTGCACGGAGGGTGCGCCGCAGACGCGGGATAACTTCCTCAAGTCCATGAACGACGCCGGTCCCTACATCCGCGAGGCGCAATACCAGACCTTCCGCGACTTCCGCGATGCTGGGGACAAGAACATAGGCTTCGCCAGCAGCTTCGATCTGCGCAAGAGCTGGTATCATCCGCAGATCAAGATTCCCGTCGGCGAGCGCGCCGCGAAGTGGGCGCTGGCCACCCAATACGGCGCATTCAAAGGCAATGGAGCCGACGACTTCTGGCTGCCCCCGATGATCAAGGAGATGAAGCCCGTTGATCACACGCTCCGCCTCACGATGAGCACCGACGTGACCCTGAAGGACGACAGCGAGCCGGAGATGAACGGCTTTGCCATCGCTGGCAACGACCGGCATTTCTATCCCGCCGAGGTCCGTTGGCTCACCGAGGTCGGCAAAGACAACAGCCGCAAAACCATCAAAAGCATTCTCGTGCTGAGCAGCCCCTTGGTGCCAGAGCCGGCGCACTACCGCTACGCCTGGGCACGCAACCCGATGGCGAACATCACCAACAATCGCCAAGTCATCCTGCCCGCGCAGCGCAGCGATGACTGGCTGCTGGAAGAGACGCCGCTGAAGTTCCCCACGCCCACCGGAATGTCCGCCAAGGATGCTGGAAGCCAAGCCCGCGCCCAGCTCAC
>JANPHJ010000301.1:0-4203 GCA_031424395.1 Chthoniobacter sp.
CCGAAGTCGGGGAAAAAGCTCACGGCGCGCGAGGTGGAGTTGCTGACCGCGTGGGTGAAGAGCGGGGGAAAATTTGCGCAGCATTGGTCTTACGTGAAGCCCCTGCGGCCGGCGGTGCCGGAAGTCCGGAGTCTGGGGGCACGAGTCAGGAATCCCATCGACGCGTTCGTCTTTGCGCGACTCGAAGCGGAAAAGCTGACGCCGCAGCCGGAGGCGGATCGCGCGGCGCTGGTGCGGCGCGTGGCGCTCGATCTGACGGGGCTGCCGCCGACGGTCGAGGAGGTGGATGCCTTTGTGAACGATGCAGCGCCGGATGCTTATGAGCGCCTTGTGGACCGGCTGCTCGCGTCGCCGGCCTACGGCGAGCACTGGGGCCGGATGTGGCTCGATTTCGCGCGGTATGCGGACTCGGCGGGCTATGCGGACGACCCGCTGCGGACGATCTGGCCGTTCCGCGATTACGTGATCCGCGCGTTCAATGCGAACAAGCCGTTCGATCAATTCACGATCGAGCAGATCGCTGGCGATCTGCTGCCAAACCCGACCGACGAGCAACTCACCGCGACGGCGTTTCATCGCAATACGATGACGAACAGCGAGGGCGGCACGCAGGACGAGGAGTTTCGCAACGCCGCGGTGGTCGATCGGGTGAACACGACAATGGCCGTGTGGATGGGGACATCGATGGCCTGCGCGCAGTGCCACACGCACAAATACGACCCGATCACGAACGCCGAATACTTCCGCGTGTTCGCCTTCCTCAACAACACCGAGGACGCGGATCGGAGGGACGAGGCGCCGCTGCTCAGCACTTTCAGCGCGGAGCAGAAAGCGCAGCGCGCGGGCCTCGACGCCGAACTGGCTGCGGTGGATGCGAAGTTCAAAACACCCACGCCGGAGCTGCTCGCCGGTGCGGAGAAATGGGCGCGCGATTTTCCCGCGAAGCTCGACTGGCAGACGCTCACGCCCACGGCGCTGAAATCGCAGGCCGGCCTCGCGATGACCGCGCAGCCGGACGGCGCGGTGCTCGTGGCGACGACGGCGGCGAAGGATACTTACACGGTCGAAGTGCCCATCGCAGCGGCGCAGAAAATCTCGGCGCTGCGCCTGGAGGCGCTGCCGCACGATGCGCTGCCTGGCAAGGGGCCGGGGCATGGAGGCGGAAATTTTGTGGTGACGCGGGTGCGGGCCGTCGTGGTGCCGCCGGATGGCGCGAAGGGGCCGCGGGCGCGCTACGTGCGCATCGAGCTTCCGGGCAAAGGGAAGCTGCTGCAGATCGCGGAGGTGCAGGTTTTCAGCGGTAGCGAAAACGTGGCGGTGAAAGGGGCGGCTTCGCAGAAATCGACCTATACGGACGCGGTGGCCGCACGCGCGATCGATGGCAATACGGCGGGCGAATACGCGAAGGGCTCGGTGGCGCACACGGGCGACAACACGGATGACCCGTGGTGGGAGGTTGATTTGAAAAGCGAACAGACCCTCGACCGCATTGTCGTGTGGAATCGTGCGGAAGTGCCCGAGCGGCTCGCGGGTTTCCGCATCGTTGCGCTCGATGAAAAACGGCAGACGGTGTGGGACAAAGCGGACAACGCGGCGCTGCCCGCGGACATGCCGTTCGACTTGAACGGCGGGCGCGAGATCAAGTTCGCCGATGCGCTCGCGGATTTCGTGCAGGCGGATTTCGAGGAGGACGCCGTCGTGTCGGATGCCGCGCCCAAAGCACCGAAGCGCGGGAAGAAAACGCGCGGCCCGCAAAAGGGCTGGGCCATCGGCGGCTCCACCGCCGCTGCGCACACGCTGACGCTGCTCGCGGCGGCGCCAATCGAACTGCCCGCGGGCGCGAAGCTCACGATCAGCATCGAGCAGCAGTCGCCATTTCCGAATCACACGCTCGGCCATTTCCGCCTCGGCGCGACGGGCGATGCGCGCGCCGGGCAGAATGTGCAGACGCCCGCCGCGGTGGTCGCCACGCTTTCGATCCCAGCCGGACAGCGCGAAGAAAAACAGCGCGCACAACTCCTCGACTACTACCTCCGTGACATCGCGCCGGAACTCGCGCCCGACCGCGAGAAGCTCGCGGCGCTGCGCAAACAGCTCGACGCGATCGTGCCGAACACCGTGCCGATTTATCGCGAACTCGCCGGCGACAAGCGGCGCAAGACGCGCGTGCAGTTGCGCGGGAATTATCTCTCGCTCGCCGAGGAAGTGACTGAAGGCGTGCCGGCCACTTTTCACCCGCTGCCGAAGGATGCGCCGATGAACCGGCTCACTCTCGCGCGCTGGCTGGTGGATGAAAACAACCCGCTCACCGCCCGGGTCATCGCGAACCGGTTTTGGGAAACGGTCTTCGGCATCGGGCTCGTGCGGACCAGCGAGGAGTTCGGCGCGCAAGGCGATCTGCCGTCGCATCCCGAACTGCTCGACTGGCTGGCGACGGAACTCGTGAGCGAAAAATGGGACGTTAAGCAATTCCTCAAACTCCTCGTCACCTCGGCGACCTATCGGCAGTCGTCGCGGGTCACGCCCGACCTCACCGAGCGCGACCCGGAGAACCGCCTGCTCGCGCACGGCCCGCGTTTCCGCATGAGCGCCGAGATGGTGCGCGACCAGGCGCTCGCGGTGGGCGGGCTGCTTTCGCGGAAAATGTATGGCCCGTCTGTGCGCCCCGTGCGTCCGGCGCTCGGTCTGGCCGCGGCCTTTGGCGGCGGGCTCGACTGGGCGACGAGCACCGGCGGCGAGCAGCATCGTCGCGCGCTCTACACGGAATGGCGGCGCACGAGTCCGTATCCGTCGATGACCACCTTCGACGCGCCGAATCGCGAGACCTGCACGCTCCGCCGCAACCGCACGAACACGCCGCTCCAGGCGCTCGTGACGATGAACGACCCGGTTTATGTCGAAGCTGCGCAAGCCCTCGCACGACGCATCGTCGAATGTGCGAAGACGCCCGCCGAGCAGGCCCGCCAAGGCTTCCGCCTCGTGCTCGCGCGCGCGCCATCCGAGAAGGAACTCGCCCGCCTCACCGCGCTGCACGATGAGGCGCTCATCGTCTATCAGCAGGACGCGAAGAAAGCCGCCGACATGGCGACGAACCCACACGGCCCCGTGCCCGCGAATGCCGACGTTGCCGAACTCGCCGCGTGGACGACGGTGGCAGGCGTTCTTTTGAATCTCGATGAGACGCTGATGAAACGATGAATCAGCAGTAAGCAGTAAGCAGTAAGCAGTAGGCAGTAAGCAGTAGGCAGTAAGCAGTAGGCAGTAAGCAGTTCACCGATGCCTCGCGCTATTACTGCTAACTGCTAACTGGCTGACTGCTCACTTCCAACTTCCATGAACCCGCACTTCGACTTCCTCCAACACCAAACCCGCCTCCAATTCCTGCAACGCGCCGGTCAGTTCAGCCTCGGGGCGATTGCGCTGGAATCGCTGCTTGGCACGGGCGCGTCGGGCGCAATCAGCGATGCGAATCCGTTCGCCGTGCGCCCGCCGCATTATCCCGCGAAAGTGAAGCGCGTGATCTATCTGCACATGTCCGGCGGGCCGCCGCATCTCGATATTTTCGACTACAAGCCGGAGCTGGTGAAACGCAACGGCCAGGACGCGCCTGACCAATTCGTGAAGGGCAAGACTTTCGCCTTCACGAGCGGCGTGCCGAAACTCATGGGCACGCCGCGCACCTTCACGCAGCACGGCGCGGGCGGCATCTGGATGTCCGACGCGGTGCCGCATTTCCAGTCGGTCGCGGATGAGCTGTGTGTGGTGAAGTCGATGTTCACCGACCAGTTTAATCACGCGCCCGCAGAGCTGTTGCTGTTCACCGGCTCGCCGCGGTCGGGCCGTCCTTCGATGGGCTCGTGGGTGACTTACGGGCTCGGCTCGGAGAATGAAAATCTGCCGGGCTTTGTCGTGCTGATCAGCAGCGGCGTGCAGCCCAGCGGCGGGCAGAGTTGCTGGGGCACGGGGTTCATTCCGTCGGTGTTTCAAGGCGTGCAGTGCCGGTCGAAAGGCGACCCGGTTTTATACGTCACCGATCCTCCCGGCATGGATCGCGCGCTGCGTCGCAAGACGCTCGATGCCCTGCGCGATCTCAACGAAGACCAGGCGCGCGAACTCGGCCACCCCGAGACCGCCACGCGCATCGCGCAATACGAACTCGCCTTCCGCATGCAGACGAGCGTGCCCGAAGTCATGGACATCGCG
>JANPHJ010000302.1:0-1540 GCA_031424395.1 Chthoniobacter sp.
CCGGACTTCCGGCACCGCCGGCCGCAGGGGCTTCACGTAAGACCAATGCTGCGCAAATTTTCCCCCGCTCTTCACCCACGCGGTCAGCAACTCCACCTCGCGCGCCGTGAGCTTTTTCCCCGACTTCGGCGGCGGCATCACGTCGTCCTTTTCCGTCGTCGTGATCCGCGCGATCAGCTCGCTCTTTTCCGGGTGGCCCGGCAGCACCGCCACGCTCCCATCGAGATCCGCGCGCGACCCTTCCTCGGTATCGAGCCGCAAGCCGCCACTCCCTTCCTTCCCGCCCTTGCGCTCATCGCCATCCGGCCCGTGGCACTTGTAGCAGGCGTTGGACAGGATCGGCCTGATCTCGCGCTGGAAATCAGGCCCCTTCTCCGCGCGCGCAGCGACCAGCCCCGCGGTGGCAATGGTGAATAAGGAAATGGCGGAGCGCAGAGCGGGCATGGGGCAAACGTGGTGTGACTGTTCAATCTGTCACGCACGCAATTATTGGCTGTGGTGTTGCGGCCTCAGGCGTCCGGTGCTTTCAGGCTGTGGCCGGTGAAAGCCAAGGGACGGTGGTTCGGAAACCACCGTCCCTTGGCTCTTACCCCTTCGCATCGCGCAGCGCGATTACGGCGGCTTCGAGGCGCGCGGCGATGTCCTGCCAGCCGGCGCGCTCGTTTTTCACATCCTCAAAAATCAGCGGCGGGCCGATGCGTAGCGAGATGGGTTTCGGCACGGGCAGCTTCGTCTCGGGTCGAAACGCGTGGAAGGCACCCTCGATCCAGCACGGCACCACCGGCACGGGCGCTCCGGCGATCATCATGCCGAGGCCGGGTTTGAAGGGGCTCATGGTGCCGTCGCGGCTGCGTTTGCCCTCGGGAAAAAGCAGGTAGATCGCGGGGTCGCCGATGAGCCGGTCACGCAACTCCTGCATGGCGTGCGAGCCGCAGCGTTTGCGCCACATGGGCAGCGCGTTCAGCATCATCGCGGAGAAGGCGGACACGGCGGGCGTTTCAAAAAAAACATCGCCCGCGGCGATGGGAAAGGCGTGCCGCCGCAACTGCCACGGCAGCGCCGCGCCGAGCGTGAGGACGTCGAGATGGCTGGAATGGTTGGCGATCATCACGAACGGCGGTTTCACCGGCACGTGCTCCAGCCCCTCGACGCGCAGCCGGTGATACCCGCGCAGATACGCCCGCACCGCCACCCGCCACGCCGCCTGCGTCACCGAGGAGATGAGCCCGGCCTCGCGTTTCAGGCTGCGAAAGCTCGCGGTCGGCTCCAGTCCTTGATCTCCAGCCGGCTGATATTGCCACTCGTCCATCAGTGCCCGGAGAAAATGCGCGGCGGCAGGTCGAGGCTCAGGCCGCTGAAATAGGCAAGGTAATGAAACATCGCCGGGCCGACAAAGATGAGGCTGTCGAAGCGGTCGAGCAGCCCGCCGTGGCCGGGGATGGTCGCGGCCATGTCCTTGATGCCGAGGTCGCGCTTGATGCTCGACATGACGAGGTCGCCCCACTGCCCGGTGAGCGAAAGCAGCACGCCGAGCGGGATG
>JANPHJ010000303.1:0-5776 GCA_031424395.1 Chthoniobacter sp.
GCAGAGGCGCAGAGGACGCAGAGGAAGACAAATCACGCTCGCTGTCGTGAGCCAGATTTGACTGTTCAAAATCTCTGCGGCCTCTGCGCCTCTGCGGTGAAATCACCCCGCCCGAACTGGTGGACCTGGCGCCGCGGATCAATAGTCCTTCTCGCCCGGCTCCGGCACTTCTTCGAGGAGCTTTTTTACGATCTTGTCGGTGTCCATGCCTTCGCTGTCGGCGGTGAAGTTCGTGAACATGCGGTGCCGCAGCACCGGCCGCGCGACGGAGCGCACGTCGTCGCACGTCACGAGCAGCCGGCCGGCGATGACGGCACGGGCTTTCGCGCCGACGAGCAGGTTTTGCGCGGCGCGCGGGCCGGCCCCGCAGTGGATCCATTTCTTGATGAACTCGGGCGCGCGGGCGTCGCCGGGGCGGGTGGCGCGCACGAGGCGGACGGCGTACTTCACGACGTGATCCGAGATGGGCAGGTCGCGCACGGCCTTTTGCAGCTCGATGATGGACTGCGCGTTGAGCACTTTGTTGAGCGTGTACTTCTGCGCGGTGGTGGTCACTTTCGCGATAATCTCCTCCTCGGCCTCGCTCGGGTAATCCACATAGACGCTGAACATGAAGCGGTCGAGCTGGGCCTCGGGCAGCGGGTAGGTGCCCTCCTGTTCGAGCGGATTTTGCGTGGCGAGCACGAAGAAGGGCGGGGCCAGCGTGTGCGTCTCACCCGCGGCGGTGACGCGGTATTCCTGCATCGCTTCGAGCAGCGCGGCCTGGGTCTTGGGCGGGGTGCGGTTGATTTCGTCGGCGAGGAGCATCTGGGTGAAAAGCGGGCCTTTGATGAAGCGGTATTCCTTTTTCCCGGAGTCCTCATCGACCTCGAGAATGTCCGTGCCGGTGATGTCGGACGGCATGAGATCGGGGGTGAACTGGATGCGCTTGAACTGCAGGTCGAGCACTTCGGAAATGGTGCGGACGAGCATGGTCTTCGCGAGGCCAGGCATGCCGATGAGCAGCACATGGCCGCGCGAGATGATCGCGCAGAGCACGTCGCCGATGATGTCCTTCTGCCCGATGATGGCTTTGCCGATTTCCGCCATGATGACATCCGTCCGCGCGCGCATCTGCGTGACGATGGCTTGGATGGCCGGGTTTTCCCGCACCTGCTCAGGAACCCGCACGGGCACGGACGCGGCCGGCGGCTCTTCTTCCGCGGGGGAGGTCTCCCCGCCGTCGTCTTCGAAAAGGAACACGGCGTCGCCAATGGTCACGCGATCGCCGAGGGCGATGGGACTGTCGGTCACGCGCACCGTGTTGAGCAGCGTGCCGTTGGTGCTGCCGAGGTCCTGGATGCGCCACCCGTCAGGGTCGGCGTAAACGGCGGCGTGCTGGCGCGAGGCGGGCGAGTCGGCGGCGAGCGGGATGTCGTTCGCAGGATCGCGGCCAATGATCATTTTGGTCTCGGCGACGGGATAGACGCGGCCTTGCTGGAAGCCGGAGAGAACACGGATTTGGGGCATGGGGAAATTTCGGGGAGTTACTTGGGAAGGCTGATGCTGCCTAGGTCTTTGATGCTGTCAATGACGCGGACGTTGCTGAAGTCCGGCACAAACTTGTGGGTGAAAAACGGCATGTCCGGCACCAGGGGCGCTTCTTCGCGGTAGATGTGGCGGGTGTTCAGCATCTGCCAGTCATCCTTGGCCTTGATGAGTTCCACGACCTCGAGGCGGCGCAGGTTCGACTCCAGCTTTTCGCCCGACTGCCGCAGGATCAGCGTGTCGCGGATGCGCTCGACGAAGAGCAGCATTTTCTCCCCGCCCTCGATGAGGCCGAAGCGGTGGATTTTCGGCTTCGGGAAAAAGGTGTCCGCCTTTTTGATCCGCGCCTCGGCGTTTTTCACCGATGCCGCCGGCAGCTTCGAGCCGTCCTCGCCCAGCTCCACGCCTTCGTAAATCTGCCCGCCTTTGGTCACGCAGATGAGGTCGTACTTCCCGGTCGGCAGACCCGCGATGCGAAACGTTTTGCCGCCGTCCGCCAGTTCGCCGCGGAAGCACTGCGTGAGGTCGCGATTGAGCGCAATGGCGTGGGTCAGCTCGGTGTCCACTTTACCGCCGATGACCCCGGAAGCGCCGGCGGCAGGCTTGGTGTAGAGCACGGTCGTCTGCGCTAGCGCGGAGACCGAAAGACCAAGGAGCAGGAGGAGAAAGCGGCGCATAAGTTCGGGGTGGGGCTGGAATGGGCGGGCGATCTTTAACCACCAATCACCGCGGATGGCGCGCGGAATTTGGTACTTTCAAAGACCTCCCGCTTCAGCACGCCGACGAAGGGCAGATTCCGGTACTGCTCCGCGTAGTCGAGCCCGTAGCCGATGACGAATTCATCGCCAATCTCGAAGCCCGTAAAGTCCGCCTCCATCTCGACGGCGCGCACCTTGGCCTTGCGCAGCAGCACGCACACGCGCACGGACGCGGGGCTTGCGCCGCGCAGGCGGGCGCAGATGGCTTGGAGGGTGCGGCCGCTGTCGAGGATGTCGTCGAGCACGAGCACATGGCGGCCACGCACGTCGGGCAGGTTGAGCTGGTGGAAAGTGACGGTGCCGGTGCTCTCGGTGCCGCCGTGGTAGCTGGCCACGCGCAGGCAGTCCAGCCGCAGGGGCAGCGGGATGCGGCGCAAGAGATCAGCAGCAAAGATGAGCGAGCCGTTCAGCACGGCGATCACGGTCAGTTCCTGGCCGCGATAGGCGTCGGTGATCTCGCGGGCGAGTTCATCCAGCCGGCAAAGGATGGTCTGCTCGTGGAAGAGGATGCGTTCGAGGTCGTCGAGCATGGGGGAGAGCTAGCCACGAAACAGGGCCGAAGGCATAGGAAAAGAAATCTCCACCGCTCCCGACCGGCGCGTTTTTTCGCTGGGCTGCGGTGCGCGCGAAATTTCGCGAAAGCACAGGCCAAATTGGCAAAGCAACTGCTTTATATTAATTATGGATATTGCTGTTTCGCTCAATTCCGCCCGAGGCCTGCGCCGCGGTACCGCTGGCTTTACGCTCGTGGAAGTGCTGATCGCCGGAGCCCTCCTCGCGGTGCTCATCTCTGGCTCGGTCACGGCGCTCACGCAGTTGAACCGCTGGGCGACGGCTGCCCGGCTGCGGACCATCGCCCAAGCCGTGGCGCAGCAGCGCATCGATCTGATCGAGACGACGCCCTGGCAGGTCATTGGAACGCGCCCCACCATCCTTGCGGCCGGCACGACGACGGAGACAAACGTGCCGCTGAACAACGACGACTACAACGCCGCGACCTCGTTGATCAGCCCCTACACGAACCTCGATTCGCAAGTGCTCTCCACCCGAACCACGGTCATCGCCGACCTCACCGCACGCACCCTCCGGGCGACGGTGACGGTCACCTTCACGTACCGCAACCGGCCTTTCACCATCACCCTGAACACCCTTCGGGCCACGGACAGCATCTGACCATTTCGCACCATGAGACGCCTCCGCCCGCACGCTTTCACCATCGTCGAACTCCTCGTGGCCACTGCCGTCTTTGCCGGTGTGACGGTGGCGCTGATGACCTTCAGCCAGACCTCGCTGCGGCTCTTCGCGCGCAATCTCTCGGTGAATCACAGCCACGACTCCGTGCGCATCGCCGATCAGCAGATGCTCCGCGACCTGCACAATGCCGCGTCGAATTTCCGCCTGATGAGCTTCGACGGCACGACGTACACCGACATCAGCCCGGCGGCGACCACCGACGTGGACAAGCTGACGCAGAAATTGGTCAGCGGCCGGGGCAACGTGGTGCGGTTCCGGCAACGGGCCGGCGGCCCCTACAAACTCACCGCCAACGCGACGCCAGCTTCCGTCAATCTGACGTTCGATTTTAGCGTGGGCACCACCCTGCCCTACGTGCCCCAGGTAGGGGACAAAGTGGTGCTCCCGCTCATCTCGCGCGAATACGGCATCACCGCCGTGCCTACCGTGCCCACTTCCGGCAGCCGCACGGGCGTGGTGACGATCAGCGACACCGGCGGCCTGGGCTTCACCGTGGACGCGACCACCGCGGGCAATGTGACCACCGGGTATTTCTACCGGGAGGTGGCCTACTCCGTCTGGGGCGGCACGCTGCGCTTCCACAAAAACTTCACCGGCACGAACAAGACGACCGTCACCCAGGTGCGCGACCGGGTGACTTCGACCCAGCCGTTTGGCCTGCTCTACCCGACCGCCGCGGGCCAGGTGGAAAACGGCGCGCTGCGCATTTCGCTGGAGACCTACGACCCGAACTACACCGGCCGGAAATTCGCCAACGGCACCGCCACGCTCCAGGCAGTCATCCCGCCGCTCAATATTCCGACGCCCGTCTCCTCAACCGACTACACGCCATGAACAAGTCATTCCGATCCAATTCCGGCAGCGGCCTGCTCGCCGTCCTCTTCACGATGAGTGTCGTCGCCGCGCTCGTCGCCGCCGTTTACTCCGTGACCACCTATCAGGTCGGTGTCACCCGCCGCGAAGTGAACCGGGCCGCCGCCGTGACCTACGCCGACGGAGTCATGGAGAGTCTTTTCGACCAGTGGCGAAACGCGATGATCAACGTGACCACGACCGCTGACCGCTCGGGCGGGATGACCAATGCGGCCCTGGCCAGCACCCTGGCCCTGCCCTCCAGCACCATGCTGCCGCCGCCCTCCGGCGTCAACGTGCTGAGCTGGAGCGTGACCGCGCAGACCCCGCTGCTCGCCCCGACCACCGATGGTGCCGGACGTCCGACGCCGGAAAACGGCACCAATTCCGCGCTCCGCGTCCGCCTTTACTACCTCGCCACGGTCACGGTGCAGTATTACGTCCCGTCGAACTTCCGCACCGTCACTCTGCAGCGCGCCTTCAGTCGGGCGGGCCGCAATGTCTTCGACAACTTCTATTTCGGCACGTTGCCTAAGACGGAGTTTCATCCCGGCCCGCCCATGTACGTGAGCGGCACCGCCTACGTCGGCGGCGACCTGTTCACCGCGCACAATTCCCTGCACTTCACCAAGGACGTGACCTACACCGGCACCCATACGCTGGGCTTCCGCCCGGAGGATTCGCGCTTTGGCACGGAGACGCCGGACATCATCACCGGCGGCTCCACCGCCAGCGGACTGGACGACAACTGGGACATCAACAATCCTCCCCAGTATGGCTCCCAGCAAAAGCTCCTCGACACCCCGCTGGCCAGTCTCGACCCGAACTTCCTCGACGACCCGCGGGCCAACGACACCGATTCCGACGGCAACAATAACAACGACGGCTACCACGAAATCGTGGAAGAGAAGAACCCCGTCACCTCAGCCAATCCCGATGGCCTGCAACTCGACTCCTCGACCAGCGAGCGCTTGGTGAGCAACGCCGACTACCGCATCTACGTAAATGCCAGCAACACGGTCTCCATCTACAAGGGTGCCGCGACGACTGCGCTCGGCACTTCGACCGTCGAATACGTGGCCATCAAGGCGGCGCTGACCACGAACCAGGCCATCAAGGACATCCGGGAAAGCGACAACGTGCGCGTCGTCACCATGGACGTGAGCAAAATCAACACCGCCTACACGACCGCAAAAATTTCCGACAACGTGGGCGGCGGCGACGGTCTGCTTTTCTATTTCAATGACACGAGCGTCGGCACCAGCGTGAGCACCTCCGTCGTGGATTCCTCCAGCGGCTCCTCGACCTCCGTCACCAGCACCTCCCGCCGCGGCCTTAAGCTGACCAAAGGGGCCACGCTCCCCAGTTGCGGCCTGAGCATCGTC
>JANPHJ010000304.1:0-23087 GCA_031424395.1 Chthoniobacter sp.
GCGGTCGCTCATCGAAAAATATCGCGCGAGCGTGGACCCGAAAGATCCGCAGCGCAGCCCCACGTATGCGGCGATGATCGAGAGCATGGACGACGCGGTGGGCACGCTGCTCGACATCCTCGACCGGCTGAAGCTCAGCGACCGCACCATAGTCGTCTTTTTCTCCGACAACGGCGGCAACAAGTATAACGACGTGGACGGCACCACGGCGACCAGCAACGCCCCGCTGCGCGGCGGAAAAGCGACGGTCTATGAGGGCGGCATCCGCGTGCCGTGCATCGTGAGTGTGCCCGGGGTTGTCCCGCCGGGGACGCGCAGCGAGGCGGTGGTGCAGAGCAGCGATTTCTATCCCACGCTGCTGGAACTGCTCGCGCTAAAACCGGCGGCAGAGCAACGCTTCGACGGCATTAGCATCGTGCCCGCGTTGCGCGGCGAGCCGTTGGTGCGCGAGGCCATCTTCACCTACTTCCCGCACAACCCGCGGGTGCCCGACTGGCTCCCGCCGTCGGTCGTCGTGCATCAAGGCGACTGGAAGCTCATCCGCCTTTTCTTCCAGGGCGAAAACGGCGCGCATCGCTGGCAACTTTACAATCTGCGCAATGACCTCGGCGAGACGCACGACCTCGCCACGAGGGAACCGGAGCGGGTGAAACAAATGGATGCGCTGATCGAGAATTTCCTCACCGACACCAAGGCCGTGCAGCCCGCGCGGAATCCCGATTTTGACCCCGCGAAGTATCACCCGGAAGACGAGGGCAACGGTAAGCAACGCGGTGAGGGAAAGGCGAAAGCCACGCCCGCAGCCAAGCCACCAGCCGCTGCGGCCGGCGAAGACGATCCCAAGCTGCAGGGCTGGAAAGCACGCGGCTGCACCGCAGTCGTGGCGGATGGCATCGTCACCGTGACAGGCAAAGGCGACGCCCCCTTCCTCGGCTTCGGCGCGGGCAAGCTGGCCGGGCCGACCGTCGTGAAATTTCGCGCGCGTTCTGCCGGCGGCGGTGTGGGAAAAGTGGAGTGGCTCCCCACGCCGCAAGCTGCCAACCAGGCGAAATCCGTGGCGTTCCAACTCACCGGCGGCGACTGGCAGGAAGTGCGCGTGGAACTGTCCGCCGAAGGCCCGCTCGGTATCCTGCGTCTCTACCTGCCCGCGCAAAAGGAGCCTGTAAAGCTCGACTGGATTCAACTCGAATGCGGCAACGAGACGCGGCGCTCGGATTTTTAAAAATGAAAGGCAGGGGCCAAATTTATCCTGTCAAGCTGTTACTCTGAACCAGACCAAACGATGAAAACGCTTCTCCGCCTTTCCACCTGCCTGCTGCTCCTCGCAATGGCGAGCGCTGCGGAACCACCGATGAATGTCCTCGTGCTTCTCGCGGATGACTGGCGCTTCGACACCCTTGGGGTCGCGGGGAATCCGGTGGTGAAGACGCCGAACATCGACCGGCTCGCGGGCGAGGGAATGCGCTTTACCCATGGCTGCGTGAGCACGGCAATTTGCGGCGTCAGCCGGGCTTCGCTTTTCACGGGGCAATGGATGTCCCGACATGGAAATCCGGCGTTCGCGGCGTTTAAGACCCCTTGGGCTGAGACTTATCCGGGACTCCTGCGGGATCGCGGTTACTTCGTGGGGCACGTGGGCAAGTGGCACAACGGAAAATTCCCGGCAGAACACTTCGATTTTGGCCGCGCCTATTCCGGCACGCATTGGATCAAGGAGAAGGATGGCACGATGATCCACGTCACGCAGAAGAACGAAAACGATGCGCTGGAGTTCCTCCGCACGCGGCCCAGGGGCCAGCCGTTCTGCCTTACCCTCGCCTTCTTCGCCACGCACGCGGAGGACGGGAATCCGCTGCAATACCTGCCGCAACCGCAGAGCATGCAGCTATACAAGGACGTAAGGATTCCCGTCCCGGCGAACGCCACGGATGAGTCGTTTCACCGGCTGCCGCCCTTCATTGCAAACGAGAAAAACGAAGGCCGCGTGCGCTGGCACTGGCGCTTCGACGAGCCGGAGAAATACCAGACGATGATGAAGAACTACTACCGCCTCGCGACCGAGGTGGACTCCACGTGCGGGCGCGTGCTGGCAGAGTTGAGAGCGCAGGGTGCCTTGGAAAATACGCTCGTTATTTTCACCGGAGACAACGGCTACTTCCACGCCGAGCACGGGCTGGCAGATAAGTGGTATCCGCATGAAGAAAGCATCCGCGTCCCACTCATCGTGCGCGACCCGCGCATGGCGGAAGCAGGGCGCGGAAAGACGAATGACGACTTCACGCTGAATGTGGATCTGGCCCCGACCATCCTCGCCGCAGCGGGTATCGCCGCACCGAAGACGATGCAGGGAAGCGACCTCGCACCGCTGTATCTTGCCGCGCAAAAACCCGAGTGGCGGCAGGAGTTCTTCTACGAGCACGCGACAATCAAGAACATCAACTTCATCCCATCATCGCAGGCGCTGGTGCGGAAAGAGTGGAAGTATTTCTACTGGCCGGATTTCAACGTGGAGCAGCTTTTTAATGTAAGCGCCGACCCGATGGAGGAAAACGATCTCATTGCCGATCCTGCGCAGCGGGAGCGACTTGTGGAAATGCGCCAGCGCTTCGCAGAACTCAAAGCCGCGGCACGATGAACGTCGTGTGGCGGTCACCACCAGCGCAACACTTTCAGCCAACGCCATTTCGCCCATCATCTGTTCCCGGATCACGACCCGGTTCGGTAGCTCCGCCGAATACCCGAAGCAGCCGCGCCGTAGGCCGCAACAACTTTCCGTTGCATGAACAAAAGACGATTCTCATCCATCGCCGCTCATGCTCCAACAACATGAAACTCCTCGGTCCCTTATTTCCTGTGCTCCTTGGCACCCTGGCCGGCAGCGCGGTGGTGCGCGGCTGCTACATGGGACCGGATGGGTATTGCTGGGGAAGAGACTTCATCAGCACGCCGGAAGGCAAAGGGCCGCCGCCGCTCGTCCTGCAGAAGCAATGGTTCAGCTTCATGCTCTGGGGTCGCCTGTGCTACGACCCGACGCTGACTGATGCGCATTTTCAACAGGTGCTCGCCGCCAGCCGCCATCGCGAAACTGGAGGAAACTCTCGGTCACTGGCGTGCCTACGCCGCAGCCTACACGAAACAATATCAGCAACCCCTGCTCTACAATCGCGTCGGCTGGGTGGACATGGTGAAGCTCACCGACAAAGCCGCCGCCGACATCTCCGTGACCGCACCTTTGGGCCAATGAATGACGCCCCCGCAGAGGCCATCCCACGAGCGGACGCCACGCATCTGCCCATCGCCATGAGCGTCGGGAACATATCGAGCGACCACGCGGAACTCTACGCCGAATCACTCGGCGCCGCGCTCACACACCAGCCCGTTCCGGCGAAGTTCGATGCCAAGCCCGCGCCCGAAGGCGAGGTGCTCGAAGTCACCGTCACCGTGACCGCGCAGGCGAAGCCCAAGGACACGCTCATTGTCCCCATCGCGAGCTTTGGCGCAAATCAGTTCGCCACCGATTACGTCGAGTATGACCTTGCCATTGCACCCGACACCCTGCGGCGCGTCTTCTTGTACTCGCCCTTCAACGGCAACGACAACAAATCCATGAAGCTCAATTTCAGGCGCGGCGAAGGCATCAATCAATTCGGTCGCGAGCAAGCCGCCGGTCCGGAAACACAAGGCGGTCCCGGCGTGTGGGAGCATCGCGTCATCGGCCTATGCAGCAGCGCGCCGGGCATCCTGCCACGCCACGGACTCGTCTTCAAAGGTGGCAAACCCGGCACCTACAAAGTCTGGCTCGACAACTTGAGCCTCCGCCACGCCGACGGCAGCACGTCGCCCATCTGGACGACGGGCAAAGACACGCGCTTTCGCAAGATAAAGGACTCGGAGATGTTCACGAATGTCCGAGTGCGTGCTGTCCCTTATGAACAAGCCAGATGAAACGGCTTTCTGAAACGCCCATGAAACACACACTCACACTCCTCGTCGCGCTGCTGCTCGCTCCACTGGTCGCGCTTCACGCCGCCGACAAGCCGAACGTCCTCTTCATCATCGCCGACGATTTCCGCGATACGGGCGGGGTCTTCACGCAGGCGTTGGTGAAGACGCCGAATCTCGACCGGCTCGCGGTGCGCGGCGTGCGCTTTGCGAATGCGTTCGCGCAATACCCGGTGTGCAATCCCAGCCGCACTTCGCTGCTCACGGGGCTGCGCTGCGAGCAGACGGGGATCGTGGGAAATCAGGACTTCTTTCGCGACAAATGGCCGGACGTGGTGACGCTGCCGCAGCTCCTCCGGCAGGGCGGGTGGACGGCACATTCGTTTGGAAAAATCTATCATACGGCGAACACGGGCGAGGGCCAGCGCGAGGCGTGGCTCGATGTGGGAAAGTCGTGGGACAAAGCCAGCGCGACGCCGCCCACGGCGGCGGCGCGCAAGGGCGAAATCCGCAATCTCACCGGCGGCAAACTCCCGTGGTGCGAAGTGGGAATCATGGATGGCCCCGACGACGATCAGCCCGATGCACAGACCGCGGCGGAGGCGATTCGCTCGATGGAGGAACTCAGCGCGAGCGGCAAACCGTGGATGGTCGCGGCGGGATTTCATCGTCCGCACGACCCGTTTCACGCGCCGCGAAAATACTTCGACCTTTACACGAAGGATACGCTGCCGCTCTACCGCGACCCGGCCGACATGACCACCGCCGCGCCGCTCTCGATTTCCGGCAACTGGACCGAGACGTTTGCAAAATTTACCGACGACGACCGCCGCAGTTTCCTGCAAGCGTATCTCGCCGGGGTGTCGTTCATGGACGCGCAAGTGGGCCGGCTGCTCGACGCGCTCGACCGGCTGAAGCTCGGCGACAACACCATCATCATCTTCCTCGGCGACCACGGCTATCATCTCGGGGAGCGCAATTGGTGGAACAAGAACACGCTCTTCGACCGCTCGTGCCGCGCCCCGCTCATCATCGCCGCGCCGGGCGCGAAGGCTGGCCAGGTCTTCCGCGCGCCTGTCGAGTTCGTGGACGTTTACCCGACCGTCGCGGAGCTGTGCGGGCTGAAAGCGCCGCACGCGCTCGCCGGAAAAAGCCTGCACCCCGCGCTCGAAGATCCGACCCGCGCGCACAAGGACGCCGCGTTCACGCTCGTCACGCGTGGCGCGCAGAAGTTCGGCCAAAGCGTCCGCACCGCGCGCTGGCGTTTCACGCAATGGAGCGACGGCACCAGCGAACTCTACGACCACGACGCCGACCCGGAGGAGGCGCGCGACGTTTCCAAAAGCCCCGAGCACGCCGCGATCATCGGGGAACTAAAAGGTCGCCTCCACTCACTGCCGCCGTGGCCTCAATCCAAATGAAAACCATCGCCATCCTCTTTGCGCTCCTTTGCGTTTGCGGCCCATTGTGCTGATAGAGGGTATACGGAAAGTCGCAGCGGTTTGTGCGCAAACGGCGCGACCCATACCAACCTAGCTCAGAGCGGAAACGCGCCTTTTTAAAGTCCGAGCCCCTCCTGTGGAAGGACCGGAAATAATCATACTGGCCCGATTTCAAAGTCGCATCCGCGGGTAGAAAACGATCTCGGCGACGATCCCGCCCAACAGGAACGGTTCGGCGAAATGCGCCGCCGTTTCTCCAACTAAAAAGCGCTGCCCGATAAACGGCGGCCATTGGCGGACAACACCTGCCAATATACCACCCGGAGTTCGAGCACCCTAGGCTCCACGCCCTTCTCGCCAGCCGGGAGTGGCCGCGTGGCGGGGCCGAGGCCGAGCTTTCGGGAAAATATTTCCTTCAAACAATCCGCCGTCCGCGGCGATCATCCCGGCACTATGCCTACGGCCCTTTTCTCCATGATCAAGCGCGCCTTCCGCACCGAGCCAGCCATCCATCCGGTCGAGCACGGTTTGGCACGCCGCTGGATCAAGCAGCGCCTCGTCGCCGTTTTCCCCGAACTCCGCAACAACCCCGCCGCCCTCGACCGCGCCTACCGCGCGCTCAATCTCGAACCCCGCCCCGGCCAAGGCCACGACGAAGCTGAGACGGTCTTCGAGTTAAAGACTCACGGCGATTTGTAGAGTTCTTGGGTGCGGCCCGATCTCTGTTACACGCCGCGCAAGGACGTCGTGACACTGGACCACGTCGCTTTCAATGAAGGCCCCGAGAACAATGCCAACCCCGGCCATCTACGACCCGCCTCACCGACGGCCAGCGCGGTCACGTTCTCGGAGTGCCGGAAATCGCTGTCATACGTCTTGATTGGCCGCTTGCTGGTATAGGCCCGGCGCGGCCCGGGCTAAAGCCGGGTCTCGCATCTAACCGCTTGAAGGCGGAACTCCGAACAACCTCCGCTCGTGATGTTGCGCCCTGAGTTCCCGGCATTAAAGACAGTGCCGCGCCCGCTACGCCCCGCAACAGTCTGTGAAACTCGGATAAGCCACTTTGAGAAAGGCTGCGCGAAAGTCGCAACGAAAAAGGCGGACGCCTGATTGAGCGTCCGCCTTTTCGGAATGCGAGGTATGGGCCGGTAATTTAGAACGGGATGTCGTCTTCCGGCGCGTCCAAATCCGGGTCAGCGGGCGGGCGCGGGGGAGGGGAGGCTGGGCGGCTGGCGGGCCGGCTCTGCTGCTGGGGGCGGCTCTGGCTGCGGGGTTCGCCCTGGCTTTCACCATGCTCGCCGCCGCCGCCACCACCGCCGCCTTCGCGGGAGCCGAGGAGCTGGATGTTTTCGCCGACGACCTTGAGTTTGCTGCGCTTCTGGCCGGTTGTTTTGTCATCCCACGTATCGAGCTGCAGGCGGCCTTCGACAAAGAGCGGACGGCCTTTTTTGCAATACTCGCCGACAATCTCGGCGACGCGGCCCCAGAGGGTCACGTCGATGAAGGTGACTTCCTCCCGCTTTTCACCGCCGTCGGTGGTGTAGGTGCGGTTCACGGCCAGGCCGATGTCGGCGATGGCGGTGCCTTTGGGGGTGTACTTCAGCTCGGGGTCGCGGGTGAGATTCCCGATGAGGGTGACTTTGTTGTAGCTGGCCATAGGTTCGCCTTCGGTTCCGGGGAGGGTGGGTTAGGCGACCTTGGCGGGCCGGGGGGTGCGGATGGGGGCTTCGACGATTTTGGCGGGAAGCCGGAGGTAGTTCTGGCGATAGACGGTTTCGTCGAGGGCGAACTTGGTGCGGAGCTTGGCGATGACGGTGGGCTCGGCACTGAAGATGAAGTTCACGTAGTAGCCGCTGTCGAGGTCGCCGGCCACGTAGGTGAACTGGCGGCGGTCCATTTTCTGCACCTGCTCGATCTTGGCGCCTTCCTTTTTGAAGTCGCCTTCGAGGCGTTCAATGACTTCCTTGGCGCCGTCTTCGTTGCCTTTGATGTTGAGGACGAGCAGTCCTTCGTAGCGGTTTTTCATGTCTGGTATGTGGTTGGTGTTGGTTAGTTGAAAGTGTTCATCGCCGCTTCGAGTCCGCGCTGGCGAAGGCAATCGACGGCGCTGACGGCGCGGTCGAGACTTTGCTCCAGCGCGTCCTTTTCCTCCAAGGCAAATCGCCCGAGGACGTGCCCGGTGGCCTCGCTCTCAGCCGCGCCGATGCCGACGCGCAGCCGCGGGATGGCGGGCGTGCCAAAGTGCTCGAGGATGGATTTGAGGCCATTGTGCCCGCCGGCGGTGCCGTCGGGGCGGAGGCGCAGTTTGCCCAGCGGGAGGGCCATGTCGTCGAGGATGATGAGCACCTGCGCGGGGTCGAGTTTGTAGAACTGGCTGAGCGGACGCACGGCCCGGCCGCTGAGGTTCATGTAGGTCAGCGGCTTGCAGAGGAGGAGGTCGCCGGCGCGGGCGACCTCGGCATGCCAGCCTTTCTCGTGGGCAAAGGTCGCGCGGGCGCGCGCGGCGAGGCGGTCGGCGATCATAAAGCCCACGTTATGCCGCGTGTCGCAATACTCGCGACCGGGATTGCCCAGCCCCACGATGAGGCGGATAGCCGGACGCTCGGAAGTCGCAGACATTCATGCACGAGCCCGGACGGCAGGTTACTTCTTGGCGGCGGGCTTGGCGTCGGCGGCGGGTTTGGCCCCGGCGGCGGCGGGCTTGGCGTCGGCGTCCTTTTTCTCCTTGAGCACCTCGGGCTGTGCGGCCGCGGCGGCGGGCTCGGGTTCGACTTCGACTTTCGGCGCGGCCACGCGGACGACCGTGAGGTCGCCATCGCCACGGGCGGTGACGCCGGCGGGAAGCTGGAGATCTTTGATATGAACGGCATCGCCCACGCCGAGCGCCGAGACGTCGATGCGGATCACTTCGGGCAGGTCTTTGGGCAGACACTCGACTTCGACGGAGTGCATGTTGATTTCGAGAATGCCGCCGAAGTTTTTGACGCCATCGGCTTCGCCAAAGGGCTCGACCGGGATTTCGGAGTGCAGCATTTCGTCGGCTTTGACGGCGTGGAAATCGACATGGAGCACGTCGCGGCTGAGCGCGTCGTGCTGCACTTCCTGGATCAGGGCGAGGCGGTTGCTGGTCGCGCCGCCGTCGTTGATTTCGAGATCGACGAGGAGATGCTCGCTGGTGGCGTGGGCCATGAGACGGCTGAATTCGCGGGCGTTCAGCGAAAGGCTGATCGGCGCCTCACGGCCGCCATAGACGACGGCGGGAACCAGCCCCTGCGCTTTGATTTTTTTGACCGCAGTACGGCCGGAGGTGGAGCGCGTCAGCGCGGTGAGTTTCAGTTGTTTGGCCATATGGAGTTATACTTTTGCGGTTTCGTTGATGCGGAAGAGAGAGGACACGGACTCGTCGTCGTGGATGCGCTTGATGCCTTCGCCAAGCAGCTCCGCAATGCACAGCGTGGTGATGGGAAAGCCGTCGCCGTCGCGCACGGGGACGCTGTTGGTGGTGATGAGTTCGGCGATGACGGACTTGTTCAGCCGCTCGATGGCCATGTCGGAAAGCACCGCGTGCGAGACGCCCGCGATAATCCGCGCCGCGCCGCGCTCCTGCAAAATTTTCGCCGCGCTGCACAGCGTGCCGGCAGTTTCCGTGAGGTCGTCCACGAGGATCACGTCGCGCCCTTCCACCTCGCCGATTACGTTCAGCGCCTCGATCTCCGTCGGGCTTTTGCGCCGCTTCGCCACGATGGCCAGGGTCGCGCCGAGCGCCTGCGAATACGCCGACGCCATCTTCAACCCGCCCACATCCGGCGACACCACCACGGGGTTGACGATCTTTTTGGCCTGCAAATAGCGCAGGATCACCGGCGCGGCGTAAAGGTGATCCACCGGGATGTCGAAAAACCCGGCGACCTGCTGCGCGTGGAGATCCATGGTCAGCACGCGATCCACGCCCGCTGCGGTGAGCAGATTGGCCACGAGCTTCGCGGTGATCGGCACGCGCGGCTGGTCTTTGCGGTCTTGGCGGGCGTAGCCGAAAAAGGGAATGACCGCCGTGATGCGCGCCGCGCTGGCCCGGCGCGCGGCATCCACCATGATGAGCAGCTCCATCAGGTTTTGGTTCGTGGGCGGACAGGTCGGCTGGACGAAGAAAACATCGCGTCCGCGGATGTTCTCATTGATTTTCACAAACGTCTCGCCGTCCGGGAAGGAGCTAACCGTGGCGTCGCCGAGCGGCACGCCCACGTAGGTGCAGATGCGCTGCGCAAGCTCGCGATGCGCTGAGCCGCAGAAAATCTTCATCTCGGTTTGTGAGCGAAACATGGGTCGGGAAAAACGGGACGGCGACTCTAGGCGGCTTCATTTGAAACACAAACGGAAATTCCCGCCGCCTTTCCGGGCAGGTTTTCGACGGCAAAAAAGGGCGACGCTGTGGGTCGCCGGCATGGCTGCGCGGAAAAAAAAGCGAGAGAATTCTTTACAGCCAAATATGCGCTCGCTACCGATACAACCCGCACTGGGCTCCAAGCCCGGTGCAAACCCACAAACCAAGAAACTACCTAATGAAAAAAATCGTATTCACCCTAATCGCCGGTCTCGGCGTTTCGAGCAGCGTCCTCGCCGGCCCACACGCCGTGGACAATAAAAACAAAGTCATCGTTCCACCGGCTGAGCCCTGCTTCGGGGATCACGAGTTCCAGCTCGATGTCTTCGCCAACTACATGCACGGCACCCATTCCGCTGTGAGTCGTGACGACGGCTTCGGCGGCGGCCTCGGCTTGAACTACTTCTTCACCCGCTATATCGGCCTCGGCGTCGATGCGAGTGCCAACAACCTCTTCCGGGACAAGAAGGGCAATAACAAGCACGACGGAGTATTCAACTCCACGGGCAGCCTGATTTTCCGCTACCCGCTCGAGCTCGGCAGCCTGTGCCTCGCGCCTTACGCGTTGGGTGGTGGCGGCGTGCAGACGGGTGCCGGCTCCACGCTCGGCTCGGTTCATGCCGGTGCCGGGGTCGAATTGCGCGTCACCCCCAAGCTCGGGATCTATAGCGAAGGTCGCTACACCTGGACCACCGAGCACGACGAGGAGAGCACCCAGGCTCGCATCGGCGTGCGTTTCGTGTTCTAAGCGAATTCAGCCGTTAATCTGACTAGCGCCGGGATGGAAACATCCCGGCGCTTTTCTTTGGGTGGTGAAACCTCAGCGCGTCAGCCAGGGGGCGAGGCGCTGCTCGGATTCGGCGGTGAGTGCGACGCCAAACTCTTTGCCGGCGCGCATCCGCAGGCGGTTGCCGCGGTCGTCGAGAAAGCACAGCTCCAGGCTGCGCGGGCCGGGGAATTGCGCAACGATGGCGTGTACCGCGGCGAGATCATGCTCGGTCGCGCGGCCTTGCTTGAAGGACAGCACCACCGGCTTGTCGGCAGGCGCGGGTTTCTTGAGCGGCTTCACGTCATTGGCGGAAAGGCGCGGCGCTTCCTCGCGGCGGTCGAGCCGACCGGTGATTGAGACGACATTGCTGAGGACGAGGTGCGCTTGCGATTTGTTGAAAGTCTCGCTCCAGATCATCACTTCGAGCGAGGCCGTGAAGTCTTCGATGACCACGACGGCGAAGGGCTTGCTATCCTTCTTCGTGAACTTTTTGTCCACGGTGATGAGCGCGCCCGCGATGCTTACGGTGCTCTTGTCCTCCTGCTCGCTGAGCTTGGCGATGGGCACAAACTTACCGCTTTCCAGCGCCGGGCGGTAGTCGTCAAGCGGGTGGCCGGTGACGTAGAAACCGAGCAGCTCTTTTTCAAATGCGAGCTTTTCCGCGATGCTCCACGGCGGCACGCGCGGGCCACTGCTGCGCTTTGCGGGCGCGGGCGCGGCGTCGAGCAGCGAGTCGAAAAGCGAAACCTGCCCCGAGGCGCGGTCGCGGTGCGCTGAGGCGGCGGCGGCGAAGGCGCTCTCGATCTCCGCGAAGAGCGCCGCCCGTTCGATCCCCGTCCAGTCAAACGCGCCGCACTTCACCAGACATTCGAGCGATTTCTTATTCAGCTTTTTCGAGTCGATCCGTCCGCAGAAATCCTCCATCGATTTGAAAGCCCCGCTCCGCGCCCGCTCGCCCACGGCGGACTCCATGGCCGCCTCCCCCACGTTTTTGATCGCCGCGAGACCGTAGCGGATCGAGCCGACGCGAATTTTCTCCCCGCCCAAAACCAAGTCCAGGTCAGGCTTCGCGGCCAGCCCATCCGCGCGCGGCACATCGTCGAAGCCAAGGTTTTCCTCTTCGATCGCCGCCAGCTCCGCTGCCGAAATCACCGGCTTCACCTTTCGTGCCGCCTGCGCCGCCGCCACACCCGCCGCGCTTACTTCCTCGGGTACAAATTTCAGCCCGCTCTTGTTCACGTCAGGCGCGAGGATGGTGATGCCCAGCCGCATGCACTCGTTCACGAAAATGCTGATCTTGTCCGTGTTCGTGACCTCATTGCTCATCACTGCCGCCATGAACTCGACCGGGTAGTTCGCCTTCAAATACGCTGTCTGGTAACTGACCCACGCGTACGCCGCGGAGTGCGAACGGTTAAAGCCGTAGCCTGCGAATTTTTCCAACGTGTCGAAAATCTCGTTCGCAACGTCTTCGTTGATGCCATGCAGCGTGGCCGCGCCCGCGCAGAATTTGATGCGCTCCTTCGCCATCTTCTCTTTGTCTTTTTTGCCCATCGCGCGCCGCAGCAGGTCCGCGCCGCCGAGCGTGTAGCCCGCCAAAATCTGCGCGGCCTGCATGACCTGCTCCTGGTAGATGAGCACGCCGAAGGTTTCCTTCGTCATGTCATTCAGCAGCGGGTGGGGCGCCTTCACCTTCGCCTTGCCGTGCTTGCGCTTGATGTAGTCGGGGATCAGGTCCATGGGCCCCGGCCGGTAGAGCGCCAGGATCGCGTTGATGTCCTCGATGTCAGAAATCGCAAACTGCCGGCACACCCCGACCATCCCTCCGGACTCGAGTTGGAACACGGCGATGGTTTCGCCGCGATTCAGCATGTCGAAAGTTGCCTGGTCATTGACCGGGATTTTATCCACGTCAAAAGCCGGCTCCTTTTCTCGGATGAGCACCACCGCGTCGGTGATGACCGTGAGCGTTTTCAACCCGAGGAAATCCATCTTCAGCATCCCCAAATCCGTCAGCGGCCCCATCGCGTACTGACTCACAATCGAGCCGTCGTTCGCGCGGGTGAGCGGGATGTATTCGCTCAGGTCGCGGTCGCTGATGACCACGCCCGCCGCATGCACGCCGACGCCGCGCGTCAGCCCTTCGAGCGTCGTCGCGTACTCCCACATCTGCTTCGTCGCGCTCTCCTCTTTGACCGCTTTTTTTAGCTCGGGGTTTTTGTCGATAGCCCCGGCCGTGTGCTCCACCGCGCCGGTCTCTTTGTTCTTTTTGTCGGAACCGGCCAGCGTGATCCCCAGCTCATTCGGGATCATTTTTGCAATGCGATCCGCATCGCCGTACGGCCAGCCCAGCACGCGCCCCACATCGCGCACCACGGACTTCGCGCCCATCGTGCCAAAGGTCACGATCTGCGACACCGCGCGGTCGCCGTATTTGTTGCGCACGTAGTCGATGACCTCGCCCCGCCGGTTCACGCAAAAGTCCACGTCGATGTCGGGCGGGCTTACGCGCTCGGGGTTGAGGAAACGCTCGAACAGCAGCTTGTAGCGGATCGGGTCGATGTCCGTGATGCCCATCACGTAGGCCACCATCGAGCCCGCCGCCGAGCCGCGCCCCGGCCCCACCGGGATGCCGCGCGCCTTGGCCCACGCGATGAAATCCCACACGATGAGGAAGTAGTTCACAAATCCCTGCGATTCCAACAGCGCGAGTTCCCGCTCCAGTCGCTCGCAGATCACCGCATCCTCCACCGCCCGCGCGCCATACCGGGCGATGATTCCCTTTGCCACGATCTCGCGCAGATAGCCGTTTTGCGTCAGCCCTTCCGGCGGCGTGAAGTTAGGATACTTCGGCACGCCGAATTCGATCTGCACATTGCACCGCTCCGCGATGGCCAGCGTGTTTGCCACCGCCTCCGGGTGCGCCGGAAAAAGCGCCGCCATTTCCGCCGGCGTTTTGAAGTACAGCTCCGGCGTGTAGTGCATTCGCCGCTCGTCGGTCACGTTCGCGCCGGTGCCGATGCAGATCATCACGTCATGCGCCTCATGGTGCGCGCGTTCGAGAAAATGCACGTCGTTCGCCGCCACCAGCTCCAGCCCCAGCTCCTTGCCGATGCGGGGCAGCGCCGCGTTGCACTTGAGCTGCGCCTCGATCCCGTGGTTGTGCATTTCGAGGAAAAAATTCTCCGCCCCCAGGATGTCGCGATACTGCCCCGCCAGCTCCACCGCCTTCGCGTAATTGTCCCCGATGATCGCCGAGTTGACCTCGCCTTTCAGACACCCGCTCAGCCCGATCAGCCCCGCCGAGTATTGCGCCAGCAGCTCCTTGTCGATCCGCGGCTTGTAATACATCCCGTCCAGATGCGCCGCCGACACCAGCTTCACGAGGTTCGCATAGCCCGCGTTGTCCTTCGCCAGCAGCGTGAAATGAAACGCCGTGTCCCGCCCGTTCCCCGTCCCTCGATCCTTGTGCGAACCCGCTGCCATATAGACTTCGCATCCGATGATCGGCTTCACCCCGGCCTTCATCCCTTCCTGAAAAAACTCGATCGCCCCGAACAGGTTCCCGTGATCCGTGATCGCCACCGCTGGCATGCCCAGAGCCTTCGCCTTTTTCATCAGCTCGGGGATGCGCACCGCCCCGTCGAGCAGCGAGTATTCGGTGTGCAAATGCAGGTGAACGAAGGAATCAGCGGACATGCGCCGAAGTTCGCGAAACGCCGCCCGCCCCGCAAGCGCGAGCGCTGTTTTCCTCGCGCGACCGCGCAAGCTGCGGGTCGCGTTTTACCTTTCCGGTGAAAGATGATGCGAGCGCCGTCGTGTGCTCCGTTGAGCCACCAAAATGACCCCTGCCACGCGGGAGGCGCACGCGCCTCAATATCGGCCGCGGCCAGAGGGACATTCTGCGGCGGCAAAACAGAGTCATCGCGTTGCAAACCAAGAGTTTGACCACGAGGGGCAGCCAAGGTGCTAGAAATCCGCCCTCAACCGGACCGCACCCGGCGGAGTTGTGGAAAATGCCCTTGATATAGTGGGTTGTTTCGCTATGGAATTTATATGCGATTTGCCAAACGGTTTTGTATCACCTGCGGGATTGAGCGCAGCTTCTTTAAAAGGACCTTCCACCACGAGCCGCATCGCGCCGCGACTTTGCTGACCGGTGGCCTTTGGGGCGCGGGCTGGTGGCTTCTTTGGCGGGGTTATGAGCGGCGTCCATGGCGTTGCGCGGTCTGCGGGCGGTCTCCTCTCCCACGTTCCCGGGTGCGCGGAGGACCTGCCGGCGTGGCGCCATCCGCCTCGAAAAAAATAACGTCTCGATCACAGCCAGCCGAGTGGCGCGAGGCGAATCCCTTTTGCCGCCTCGCTGTTGAGGCGGCATCAACCAATAAATCAGCACCACCACCATGAAAAACCTCCTCAAATCCCTCGCCGCTGTCACGGCCGCGATCCTCACCACTGGCTCCTTCGCACTCGCGGCTGAAGAAGTCGTCACCACCACCACCACCAACACCGCGGGCACCATCAGCGAGTTCAGCCCGGACACCATCATCGTCCGGTCGGAAACCTCGCCGGAGCCCATCCGTTACAGCTACACCAAGACCACCACCTATGTGGACGAGACCGGCGCGCCGGTTTCCATGGCCTTGGTGAAGTCAGGCCTGCCGGTCACGGTCTATTATGTGAAGCAAGGCGACAAGATGGTGGCGAACAAAGTTGTCGTGCGCAAAGTGAAGACAACCACCACGGGCACCGACGCCGCCATCGAGAAGAAAACGACCACCACCACCACGGAATCGAAATAAGATTCCGCCACAGCGTTCTGTTTGAAAGCCCGCAGGCTCGTCCCTGCGGGCTTTCTTTTGCCCGCGCGCGGGATTTTGCAGATGGGAACCCGTCTGTGGAGCGCTGCACGCGGCGGTTTGAGAATGGGGGACGGGTCGTGCAGCGCTGCGGGACGATTTTGAAACTCACACTTGACCGGGATCAGCGCGCTTTCTCCGGTTGGCACCCGGGCTCATGGCGCCAGCGCTACGCATCTGCCATCTGCGCGCCGTGCGGGTGGAGGGCGCGAAGGGCAGAGTTGGAAAAGGCGACGGGCGTGGCCAGGGCAAGGGCGCGGCGCACGGTGGTGCGTGGGACCTTGATTTTTTCGGCCATGGCGAGGGGCGGGTTGCGGTCCATGAGATCGAGCGTTTTTATGCCGAGGTACCAGGGCAGGAAGCAACCGGCGCGCAGCCGCGGGGAGCGCAGGGCGGCGATGTAGCGGAAGCCGTCGTCGAGATAGGTCGCGGCCTGGCGACGCCAGTGGTCGAAGACGGGCTGGGCTCTCATGGGTTCGTGGGCGAGCGGGGCGGGGGAGGTGCCGGCGGCGCGGAGTTCGCTTTCGGGAAAGTAGCAGCGGCCGGCGCGGAGGTCGGCGGGGGCGTCGCGGAGGATGTTCACGAGTTGGAGTCCTTTGCCAAAGTTCGCGCCGAGCCGCCGCAGGTCGGCAAGGCCGAGGTGGGCGCAGTTTGGCAGATGATGGAGGCAGAGCCGCGTCCAGAATTCGCCGACGCAGCCGGCGACGAGATAGGTATATTCCTCCAACTCGGCGGCGCTTTGGAGCGCGATGACGTGGTGGCCCTCGCCAAAGCGCTCAAGGTCGAGCGTCTGGCCGCGAATGATTTTCTCCAGCACGCCGACGATCTCGCCGCGATCCTTTTGCCCGAGCATGGCGAGCCAGGCGAGGCAGTCGCCGAGGCAGGCAATGAGCGTGCATTCGCCGTCGTGCGGGGAGGTGATTTCGTGGCGCAATTCCTCGATGCCGTCGGGCTCGCCGGTGCGGATCATTTGCCAAAACGCGGCGAGATGCCGCAGCCGCGCGGCTACCGGCACGGCGGCGCTGTCGGCGATGGTGTCGCTCGCGCGCGCCAGCAGGTAGGCGAGGCCGATGGGGGCGCGCAGCGGCGCAGGCAGCAGCCGGATGCTGAGGTAAAACGAGCGCGAGACGCTGGCGAGCAGCGGCCCGCCGAGGTCTGTGGTGTTGATCCGCGCGGAGGCCATGTGGGCGCGCATCTTGGCGAGCGCGGCGGGAAAATCAATGAGACGACCGGAGCTATTTTGCCTCGACCGGACGGACGGCGATTTTGCCTTCGGCGAAGTTGCCGAGCCCGCTTTGCGCCGCGCCTTCGAGCCACGCGGCGCGTTTGCCGATGGGCGGGAGTCTGGCCTCCTTGCGCCAGCCTTCGATGAGCCGGATGGCGTGTGCGTCGAGGGCCACGGGGTCTTTACTGGCGTAGATAGTGTGCCAGGAAAAGGCGTAGTTCGGATTGAACTGCGGCCCGCCGGCGTATTGCGGGTGCAGGGCGTCCATGATGGTGAGGACGACTTTCGGGCCGAGGTTCGGGTCGGTGTACACGTCGGGGATGGCGTCGGTGCCGCCTTCGAGCTGGGTGAAGCGCCGCCAGTTGTCCACGTTCGGCACGGTCATGTTGTAGAGCGCGCCGGCGAGGCCGCAGCCGCTTTCATCCGAGAGCACGGGGACGTTGATGATCTTGGTGATCTCGCGGCTGACCACGCTGGCGACGTGGCTGGTGGAGCTGAGCTGCTCGGCTTCGGCCACGCGTTTGCCGCCGCGGGTGCGGGGACTTTGGAAAAGTAGGTCGCCCCAGATGAGCTTGCCGAGCGTGGGCGCGGTGACGGCCGCGGCGCGGTCGTAGCCGGTGATGGGCGGGATGCTGCGGACCTGATAGCCGCCGCGCTGCGCGCGGTAGCCAGCGGCGCGCAGTTCGCTCGCATCGCGATCCCATACGATGACTCGCGCGGGCGGGATGCCGGCCTCCTCCAGCCCGGCGACGATGGCCTCGACGATGCCGCGGTGCGATGCGAAATAACGCCCCCCCGCCGCGCAAACCTTGATGCCCACACGATCCGCGGGCGAGACCAGCGAGCGCCACGCCTTCGCCACATCGGGCTGCTGGGTGACGGCGAGCACCAGCGCATCGACCATGCGGCGGGTGACGGCGGGGTTTTCCTCGAGCAGATCGAGCGCGAGCGCATCGTCCGCCGAGTAGATGACGGAAGTCGCAGGCACCACTGCCGGTCCCTGCTGCTCGGCGGCGCGGAGCGTGGGCAAAATAAGGAACGCCGCGACGGCGGTCAGGATGCAAAACACGGCGCGACTATGGGAGGCGCATGGGGAAAAAGCGAGCCCGCCGCGACGGGGCGGCGGGCTCGAGAGGTCGGCGCGGTTGGCTAGCTGATGCCGAGCGAGCGGAGCAGCGTGCCGTCGATGCGGCCGGTGACTTCGAGGCCGCGCTGGTACTGGTAGGAGCGGATGGCCGCGCGGGTGCCCGGGCCGATGTCGCCGTCGATGCCTCCGCGGTAAAAGCCGCGCCGGGAAAGCGCGCGCTGCACGTCCACGGTCAGGTCATCGCTGGAGCTGCTGCTGCTGTCACGATAGCTGTAGCGGTAGGTCGTGCTCGGAGCGCTGCGGTAGTAGGTGCGAGTGGAGTAGGAGTCGTCGTAGTCGTAGGAGGGCGAGCGGTAATAGGACGGCGAACTGTAGAAGCCGACGCTGACCGACGGGCGCGAGTAATAGTGGGAGCGGTAGCCGTAGCCGTAGGTCGGGGCGCAATATGGCTGCACATAGACGGCCCGGACGTGGGAGTTGTGGTGGTCGTCGTGGTCGTGATGTTTGTCTTTGGTGAAACCCGACGCGGGCATGGCGAAAATGAGCCCGGTCACGGCGGCGGCGCGGAGAGTAATGAGATGGTTCATGGCATGGATGGATTCGTTGATTGAGACGCGGCTGCGCCCCATTTCTTCATAAAATCTTGTCCCATTCGCGCCGCGGGCAAGCGCTCATTTAGCCTCCGGTTCCGCTCCCGCGGCAGGCGCGAGGCTGAGTTCCGGGCCGTAGCGGCCGAGCAGTTCCCTCCGCCACCAGGCGCCGCCTGCGCCGTCGGGGGTGAACTGGTATTCGTAGAGCAGCGTGCGGAGGTAGAGCGGCGGGTGCTTGGGAAACGGATTCGTTTGCAACAGACCGAGCACCTCCGGCTGGCCCTCCAGCAGCCGGCCGATGAAGGACCCCACCCACGGCGTACGCTCCCAGCCGTTGAGCGCGGCAAACCACATCTGCCAGTCCAGCCGCGGCTGATGCGGGGCGGCCAGGCGCGGCCGGACGCGGACATCCCCGGGCTTCCATGCGAACTCATATTCCTGCCAGAGCACGCCGTCATTGCTGCCCTCCACGATGATCTCGGGCCGCTGCACGGTCATCACGGCGAACAGCCCATAGCCGTTGAAACTGTTCAGCGACGCCAGCGGGTCCGGCCAGCGCGCGGGCAGCCCGCAGTCGCGTAACAGCGGCGGCAGTGAGAGCAGTGCGAGGGCCGCGGCCCCGGCGGCGCAGGCGCGGGTGCACCGCGGGCGCGGCGGCTCGGTCCAGTGGACGCCGGACACCACGCGCTCACGCCAGCGGCGCGGCCAGGCGGTGTCGTCGAAAAGCAGCGCGCAGAGGGCGATGGTGAGCAGGTTGAAAAAGGCGTAGTTGCCCGTGAGGAGGATGACCGTCTGGAGCGCGATGAGCGCCCACGCGCCGGCGTGCCGCCAGCGCCGCGGCGCGATGATGAGCCACGGCACCACCAGCTCGAACGCGAACAGGATGAGCGTGGCCCCGCGCAGCATCCAGCGCGGGGCCTGGTGCGCGAACCACGCCGTCACAGCGGCAGCGGCTGGGTGGCGAAATGGAAATCGAGTGCGGTCAGGCCGCGCCACGTTTGGTCGCCGCTGGCGAGCTTCACCACGCCCGACTCAAACATCAGCCGGAAGAGCAGCCACCACAGGAGCCAGCGTCCGAACCGGGGCAGCGGCGAGTGCTCCTCCCACGTCGGCCGCAGCCGCCACGGCAGCGCCAGCGCCGCGAGCAGCGCCGTCTCCAGCAGCAGGCCGTCCCACTGGAAACTGAGGAACGGACTGCCCACGGAAACCAGCGAGAGATACAGCGCCCACAGCCCCAGCGCGCAGCCGCCCGGCGCGACGCCCGCGGCCATGATGAGCGCACCGGCTATTCCCGCGAGGCAGATGCCGGTCAGCATGCCATCGCTCGCGCTGAGCCAGAAAAGCGTGGGCACTTCCCACACCGCGCCCGCCCCGAGCTGCGCCCACGCCCTTGCCAGATACTGGCCCGCGGGCGCGATGCCGTGCGCGCCGATCAGCCCGCGGACCTGCGGCAGCAGCGAGGCAAAGGCGGAGAAAAAAACCACCGCCAGCGCGCGCGAAAAAAACCAGCGCGCGACTGCGAACGACGGGGGGAGGGGCTTGGGGACATACATGCGGCGCGTTCGGAAATCCGGGAAATCCCCGGCAAACGCAAGCTCGCGCCGCGCTGCGCTAAAACTCCAGCCGCACGCTGCCGCTGCCTTTTTCGATGTGCCCGATGACGCGGCCTTTGGTGAGCTTCAGCGCCTTCTGCCAGTCGGCGGCGGAGACCACCACGGCCATGCCGATGCCCATATTGAAGACCTGGTACATCTCGGTGCGGTCGATTTTTCCGCCGTCGCGGATGTGCTGGAAAATGGCGGGCAGTTTCCAGGCATGCGTGTCGATGACGGCGTCCGTGGTCTTGGGCAGGAGGCGCGGGAGATTGTCGAGCAGACCGCCGCCGGGGATGTGGGCGAGGCCTTTGACCATGCCCGCGGGCAGCGAGGCGAGGAGCGGCTGGTAGTTTTTGTGTACGCGGAGCAGTTCGTCGCCGAGGGTTTTGGCGACGCCGGGGAGCCGGCTGGAAAGCGTGAGGCCCATCTGCTCGAAAAGGACTTTGCGGGCGAGCGAATAGCCGTTGGTGTGCAGGCCGTTTGACGCGAGGCCGAGGATGATGTCGCCCTTTTTGATGCGCGAACCGTCGAGCGCTTTTTTCCGATCGACCACGCCGACGATGGTGCCGGCGAGGTCGTATTCGCCGCGCTGGTACATGCCGGGCATCTGCGCGGTCTCGCCGCCGATGAGTGCGCAGCCGCTTTCCTTGCACGCTTTGGCAAAGCCTTTGATGAGCTGCGTGAAGACCGCCGGCTCCAGTCGTTCGCCGCCGATGTAGTCGAGGAAAAAGAGCGGACGCGCGCCGACGACGGCGATGTCATTGATGCAGTGGTTGACGAGGCACTGGCCGACGGTGTCGTGCCGGGTGGCGGCGTAGGCCAACTTCAGCTTCGTACCCACGCCATCGACGCTGGAGACAAGCACGGGGTCTTTCAGCCCTTTGAAATTCGCGCTGAACAGCCCGCCGAAACCGCCGATTTTTCCGAGCACCTCGGGCCCGTGCGTGCCTTTCACCAGCGCGTGGATGCCTCTCTTGACGCGGTTGCCGAGATCGACGTCCACGCCGGCGGCGGCGTAGGCCTTTTTGGATTTCTGATTTGCTGACATTGCGGTTAAAAAACTTTGTCGAACAGCTCGGGGTGCTCGTCGGCGACGATGAGGTCTTTGCCGCGACGGCGCTCCATGACGAATTTGTCCACGTTCGGATCAACGGGCACCGGGTAATCGCCGTTGAAGCACGCAAGGCAGAAGTTTTTCTCGTCCTGCCCGGTGGCGCGCACCATGCCGGGCACGTCGAGGTAGCCGATGCTGTCCGCGCCGAGGTAGTCGCGGATTTGGTCGAGCGAGCATTGGTTGGCGAGGAGCTTTTCCGGGTCGGGAAAGTCGATGCCGTAGTGGCAGGCGTGCTTGTGCGGCGGGCACGAGATGCGCATGTGGACTTCCTTCGCGCCGGCCTCGCGCATGTTCACCACGCGCGCGCGGGCGGTGGTGCCGCGGACGATGGAATCATCCACGACGACCACGCGCTTTCCGGTCACGGCTTCTTTGATGAGGTTGAGCTTCACGCGCACGTTGAAGTCGCGGATGAGCTGGGTCGGCTGGAGAAAGGTGCGGCCGATATAGTGGTTGCGGACAAAGGCGTGGTTGTAGGGGATGCCGAGTTCCTCCGCGAAACCGAGCGCGGCGTAGTTGCCCGAGTCGGGCACGGGCACCACGAGGTCGGCCTCGACCGGGTGCAGGCGGGCGAGTTCGCGGCCCATGGCGGTGCGGACGCGGGCGACGTTGATGTCGCTGATGATCGAGTCGGGCCGCGCGAAATAGACGTATTCGAACATGCAGAACGCGCGCTTCTCCGCCTTGAACGGAAACTCCGAGCGCACGCCGGTTTCGTCGATGATGACGACTTCGCCCGGCTCGATCTCGCGGATGAATTCCGCATGGATGAGATCGAACGCACACGTCTCCGACGAGAGCACATAAGCGCCGTCGAGCATGCCGAGCGACAGCGGGCGGAAGCCGAACGGATCGCGCACGCCGATTATCTGCTTCTCGCTCATCATCACTAGGGAAAACGCGCCCTGGATTTTCCGCAGCGCGGCCAGCACGCCGCTGGCGTCCACGGGCTGCGCGAGGAGGTGGAGGATGATCTCGCTATCGACGGTCGTTTGGAAAATGGAGCCGCGCTGTTCGAGTTCGTCGCGCAGCACGCCGGCGTTCACGAGGTTGCCATTGTGGCCGATGGCGAGCTGCCCGCGCGCGCAATCCACCATTAGCGGCTGCGCGTTGGTCAGGTTGCTCGAGCCGGTGGTGGAATAGCGCACATGGCCGATGGCGCGCGTGCCTTTCAACCGCTCCAAATCCGGCGGCGTAAAGACCTGCGAAACGAGGCCCATCGCGACATGGCGGTTGAAAGCCGTGCCGGGCCCGTTGGCAGTGACGATGCCCGCGCTTTCCTGCCCGCGATGCTGCAAGGCGAACAGCCCGTAGTACGTCAGGACGGCGGCGTTCGGATGGCCAAAAACGGCGAAAACGCCGCACTCGTGGGTTGGTTTGTGGTGCTTCACTCGGATTGGGCGAGCGGGAGACTAGCGGGCGGCAATGGTCGGTCAAGCGATGCCCCGGAAATTCGCCGCGCGTTTTTTTTGAGATTTTTTTTACCACGGATTTCACGGGTTTCACGGATTGCTCATTCGGAACAAATCCGTGTCATCCGTGAAATCCGTGGTCAAAATTTCGGCGTATTGGAGTTCGGCGACGAGGGAAAACCATCCGCGCCTGTTGCCAAAACCACGCGCACTACCCAGCATCGCGGCGATGAAAGACGAAATGATTCTGGTCGTGCGCCGCGCGCTGTTCGATGAACTCGGCGCGTTCCAAGGGCTGAACTTTGACCTCGACCGCTACCTGCCCGCGCTGCTCGCGCGGGAAAACAATTTCTTCACCCCGCGACCGCCCGCCGAGACCGATCCGACGCTGAAGCAGATCATCCCCTACGTGCTGCTCGTGCATGAGGGTCGCGTGCTGCATTACGTGCGCGGGAAAAAGGCGGGCGAGCAGCGGCTCGTGGCGAAAGGCTCCATCGGCATCGGCGGGCACATGAACGATCACGACGAAGGGCTCTTCGCGCTCGATCGGGCCGCCTACGACGCTGCGGTCCAGCGCGAGGTCGGCGAGGAACTGCGGCTGAATGCCCGCTACACCAACCGCGCGGTCGCTTTGCTCAACGACGACCTGACCGAAGTCGGGCGCGTGCATC
>JANPHJ010000305.1:0-9761 GCA_031424395.1 Chthoniobacter sp.
TTGTGGGCGAGCCGGTGGGCCGGCTGGTGCGGCGGGCGAAGATCACGGATAACGACGGTCTCACCGTGCTGAGCAATCCGTACCAGGACGCAAAGGGGGAGTTTCTGCGGTCGTCGGACCCGTGCTTTCGGCCGCTCAATATCACGAACGCGCCGGACGGCACGCTCTACATCACGGACATGTACCGGGGCATCATTCAGGAGGGCAACTGGGTGCGGACGGGCTCGTATCTGCGGAAGGTGGTGGAACAGTACCAGTTCGACAAAGTGGTCGGTCGCGGGCGCCTCTGGCGGCTGGTGCATGACTCGCTGAAGCCCGGCCCGGCGCCGCGTATGAACGCGGAAACGCCCGCGCAGCTCGCGGCGCATCTCGGCCATGCGAACGGCTGGTGGCGCGACACCGCGCAGAAGCTCCTCGTTTTGAAACAGGACAAATCCGTGGCTCCAGCGCTTACGGCGATGGCGCGCGGCGACAGGAATTATTTCGCCCGGCTGCACGCGCTCTGGACGCTCGAAGGGCTCGACGCACTGACGCCGGAACTCGTGCGCGAGAAGCTGCGGGATGAGCATCCGCAGTTGCGCATCGCCGCGCTGCGGGTGGGCGAGGCGCTTTTCAAAAAGGGCGACAAGACGCTCGCGGCGGAGGTGCTGGCGGCGACGAAGGACAAGGACGCGGACGTGGTGATCCAGGCGATGCTGACCGCGCGGCAGCTTGATCTGCCGGATTGGAAAACGACGCTCGCGGCGCTGGCGGTGCCGGCCGCGCCGCTCGGGGTGAGGACGATTGGCGATGCGCTGTTGAACCCGCCCGCGGCCTCGGGCACGGCGGCGCTGACGCCGGAGCAGAAGAAACTTTTCAAGGCGGGCGAGACGGCTTTTCAAACGCTCTGCGCAAGTTGCCACGGCGCGGATGCGAAGGGTCTGCCGCTGGCCGGCGCGGCCCCCGGCGCGATGCTCGCGCCCGCACTGGCGGGCTCGAAGACGGTGAACGGCTGGCGCGACGGCGGCATCAAGGTGCTGCTGCACGGACTGATCGGGGACATCGACGGCAAAAAATATGAGGGCCAGATGATCGCGATGGCAACGAACGACGACGCGTGGATCGCGGGCGTGCTCAGCTACGTGCGCAATTCATTTGGCAACCACGCGGGGTTCATCGCCGCGGCGGATGTGGCGGCGCTGCGCGCGGCGACGAAAGCGCGCACACTGCCGTGGACCATCACCGAGCTGCGCGCCTCGCTGCCGAAGCCGCTCGCGAACCGCAAGGAATGGAAGCTCACCGCCAGCCACGCCGCGAAGGACTGCGCGCTCGCCGTCGATGGCGACGCGGGTTCGCGCTACACCACGGGCGCTCCGCAGGTCGCGGGCATGTGGCTGCAGATCGAGCTGCCGCAGGAGACGGCGGTCAGCGGCGTGGAACTCGACAACGCAAAATCGCCCAGCGACTACCCGCGCGGCTACGAGGTCGCGCTTTCCGCCGACGGCACGACGTGGAGCAAACCCGTCGCGACGGGGAAGGGGAGCGGTGGGGTGACGGACATCGCCTTTGCGCCGGCGCAGGCGAAGTTCATCCGCATCACGCAGACCGGCGCGGTGAACGGCCTGTTTTGGTCGATCCACGAGCTGCATGTTTTTGCGGCGGCCAAGTAGGCGGCTTGCGTCGGCGCGGCGTGGCGGCTTAGGATCGTGCGCATGAGCCGCGAAAAAATCCTGCCCCTCGCCGAAATCGTCCGCTACCGCGACCTGCTCGCCGACGAAGGCCAGCGCGTGGTTTTCACCAATGGCTGCTTTGACCTGCTGCACGTCGGCCACATCCGCTGTCTGCAGGCCGCGCGCGCGCTGGGCGAGGCGCTCATCGTGGCGGTCAATGGCGACGCCAGCGTGCGCGCGCTCAAAGGCCCGACGCGCCCGGTCAATTCCGAGCAGGATCGCGCCGAGGTTGTGGCCGCGCTGGCGTGCGTGGATTACGTGGTCATTTTCGACACCGAGCGAGTGACCGAACTCGTGCATGCCATCCGCCCGCAGGTCTATGCCAAAGGCGGCGACTACTCCGTGGACAAGCTGAATGCCGAGGAGCACTGGGCGCTGCGCGAGGTGGGCGCGGACGTCCACATCCTGCCGCTGGTGCCGGGGAAATCGACGACGGAGATGATTGGGAAATTCGCGTGCTGAAGCTCGGGGTGCTGGGCTCGGGGAAAGGGTCCAACTTTCGCGCCATCGCCGAGGCCATCGCGCACCGCGAGCTGGCGGCGGAGGTGCGGGTGGTGATTTCGGATGTGGCGTCGGCGGGGATTCTGGAGCTGGCGCGGGCGCGCGGGCTGCGCGCGGAGTTTGTGGAGCCGGGGCGTTTCAAGACGAAGCTGGAGCCGGAGGCCGAGCTGCGCGTGGTGGAGCTGCTGCAAAGCGCGGGCGTCGAGTGGGTGGTGCTCGCGGGCTACATGCGGATGATCAAGCCGCCGCTGCTCGCGGCGTTTCCGCGGCGCATCATCAATATCCATCCGTCGCTGCTGCCGGCTTTCCCTGGCTTGGAGTCGTGGCGGCAGGCGCTCGCCGCCGGGGTGCGCGAGACGGGTTGCACGGTGCACTACGTGGATGCGGGGATGGACAGCGGCGAAGTCATCGCCCAGCGCGCCGTGCCGGTGCTCGACGGCGACACGCCGGAGACGCTGCACGCGCGCATCCAAGTCGCGGAGCACGCGCTTTACCCCGAGGTGCTGCGCGAGTTGGCGGCGGGTTTGGGCGTGCGGTGAGGGTTGCGGTAAAGCGGGGCGTGCGCGTCTCGTTTTTGCAAAGGCGCGGTTGAAATCGGGGAGGGAGCGGCCGGTTCGGCAACGGGCTCCGGTGTAGGCGGAAAATTATGCGGCGTCTTTTTGCGACGGGCCGTGCGGTGGCATGCCGGGAGCTATGAGAGTTATGGAGATTCTAAAGAATACTACTCCTATGAACAAAACTCTGCTCTCCCTCGCCGCGCTTTTCCTCACCCAACTCACCGCTTCCGCCGCCGTCGATCTCGGCTCCACGATCGGCAAGACGCCCTACGACGCCTACATGAGCCCGGTGAAACAGGTCTTCAGCGCGCTCAACGGCTCCGCTCCCGCGATGGACCGTGTGGCCGCGCTCATGCGCGAGGGCCGCGGCTTCCGCTACTCGCACACCGACCCCTACAATCCCGCGCCGCCGCAGGAGACCGCCGCGCGCCGCGTGGGCGATTGCAAGGACAAGGCGCTCTGGCTTTGCGACCAGCTCCATGATCCGAGCGCGCGCTTTGTCATCGGCAAAATGAAACGCGGCAGCCGCATCAGCCACGCTTGGGTCATGTGGCAGGGTGAGGGCCGCTGGTGGATTCTCGACTGCACCATGAATGCCCGCGCCATCCCGGCCGATGCCGTGGGCCAGGACGACTACGTGCCGCTCTATTCCTACAGCAAAAACACCGCCTTCCGGCACACCGGCATCACCGGCGCGCTGGCCAGCGTGGCGGGCAAGTCGAAGACCCCGGTCGCGGCGAAAGCCCCGGTGGCCTCGCGGGGCTACCGGCTGGCGGGAAACTAGGCGGCAAAGATTTTTCATGGGCTACGGGGCGCTCGGGTCGAAAGGCCCGGGCGCCTCGTATTTTCTATCAGTGCGGGCGGGCAAAGGGCGCAGTGTTTTTTGTCGGTGAAAGCGCGGGGTTGGCTTCGCGGGCGGCACTGCGGCAGAGTCGGCGGATGCGTCTCCTCCCGTTCATTTTGCTTTTCCTCACCGCCCCGCTTTTCGCGGCGGAAAATGCGGCGCTGAAAACGCGGAACATCCTTTTCATCACGACCGACGGGCTGCGCTGGCAGGAGGTTTTTCGCGGGGCCGAGGAGCAGCTGATGAACAAGGTCAATGGCGGCGTGCCGGAGGCGGCGGTGCCCGCGCTGCGCGAGCAGTTCTGGGCCGACACGCCGGAGGCGCGGCGCGCGCGACTGATGCCATTCGTCTGGGGTGAGATGGCCGCGCACGGGCAGATTTTCGGCAACCGCGACGCAGGCAGCGAAGCGGGTGTGACGAATGGGAAAAACTTTTCCTATCCTGGCTACAGCGAGTTTCTCACCGGCCACGCCGATGAGCGGATCAAGACCAACAAGCCGGTCCCGAATCCCAACCTCAACGTGCTCGAATGGCTGCAAGGGCGTCCCGGCTTTGCCGGCAAAGTCGCGGTCATCAATGCGTGGCAGGTGCTGCCCGCGATCCTCAACCGCGACCGCTCGCAGCTCCCCATGTGGACGCCGGGCCTCAAGGACGCGCGCGACCTCGATTTTCCGCGCCGGGCCGAACTCGAAGCACTCGCTGCCGAGATGATCCAGCCGTGGCCGGACGAGCATTTTGACGCGTTCACTTTCGCCGCTGCGCAAAGCTGCATCGCTGCCGCCAAGCCGCGCGTTTTCTACGTGAACTTCGGCGAGACAGACGAGTGGGCGCACGCCCAGCGCTACGACCGCTACCTCACCGCCGCGCGCAATGTGGACCGCTGGGTGCGGACGCTGTGGGAAACGGCGCAGTCCATGCCCGAAATGCGCGGCACGACCACGCTCATCTTCAGCACCGACCACGGGCGCGGCAGCGTGGACCCGCAGTTGTGGACGAGCCACGGGGAGAAAATTCCCGAGTCGGGCCAGATGTGGTTCGCCGTGCTCGGGCCCGACACACCGCCGCTCGGCGAGCGGAAAAACTGCGCGCCCTTCCAGCAGGCGCAGACCGCCGCCACGCTCGCGCGCTTCCTCGGCGAAGACTACCGCGCCGCCGTGCCCGAGGCGGCGGAAGCGGTGGCGGATGTTTTTCCGAAGTGAGCGGGAAGCTTTAGCCTCGGCAGAAAAGACGGGTGACGGAGCGTGTGGCGCGTTTGAATTACGCGAGGTCGAAGCGGTCCAGGTTCATCACCTTGTCCCAGGCGGCGACAAAGTCCGTGACGAACTTTTTCTCGCCGTCGGAACTGCCATATACTTCCGCGACGGCGCGGAGGATGGAGTTGGAGCCGAAGACGAGGTCAGCGCGTGTGGCCGTCCATTTCGCGGTGCCGGTTTTGCGGTCGAGGCCGGCGAAGGCGTTGCCGCAGGGCGAGACCTGTTTCCACTCCGTGGCCATGTCGAGCAGGTTCACGAAGAAGTCGTTGGTCAGCGCTTCGGGGCGCGGGGTGAGGACGCCGTGCTTTGCTCCGCCGACGTTGGTGCCGAGGACGCGCAGGCCGCCGAGGAGCACGGTCATTTCGGGCGCGGTGAGGGTGAGCAGTTGCGCCTGATCAATGAGCAGCGCTTCGGCGGGCACGGTGGTTTTGCCTTTGAGATAATTGCGGAAGCCGTCCGCGATGGGCTCGAGCACGGCGAAGGATTCCACGTCGGTCTGCTCCTGCGCGGCATTCATGCGGCCCGGCGTGAAGGGAACCGTCACGTCGTGTCCGGCATTCTTCGCCGCCTTTTCGACACCAGCGCAACCGGCCAGCACGATGAGGTCGGCGAGCGAGACTTTCGTGCCGCCCGCGGCTGACTTGTTGAAGTCAGTCTGGATGCCTTCGAGCTTGCCGAGCACGGTGGCGAGCTGCGCGGGCTGGTTGACTTCCCAGTCTTTCTGCGGGGCGAGGCGAAGGCGCGCGCCGTTTGCACCGCCGCGCATATCCGAGCCGCGGAAGGTGGATGCCGAGGCCCATGCGGTGGAGACGAGTTGCGAAACTGTCAGACCGGACGCGAGGATCTTGCCCTTCAGCGCGGCAATGTCCTGCGCATCAATCAGCGGGTGATTCACCGCAGGAATTGGATCCTGCCAGATCAGTTCTTCCGCAGGAACTTCCGGCCCGAGGTAGCGCGCGCGCGGCCCCATGTCGCGGTGCGTGAGCTTGAACCACGCGCGGGCAAACGCGTCGGCGAACTGATCGGGATGCTCGAAGAAGCGCCGCGAAATCTTCTCGTAGGCCGGATCAAATTTCAGCGCGAGGTCGGTGGTGAGCATCGAGGGCGCGATCCGCTTCGACGCATCGTGCGCGTGCGGCACCGTGCCGTTGCCAGCGCCATTTTTCGGCGTCCACTGCTGCGCGCCGGCCGGGCTCTTCGTGAGTTCCCATTCGTAGCCGAACAGGCTCTCGAAATAGCCGTTGCTCCACTGCGTCGGCGTGGTCGTCCAGGTGACTTCGAGGCCGCTGGTGATCGTGTCGCCGGCCACGCCGCTGCCGAAGCTGTTCTTCCAGCCGAAGCCCTGCTGCTCGATCTCTGCCGCTTCCGGGTCGTGCGACACATTTTCCGATGGGCCGGCCCCGTGGGTTTTGCCGAAGGTGTGGCCGCCCGCGATCAGCGCGACGGTCTCCTCATCGTTCATGGCCATGCGGCCGAAAGTGTCGCGGATGTCCTTCGCCGCGAGGAGCGGATCGGGGTTGCCGTCCGGGCCTTCGGGGTTCACGTAAATGAGGCCCATCTGGACGGCGGCCAGCGGATTTTCGAGATCGCGCGAATGCACCACTTCGCTGTCGTCGTCCTTCACGAGCACGCTGTCTCCCTCGACGCCGGGCGAACCCTTGGCGTAGCGGATGTCGCCGCCGAGCCACTTCGTCTCGCGACCCCAATACACGTCCTGATCCGGCTCCCACGTGTCCGCGCGCCCGCCGCCGAAACCGAACGTCTTGAAGCCCATCGTCTCGAGCGCGACGTTGCCGGTGAGGATCATCAGGTCGGCCCAGGAAATCTTGCGCCCGTACTTCTGCTTGATCGGCCAGAGGAGCCGCCGCGCCTTGTCGAGACTCACGTTGTCCGGCCAGCTATTCAGCGGCGCAAAACGCTGCTGCCCCCGCCCGCCGCCGCCGCGGCCATCGCCCGTGCGGTAGTTGCCCGCGCTGTGCCACGCCATGCGGATGAAGAGCCCGCCGTAGTGCCCGAAGTCCGCCGGCCACCAAGGCTGCGAATCGGTCATCAGCGCCGCGAGATCCTGCTTCACCGCCGCGAGGTCGAGGCTCTTGAACTCCGCTGCGTAATCGAATTCCCTACCCATCGGATCGGACTTCGCGGAATGCTGGTGCAGCAGCTCGACCTTCAGCCGGTTCGGCCACAAGTCGTGGTTGGTCGTGCCGACGCCCCTGGCAGCAGTGTGGTTGAAATGGCAATTGGCTTCGGTGTAAAAGGTTGTTTGCGTGAGTCGGTTGAGATGATTTGCGGAGCAGTCGCTAGTGTTCGGCATCACTACGCTGGCGGTCAACTGCTGGCTGCCGGGATTTGCTTCGGACTTCGCCTGGGCTGCGGCAGCACGATTTCGGCGCGGCTCGCAAATGCTCTGGCGGGCTTGATTTGGCCGGCACCTGCCGCATCCTGCGCGGGTGAAACGCGCCCTGATTTTCCTCCTCACCTTTTCCGCCAGCTTGCTGTGGGCCGCCGACTGGCCGGAGTTCATGGGGCCGACACGCGATCAGGTTTCCACCGAGACCGGGCTCGCCGACACGCTGCCGCTCGCGGGGCCGCCGCTGGTTTGGGAAAAGGCCGTGGGCAAGGGCTACAGCGCGCCGAGCGTGCGGGATGGAAAGCTGGTCGTGCATCACCGCATCGGTCGCGAGGAAATCGTCGAGGCGTGCGAGGCGAAGACCGGGCTGACCTATTGGAAATACGCGTATCCCTCGGACTACCGCGATCCCTTTGGCTACAACAACGGGCCGCGCTGCACGCCGCTGCTGACCGCGGATCATTGCTACACTTTCGGCGCGGAGGGTGTGCTGCTGTGCCTCGACATGGTGACGGGGAAAAAGGTCTGGCAGTGCGACACGGCGAAGGATTTCGACGTGCCCGAGGCGTTCTTCGGCGCGGGCAGTTCGCCCATTTTGGAAGACGGGCTGCTCATTGTGCAGGTGGGCGCGCACCCAAATTCCGCCGTCGTCGCTTTCGATGCGGCCACGGGAAAAACCGTATGGCAGAACGTCGGGGAAAAAAACTGGGCCGGGGTGCCGATGACCGGCTGGCCGGGTGAGCGCAGCGTCGTGTGGGATCGGGCGAACCCGACGTTTGAAAAGCAGGCCAGCTATTGCACGCCGGTGCTCGCGACGATCCACGGCCGGCGCACCCTGCTCGTCTGCACGCGGCAGGGGCTCGTCTCGCTCGACCCGAAAACGGGTGCGGTGAATTTCTCGTTTTGGTTTCGCTCGCGCGCCAATGAGACGGTCACGGCGATGACGCCGGTGGTGCTGGACGACCTCATCCTGCTCTCGAATGCGTATTACAAAACCGGCTCCGTGTGCCTGCGCGTGAAGCCGGGCGGCAAGGCCGTCGAGGAAGTCTGGCGTGGGCTCCAGCTCGAAGTCCACTGGACGCGCCCCGTGCTGCACGACGGGATGCTCTACGCTTTCACCGGGCGTAATGAACCCGACGCGCGTTTCCGCTGCGTGGAGCTGGCGACGGGCGATGTGAAATGGGATCGCGCCGAAGGCTGGCCGAACGGCGGCCACGCGAAACTCAGCGCGGGCGACAAGGCGCCGGATGTGTTCGGACGCGGCGCGGCGATTCTCGCGGATGGCAAATTGATCGCGCTCGGCGAGGCCGGGCTGCTCGGGCTTTTCAAACCGAGCGCCGAGAAGATCGAGGAACTCGCGCGCTGGCAGGTGCCGCAGATGCACTACCCGTGCTGGGCCGCGCCGGTGGTCGCAAACCGGCTGCTCTTCTTGCGAGATGAGGACCGGCTCGTTTGTTACGACCTGGCGAAGTGACGGCTCCCGCTGCGATTGCCGGGTGGAGCACTCGACCCGAGTGCCGTCGCCGGCGACCCGCCGGGGACATAGGTGTGCGGGGCGCTCGCGAGTGAAGCACCGCGTGTGTTCGCTCTGACCGCGGCGCGCACACGGTCTTTGCGGCGGGTCGCCGCAAAGAGCACGCGGGTCGAGTGCTCCACCCGGAGTTTGTGGCCGCGCGGTTTCTAGTTCGCCACGAAGCTCGCGTCGGGGCTGGTGGCGCGGAGGACTTCGGGGAGGCTGGGCGTGTCGAGTTTGACGGCGAAGGTGTGGACTCCCGCCGGCAACTCGGGCGCGAGGCCGGGGGTGATGGTGAGCGGTGCGCCGTCGAGGAAGGCCTTCGCGATGCCGGTGAGGTCGAGGCGGGTTTTGCCGGTGCTTTGGAATTGCGTCACGGCGTAGATCACGGGGCCGGGATTTGTGACGAGTTGGAGCGCTTCGATGAGCTGCGGTTTGGTCAGGCGGCCGTCCACGAGGGTTAAGGCGTTCGCGCTCGCATCGGAGGCAGCGCCTTTCAAAGCAAGATCAATCGCGGTGCCGGGATACAGTTTCCAAACGCGGGCGGCGTTGGCTTTGCTGGCGTCGAAGGGGCCGGGTTTGCCGAGTTCGGCGAGGAAGCAGTAGAGGTTCATGCGCTCGTTGTCGTTGAGCGCGTCGAGGAGGCCGGCGGGCATGATGGAGCCGATGTCGGTTTTGCCGGTGATGTTCGCTTTCGGCACGGCGGTTTCCTGGCCGGCGACGTTGCGGAGGATCACTTCCTGCGCGGTTTCGCGGGCCGCGATGCCCATGACTTCGGTGCCGTCCTTGAGCTTGAGGGTCACGCCGTTGTAGCCCTCTTTCACTTTCGCGTTGGGGACGAGCAGGCTCTCGATGATGTAGTCCGCGGGCGCGCTCGCGCCGAGCGAGGTGAGCGACGGGCCGACGATCCCGCCCGCGCCGCCGATGGCGTGGCAGGTCACGCAGCCGAGCGTGGCGCGGCGGTAGATGAGTTCGCCCTGCGCGGCGTCGCCGCCCTGGGTCCACATGCGCGCGGCGATGGCCTTGAAGTCCGC
>JANPHJ010000306.1:0-11077 GCA_031424395.1 Chthoniobacter sp.
GCGGCATGCCCGCCGTCGCCCTCGGCCCCGGCTCCATCGCCCAGGCCCACACCCGCGACGAGTTCATCGCAGTTGCGGACTTGGAGAAAGGCGTGGAGTTTTTCCAGCGCTTCCTCGCGTTGATATAAAAAGGGATCCCACCAATGAAGAACATCGCCGCCGCCCATTCCAGGCTCCTGCTCACAGGCCTCGCCGCCCTGCTCGCCACCGCTCCGGCGGCGCTCGCGCAATATAGCTTTACCCTCATCGCCGACAGCACCAACCCGGCCTTCAGCAGCTTCGGCCTCTCGCCCTCGATCAACTCGACAGGCATGGTGGCCTTTCATGCGAGATTCGACTCGCAAAACGATGGCATCTACACGGGCGCGGGAGGGCCGACCACCGCCATCGCTTTGAGCGGGGAGGCCTTTAGCTACTTGGGAAAACCTTCGATCAATGATGCGAGCACCGTGGGCTTCTGGGCGCAACTCAATGGGGGCGGTAACGGCATCTACACCAGCGCAGGAGGGGCGACGACGGCCATTGCTGTGAACGGGATCTTCGGCAGCAATCCCACAATCAACGCGTCGGGCAAAGTAGCCTTCCAGGGGAATTTTAATGCGGGTAGCAACGGCGTCTTCACCGGCACTGGCGGGACGACGACCACCCTCGCCACGGCCAACGGAGGACACCCCTTTACCGGGCATCAGTAGTACCAATCCCTCGATCAACGCGGCCGGCAGGGTGGCCTTCGTGGCGAGCACGGTTCAGTCCTCCTCCGGCCCCTACACCGGCACGGGTGGGGCGACGACAACCATCGCCCTGAACAGCGGGCCGACCTTCAACACCTTTAACAACCCTTCCTCAATCAATGCGTCGGGCACGGTGGCCTTTTGGGCGACACTCAGAGCGGGTGCAGGGGGAGGCGACGGCATCTTCACCGGCGCAGGCGGGGCGACGACCGCCGTCGCGCTGAGTAGTGGGCCGACTTTCAGCGCATTCCGCAATAGCCCTTCGATCAACACGGCGGGAACGGTGGCCTTCCTAGCGAACCTCGACGCGGGCGGCTCGGGCATTTACATCGGCGATGGCGGCGCGGGCACGCGGGTCATCGGCACCGGCGATGCGCTCTTTGGCTCGACGGTGAGCAGCCTTGGCTTCGGCTACGGCGGTCTCAACGATGTCGGCCAGCTCAGTTTCCTCTATACCCTCGCCGACGGCACGACCGGCATCGCCGTAGCCACACCCGAACCCACCAGCGCTGCCCTGCTGCTAGGCGGAAGCGCATTGCTCGTCGCGCGCCGCCGCCGGGGCTGACGGCTACTTTTTCAGCGACTGGAGAGCAAGATTTTGGCGCAGGCGAGGGCGGTGTAGAGGATGGGTTGTCCTTGGTGGCATCGAAGACCAACGGCCAGTCAAAGGTGAGTTCGTCGTCCTTGCCGCGTGCGCCCGAGGCGACTAGGTTCGGGCTCTTTTTGCCAAAACCATGAGCCAGCCCCAACCAGAGAAAACCGCCATCACCCCGCGCCGCGACCAGGACTTTCCCGAGTGGTACCAGCAGGTCGTCCGCGCCGCCGATATGGCTGAAAATTCCGACGTGCGCGGGTGTATGGTCATCAAACCGTGGGGCTACGGCATTTGGGAAAACATGCAGCGCGCGCTGGACGCAATGTTCAAGGCGACGGGGCACAAGAATGCGTATTTCCCCCTGTTCATCCCGCTATCGTATCTCGCGAAAGAGGCGGCGCACGTCGAGGGCTTCGCGAAGGAGTGCGCGGTCGTCACGCATCACCGCCTGGAGTCCGACGGGGCTGGCGGTCTGCGCCCCGCGCCGGGTGCGCAGCTCACCGAGCCGCTGGTCGTGCGGCCCACGAGCGAGACGATCATCGGAGCGAGCTACGCGAAGTGGGTGCAGTCCTACCGCGACCTGCCGATCCTCATCAACCAGTGGGCGAACGTGGTCCGGTGGGAAATGCGCCCGCGCCTTTTTCTGCGCACGGCAGAATTTCTGTGGCAGGAAGGTCACACCGCGCACGAGACCGCGCAGGAGGCGCTCGACGAGACGGACCTGATCCTAGGCATCTATGAAAAGTTCGCGCGCGAGTGGCTGGCGCTGCCTGTTTTCACCGGTGAGAAAAGCGAGAGCGAGCGCTTTCCCGGCGCGGTCAAGACGCTGTGCATCGAGGCGATGGTGCAGGATCGCAAGGCCATCCAGGCGGGCACGTCGCACTTTCTCGGACAGAATTTTGCCCACGCTAGCGGCATCAAATTTCAGTCGCGCGAGGGCAAGGAGGAGTTCGCGTGGACGACGAGCTGGGGCGTGAGCACGCGGCTCATCGGCACGCTCATCATGGCCCACGCGGACAACGACGGCCTCGTCCTGCCGCCGCGCATCGCCCCGGCGCAGATCGTCATTTTGCCCGTCACGCCGAAGCCCGAAACGCGCGACGCCGTGCTCGCCGCCGCCGACCAGCTTGCCGCCGAACTGCGCGCGCAGACGGCCTTTGGCGAAAAGCTCACCGTCGAGGTGGACAAGCGCGACATCGGCGGCGGGACGAAGACGTGGGAGTGGATCAAAAAAGGCGTGCCAATCCGCGTCGAGCTGGGCCCGCGCGATTTGGAAAAAGGCAGCGTCGCCGTCGCCCGGCGTGATCGCGGGCCGAAGGAAAAGGCGTTTGTGCCGAACGCGGATTTCGTTGGCCAGGCGGCCGCGATCCTCGAAGAAATGCAGGCCGGCCTTTTGGCCAAAGCCACCGCGTACCGCGACGCCAACACCGTGAAGATCGAGACCAAGGAAGAGTTCTACGCCTTCTTCACCGCGCAGAATTCCGGCAAACCCGAGATCCACGGCGGCTTCGCCCACGCCCACTGGAACGGCTCGCGCGAAGTCGAGGAGCGCATCAAGGACGACCTCAAAGTCACCATCCGCTGCATCCCGTCTGATGCCTCGGACGAGGCCGGCCAATGCGTCATTACCGGCGAGCCCAGCGCCCGCCGCGTGGTGTGGGCGAAGTCCTACTAGCACCCGCGCGGCATAGCGGTCGAAAAAACCCGCCCTACTTAAACGCCGCGGGAAACTCCTTTTTCTTTCCCAGCTTCAGCAGGTCTTCCTTTTTCTCGGGATGCGCCGCGAGATAGGCCGGGAGCTGCGGATGGTTCGTCTGGAAATCGATGATCTTTTTCGTCTCCGGGTCGCGCAGGGCGAAGAGGTAGTACTTATAGACCAGCCCGCCGATGTTGCTCGCGTCGCGATAGGAGTCAAAGGTCACGCTGCTCTTGTCGAAGTCGAAGTCGCGCACCTTGCCATCGGCGGCTGCGGGCAGCATTTTCGTCTCCGCGGCGTGGACGACATAGCGGTCCTGGTGCTTCACGAATTTCGCCTCCGTGTCCTGACAGATGATGAGAAAAATCGCGTCGATCGTGGGAATGGCGTCGAGCGCGCTCATGGCCGAGAGCTTGAGCTGCGGGCTGATTTCCATGTCCTTTTTGTAGGATGAGTTGGCCGTGGGGCGGCTTTTCGTCCCGACCGTCACCTGGGCTTTCAGCGGCGGAAAGGCGGAGTAGGCATCCTTCGCTTTCGCCGCGGCGATGACCTCGGCCTGGGAAGCATCCGTGAGCTGGTCGAGCTTCAGCGTGCTCTTCACATTGTTGCGCGAAATCGTGGCGAGCCCGCCGGCGACGGAGAGCACCTCCACCGGCACGGACTGGCCTTGTTTCGTGGTGACCGTCGTTTCCGCCAGCGCGGCGGCAGCGAGCAGCAGGAGGAGGGAGGTGTGTCGGATCATAGGTCTGGAGAGTTGGAGAAAGGGACTTCGTGAATTGACGCCGCGGCCGGGCGGTTTGTTAGGCATGGGAAAACCGCGTGTCAATGCGCCCGCGCGGTCTGTGCTTTCCTCCGGCGCACGGCCCCGCTTCTACTCCGCCTCGTGAACGACACCATCGCCGCCATCTCCACGCCGCTCGGCGAGGGCGCCATCGCGCTCCTGCGGGTGAGCGGGCCGCGCGCGGTCGGGCTGGCGGACGCGGTTTTCCGTGGGAAAAAAAGCGCGGCTGCGCTGGCCGCACGCGCCCAGCAGTTCGGCGCGATTTTCGACGCCACGCAAAAGCTCGACGACGTGCTGCTCACGGTCTTTCGCGCGCCGCACAGCTACACCGGCGAGGACACCGTGGAGATCGCCTGCCACGGCGGCGTGCTGGTCACGCGGCGCATTTTGGAGCTGCTGCTGGCCAACGGCGCGCGCTCGGCGGAGCCGGGTGAGTTCACCCAGCGCGCGTATCTCAGCGGCAAGCTGGATCTCACCCAGGCCGAGGCGGTGATGGATCTCATCACCGCGCAGACCGACCTCGCCCTGCGCGCCGCCACCGAGCAGCTCGAAGGCCGGCTCGGCGAGCGCATCCGCGCGCTGCGCGAGCGCCTGCTCGGGCTGCTCGCGCACGTCGAGGCGTTCATCGACTTTCCCGACGAGGACATCGACCCCGACACCGGCGACGCCCTTATGCAAAAGCTCACCGATGTCCGCCACGAAATCGAAGCGCTGCTCGCCACCGCCGGCCAGGGCCGCGTGCTGCGCGAAGGCGTGCGCACCGTGATCTACGGCGCGCCCAATGTCGGCAAATCCTCGCTGCTCAATCTGCTGCTCGGCTACGAGCGCGCCATCGTCAGCGCGCGGCCGGGGACGACGCGGGATGTGATCGAGGAGGTCATCAGCCTGCGCGGCTATCCGCTGCGGCTGGTCGATACCGCGGGCATCCGGGATTCATCGGACGAAATCGAAATCGCCGGCATGGAGCGTACGCGGCGCGAAATGAAGCGCGCAGACTTGGTGCTGCATGTCGTCGATGTGAGCGAGGCGGCAGATTGCCCCGCAGAGGGCGCGGAGGGGAATGAGAGGACCGCAGAGGGTTTGAACCATGACTTGGCGCCCGAGCCTCTGCGAACCTCTCATTCATCCTCTGCCGGCTCTGCGGTAAAAAACACCGCCGCCGCAGTGCTCGTCCTGAACAAATCCGACCTCGGCGAGCACCCGACCTGGCGCGGCACCGACGGCGTGCGCCTTTCCTGCCTGCAAAACGACGGCCTCACCCAGCTGGAGGACGCCATCATCGCCCGCATCACCGGTGGCCACGCGGCGCAGCGCGACTGGTCCGTGGCGATCAACGCCCGCCACCACGCCTGCCTCGCACAGGCGCTTGAATACAGCAACGCCGCGCATCGGGCGCTGGCCGAAGGGCTCTCGCCGGAGTTCGTCGCCGAGGAATTGCGCGGCGCGCTCGACGCCGTCGGCGAAGTCGTGGGCAAGGCCGACAGCGAAGAAATTCTCGGCAAAATTTTCAGCACCTTTTGCATCGGGAAATGAACCGGGCAGAGTGCGCGCCCGCCTTTCGTTCATGAATCTCTATAAGGAAATCATCCGCCCGTTCCTCTTCCTTGCCGATCCCGAGGCCGTGCATCATTTCGCCATGGGCGCGCTGCAAATGGCGGGGCCGATGCTGGCGCGCTTCACCCCTGCGCATGACCCGCGGCTGGCGCGCACCGTCTTCGGCGTCACCTTTCCCAATCCCGTGGGGCTCGCCGCGGGCTTTGACAAAAACGCCGTCGCGCTGCCGGCGTGGGCGGCGCTGGGCTTTGGCTTCGCCGAGGTCGGCACCATCACCGCGCGCGCGCAGCCGGGCAATCCGCGACCGCGCATCTTCCGCGTGCCCGAAAGCTCCGCGCTCATCAACCGGCTGGGGTTTAACAACGACGGCTGCGATGCCGTAGCTGCACGGCTCCAGCGCTTGCGCGACTCGGGCCGCTGGCCGCGCATCCCGGTGGGCATCAATCTCGGCAAGTCCAAGGTCACGCCGCTCGCGGAGGCGACGGAGGACTATTTGCTGTCCTTCGAGCGGCTGAAAAATCTCGGCGACTACTTCGTGCTGAACGTCAGCTCACCCAACACGCCCGGCCTGCGCCAGCTCCAGGATCGCGCCGCCCTGAACGAACTGCTCGGCACCATCCAGAGCCGCAACACCGCGCGGCGTCCCCTGCTGCTCAAGATCGCGCCGGACCTCGACTGGACGGCCATCGAGGAAATTCTCGAACTCGTCGAAGAGCACGAACTCGCCGGCATCATCGCCACGAACACGACCATCGACCACTCCAGCATCCCCGCGCACCGGCGGCAGCAGGGCGGACTCAGCGGCTGGCCGCTGCAGGAGCGTTCGACGGCCATCGTGCGCTTCATCGCCGAGCGCACCCGCCTCCCGGTTATCGCCGTCGGCGGCATTTTCGACGGCGCCTCGGCGCAGGCGAAATTCGACGCCGGGGCCGCGCTCGTGCAGCTCTACACCGGCTTCATTTACGAAGGGCCGGGACTGGTGAAAAAAATCTGCCGCGCCCTGCTCACGCGTTGAGCCGCGCTGGACGCCGCCCGGTGCGTGCGTTTAATGCCACGCATGCCAGCCATTCTCGCAGACGCCCTGACCGACAAAGTGCTCACCGGCGAGCGCATCACGCCGGACGACGCGCGCGCGCTTTACCGCCTGCCCCTTGTCGATCTCGGCGAACTCGCCAACCGCCGCCGCAACCTCGCCAAGCGCGCCGCTTACGACGGCTGCGGCGAGGACATCGTCACCTACATCATCGACCGCAACATCAACTACACGAACGTCTGCAACGTGTACTGCAAGTTCTGCGCGTTCTACCGCACGGAAAAGGACGCCGACCACTACGTCCTCACCCACGAGCAGCTCGACGCGAAGCTCGACGAACTCGCGGCCATCGGCGGCATCCAGATTTTGCTGCAAGGCGGCCACCACCCGAAGCTCGGGCTCGACTGGTATCTCGCCATGCTCGGCCACATCCGGGAGAAATATCCGCACATCAACATCCACGGTTTCTCCCCGCCGGAGTTCAACCACTTCGCCGAGGTTTTCAAAATGCCGCTGCGCGAGGTCATCGCAAAATTCAAGGACGCCGGGCTCGGCTCGATCCCCGGCGGCGGCGGCGAGATTCTCGTCGATGCCGTGCGCGACCGCATCGCGCCGCTGAAGTGCAACAGCGACCAGTGGCTCAAAGTCATGGAGATCGCCCACGAGCTGGGGCTGAACTCGAGCGCCACGATGATGTTCGGCCACGTCGAAACGCTCGACGACCGCCTCGAGCATTTGCAGCGCATCCGCGCGCAGCAGGACGCCACCGGCGGCTTCACCGCCTTCATCTGCTGGACCTTCCAGCCCGAGCACACCAAGCTCCGCGCCGAGCCCGTGGGCAGCGGCGAATACCTCCGCATGCAGGCCCTTTCCCGCATCTACCTGGACAACATCCCGAACGTGCAAAGCTCCTGGGTCACGCAAGGCCCGAAGATCGGCCAGATCGCGCTGAAGTACGGCGCGAATGATTTCGGCTCCGTGATGATGGAGGAAAACGTGGTCAGCAGCGCCGGCACCAGCTTCCGCCTCGCGAAAGAGCAGATCGAAGAACTCATCCGCGCCGCCGGCCACGAGCCCCGGCGGCGGGACAACTGGTACCGGCTCGTCCCATGACCGGCTTCAAAGAGTGGACCCTTATCTGCGACGCGCTCGGGCGCGGCGAGCAGAGCATCATCCTGCGCAAAGGCGGCATCGCCGAAGGCCGCGCGGGGTTTCGCTTTCAGCACGATGAATTCCTGCTCTTCCCCACGCTCTTCCACGAGCAGGTCGGGAAGCTCCGGCTCCCGACCGCCACGCCGCTGCCCGCGCCGCGCGCCGACGGACAGCACGAAATCCGCTACCGCGTCCGCGTCGAGTGGACCGCCGACGTGACTGACTGGGAGAATGTTTGCGCGCTTGCGCCGTTCCATTTGTGGCAAGAGAGCGAAATCGAAAAACGCTTCCGCCAGGACGGCCAGCCCGGCGTCAGCCTCGCCTTCGTCCGCGTAGCGCGGCTCGCCGCGCCGTTCGTCTTCCCCGATGCCACGCGCTTCGGCGGCTGCCGCTCCTGGATCACGCTCCCCGAACTCCCCGCCGACTCCACCGCTGACTCCACCGCTGACTCCACCGCTGCCGACGTGCTCGCCGACACCACCCACCGCGAGCGCGAGCGGCAGATCCGCGCGCTGCTTTAGAAAAAGTTCGGAAGTTCGGTCTGGCCGTAACCGATCTCCGCAAGAATCCGGACGCCAGCGATGTCTTCGAGGATTCCGCGGTTGGTAGAAACGGCGAGGTCCGGGCCGCCGTCCGGCGGAGTCGTGTGATTGAGGATGACGCCCGCACATTCCAGCCCGCACGCGCGGATCGACTCGATGGTGAGCAGCGTGTGATTCAACGCCCCAAGCCGGTTCGCGACGACCACGGCCACCGGCAGCGCGAACTCCGCGGCAAGATCGCTGACGAAAAAATCGCGCGTTATCGGCACCCGCCAGCCGCCCACGCCCTCGACGATCACAGCGGCGTGCGCGGCGCGCAGGCGTGCAAAAGTTTCGCGAATGAGCGCGAGGTCGATCGCGCGGTTCTCGATCATCGCCGCGGCGTACGGCGCGGCGGGCGCGCGCAGCCAGACGGGGTTCACGTCATTGAGCGCCAGCGCCCCGCCGCCCGCCGCATGCAGCACCTCCGCATCCTCGCGCCCGCCGCAGCACAGCGGCTTGAGCCCCACTGCATCCACACCCTGCGCCCGCAACGCGCGCACCAGCAGCGCGGCGACGTAGGTCTTGCCGACATCGGTATCGGTGCCCGTGAGGAAAAGATTCATGTGGTCCGCGATGATGTGTGGAACGCGCCGAAGCGCGAGCGCCGCATGGCAAAAAATGCCGCCTGCGATTGCCCGGCGCCCCGGCTTTTTCCACGCTCGCCAGCGCGCCGCGCTTTCCGCTAAGCGTCTCGCACCTGCCGGAAGAAAGCGACACGACCGACCCTACGCTACCGGCTGGCGTGCCGCCGGCTGAGCTGTTCGCCCGCGCCATGCAGACCGTGCGCATGACCAGCAGCGCCGGCTCCCACGGCTGGGAGCCGCAGGAGATCGCGGAACTCGCCCGGCTTTTTCCCACCTACGAAGTGCTCGCCCTGCTCGGGCGCGGCGGCATGGGCGCGGTCTATCAGGCCCGCCAGACCGCGCTCGACCGCCTCGTTGCCATCAAGCTCCTCCCACTCGAAGTCAGCGTGGACGCGACCTTCGCCGACCGCTTTCGCAAAAAGGCCCGCGCCATGGCCCGGCTCAACCATCCGCACATCATCACCGTCCATGACTTCGGGCAGACCGCGAACGGACACCTCTTCATCGTCATGGAATACGTCGAGGGCGCGAACCTCCACGACATCATCCGCCAGGTCGGCCTCGCGCCCGACCAGGCGCTCTCCATCACCGAGCAGGTCTGCACCGCGCTCGGCTACGCGCATGGCAAAGGCGTCGTCCACCGCGACATCAAGCCCGCCAACGTGATGATCGACACCGAGAGCCACGTCAAGGTCGCCGACTTCGGCCTCGCCCGGCTCATCGACGATGGCCTCTCGGACGCCAGCCATACCGTCACCGGCACCGTCATGGGCACCCTCGACTACATGGCCCCCGAGCAGTCGCGCGGCATGAATGTCGATCACCGCGCCGACATCTACAGCCTCGGCGTGATGATCTACGAGATGCTCTGTCGCGAAGCGCCCAAAGGCGCCTTCGAGCTGCCCAGCGCCCGCACAGGCTGCGACCCGCGCATCGACGCCATCGTGCTCAAAGCCATGCAGCAGGCCCCCGACCGCCGCTACCAGACCACGCAGGAGATGAAAACCGACGTGCAGGCCGCGCGCTTCCCGCTCTTGATTGAAAAACCGGGCGAGTCGATCAAGCCGCAGGCCGCGGCCGGGAAATCAAAGCCACCCGCGCCCGCTAAGCTCGCGCGTCCTGTCGCTGCCGTACCGCCTGCGGCGAAAAAGCGGTTAGCGCTTTATGCCGGCCTCGCACTCGCCATCTGCGCGGCCATTGGTGCCGCAGTTCATTTTGGAAAAGGGAAGGCTCCGAGGAGAGCCATGCCGCCGGTACCGCCTGCTATTTCCGCCGTCCCTGCGGGAGCGAGTATCTTCGCCGGTCACGGCTACCAGCTTGTGACTGCCCAAAACATCAAATGGACGGCAGCAAAAGTTCGGGCGGAGAGCTTGGGCGGGCATCTCGCTACCTTCACCACATCTACCGAAGAGGAATGGGTGCGCGATCATCTCTTTGCGCCACTCGGAAACGCGGCGCACTTGTTATATTGGATCGGCGGTTTCGCGGACGAACACTCCCGCGACTTTCGATGGGTGACTGGCGAGCCCTTTGGTAAACTGCGGTGGGCGGAAGGCCATCCTTCATGGCGTGAGGATGCGGCTAGCGAAGGTGCTAAAGTGACAGGTATTTTGTTTGCCGCCGGGCTCACGGTGGGGCGCAGCGATAACAATCAGAATTGGATTCGCGTCCAGCCGGTCGAGTATCAACTGTCTGGCTTTCTGGTTGAATGGGACGACGCGAAGGCTGCGCACCGACTGTCAGCATCAAGCTACCCGCAACCGCGCGAGTGGAAGGATCGGACGGATAAGATTCGGAGCTATGGCTTGGAGACGGGCGCACTGGTGGCAGATGGCGAATGGCTGACTCTGGCCCCCGGAAAAGAGCGCCACTACACGGAACCTTTGAGCACCAAACCCACCAGCGACGTGGCCATCCGCGTCCTGTTTGCCAACAAGGTGAATGCCTCACTCGGGCAGTCCGACATCGGCAGCTACAACCTAGACATCGCTAGTGTTGCGACGGTTTACCAATATCACCCGGCTGGGAACACCTGGCTCAAGAGCGGTATTGATCTTGGGCCCGGCTATGTGGCCGCAGCGGAGCACGAAGTGGTTTTCGCAGCGCAGGGCGAAAAGCTCACCCTGTGGATGGACGGTAGGGAAGTCGCCAGCGTCCCGGCTGGAACGTCTCGCAGCGTAAAACACAGATTGTTTTTGAAGGGAACAGCCGCATCAAGAAGGTCGAAACCGGCATGCTGGAATCTGCGGGCACCAGCCCATCCGCTGCGCCGAAGTAACATCATTTGGAGTGCGGTGACAAAGCGTAGCGGCGGCACCGCTTTTGGCAGACCGCCAACCGTCCCAGCGGGACGAACGAATGTAGATA
>JANPHJ010000307.1:0-10091 GCA_031424395.1 Chthoniobacter sp.
TGCTGCTCGAGCATGGCGTGACGTATAACGCGTATGCCGATGGCCGGAGCGCCGAGCGCAGTTGGGAGCTGGGCACGCTCCCGATGCTCGTCAGCGCGGAGGAATGGGCGCGGATCGAGCCCGGCCTGATCCAGCGCACACGGCTGCTGAACCTTTTGCTGGCGGACATCTACGGCCCGCAGCGCCTGCTGCACGACGGTCTGCTGCCGCCCGCGCTGCTCCACGCGAACCCCGGTTTTCTCCGCGCCTGCCACGGCATGCAGGTGCCGCGCGGGATGTATCTCACACTCCACGCCATCGACCTCACGCGCGCGCCGAACGGCCAGTGGTGGGTGCTCACCGACCGCACGCAGGCTCCGAGCGGCGTGGGTTACGCGTTGGAAAACCGGAGCATTATTTCGCGCGTGCTGCCGGAGGAATTCCGCGCCGGCAATGTGCAGCGGCTCGCCGGCTTCTTTGCCGCGCGCAACGCGGGCATGCGGATGATGGCCCCGTGGACGGAAACGCCGCGCACCGTGCTGCTCACGCCGGGGCCGTACACCGAGACGTATTTCGAGCACGCCTACATCGCGCGGCAGTTCGGCGTGCCGCTGGTCGAGGGCAGCGACCTCACGGTGCGCGACCGGCGCGTCTTTTTGAAAACGCTCGACGGGCTCCAGCCGGTGGACGTGATCGTGCGGCGCGTGGATGACACGTATTGCGATCCGCTGGAGCTGCGCGGCGATTCCTTCCTCGGCGTGGCGGGGCTGGTGGAAGCGGCGCGCGCGGGCCGCGTGGCGATCTCGAACGCGCTCGGCTCGGGTGCGGTCGAGTCGCCGGCGATCCTCGCTTTTCTGCCAAAGCTGGCGCGCCATCTCCTCGGCGAGGAGCTGATGATTCCGAATGTGGCGACGTGGTGGTGCGGCCAGGAGGCGGAGCGCAACGCCACGCTGCAGCGCCTCGGCACGCGCGTGGTGAAGCGCAGTTTCGTCGGCCACGCGGAGCCCGCGTTTGGCGATGCGCTGCCGGCGGATGCGCTGGAAAAACTTGCCGCGCGCATCGCCGCGAATCCCCAGGGCTACGTGGGCCAGGAGCGCGTGGCCGTGTCCACCGCGCCGGTCTGGGACGGCGCGCGGCTCGCTCCGCGCCCGCTCATTTTGCGCTGCTACGTGTGCGCCACGGCGCGTGGTTACGCGGTGCTGCCGGGCGGGCTCACGCGCGTCTCGGCGTCGTCGGATTCGCCGATCGTCTCCTCTCAGCATGGCGGCGGGAGCAAGGATACGTGGGTGCTTTCCGCCGCCCCGGCGGAGTCCGTGCCGCCCGACGAGGCGAGCGCGGTGGCGGTGGAATTCGACCGCGGCCATGCGGCGGTGCCGAGCCGCGTGGTGGAAAATCTCTTCTGGCTCGGCCGCTACGCCGAGCGGCTGGAGGACACCGTGCGCCTGCTGCGCCCCGTGCTCGGCCGGCTCGCGGGCGAAGGCGGCGCCGCCGAGGAGCTGGAGCTCGCGGCCCTCGTGCGCTGGCTCATTTTTGCAGAAAAACTGCCGGAGGATTTTCCCGAGCACGCGCCCCCTGCGGCGCTCGCGGCCGCGGTGCGCCACATCGTCTTTGCCGCCGACGAAACCGGCAGCGTCCGCGGCCAGCTCAGCCGCGTGGGCTTTCTCGTGGCCAGCGTGCGCGACCGGCTGAGCGGCGACACCTGGCGCATCCTAAACCAGATGCAGATCGAGTTTCCCACGGTCATCCGGCGCGCCACGCCCGGCGCGATTCTCGCCGCGCTGCACCGGCTCATCTTTCAGCTCGCGGCCTTTGCCGGCATGGAGATGGAAAACATGACGCGCGGCCATGCCTGGCGTTTCCTCGAACTCGGCCGCCGCCTCGAACGCGCCATCAATGTCGCCACCAATGTCCGCGCCGTGCTGGCCATCGACCCCGCCGGTCGTGCCGCGCTCGCGCCGCTGCTCGAGTACACGGACAGCACCATGACCTACCGGCGCCGCCATCTCGCCCGGCCCGAGGTCGCCGCCACACTCGACCTGCTGCTCGCCGAGCCGAGCAACCCGCGCTCGCTCGCCTTCCAGTGCCGCATGCTCCAGCGCCACTTTGCGAAACTCCCCGAGGCCAGCGGCGTGCGCCTCGATCCCGGGCCTTTCGATCAAACCGTGGCGCTGCTCGCCACCGCCGACATCGCCGCGCTGGCGGATGTCGCGCGCCTCGGCGATCCCGAGCCGCTCGACACGCTGCTCGGCGAAATCATCGCCGGCTGCGAGGCGCTTTCCGCGCTGCTCAGCGCGAGCTATTTCAGCCACGTCGTCCCGCGCCTCAGCTAGCCATGCTCTACGCCGTCACCCACCGCACCACCTACACCTACCAGTCCGACGTGTCGGTGTCGCACCACCTCGCGCATCTGCGCCCGCTGGCGCTGCCGCGGCAGGAGGTGCTGGAGTACTCGCTGGAGATCACCCCCGAGCCGGCGGTCCACACGCATCGGCTCGATTTCTATGAAACGCCGACGAACTTTTTCACCATCCAGGCACCCCACCCCGAGCTGGTCGTCACCGCCCGCAGCCGCGTCCGCGTGACCGCGCCCGCGCTCCCCGCGCAGACGCCCGCGTGGGAGACCGTGCGCGATGCCTGCGCGCGCGAGGTGCTGACCGACGCGACGGTCGCCGGCGAATTCTGCTTCGACTCGCGGCATATCGCGCACAGCGCCGCGTATGGCGCCTACGCCGCCGCGTGCTTCCCCGCCGGCCACCCGCTGCTCGACGGCCTGCGCGACCTGACGACGCGCATTTTTCGCGACTTCAAATTCGACAAACGCGCCACCACCACCGCCACGCCGCTCGCCGATGTTTTCAAAAACCGCCGCGGCGTCTGCCAGGATTTCGCGCACATGGGCATCGCCTGCCTGCGCTCGCTGGGCCTGCCTGCGCGCTACGTCAGCGGGTATTTGGAAACCATCCCGCCGCCGGGAAAAAAGCGCCTCGTCGGAGCCGACGCCTCGCACGCCTGGCTCGCCGTCTGGTGCCCCGGCTACGGCTGGATCGACGCCGACCCGACCAACAACCTGCTCCCCGGCGACCGCCACATCACCGTCGCGTGGGGCCGCGATTTCAGCGACGTGAGCCCGCTGCGCGGCGTCGTGGTCGGCGGCGGAGAGCACGAGCTAAAGGTGTCCGTCGATGTCGCCCCGCTGGCGGAGCCGCTCGGAACGCCAATCTCCTGACTGCTCCTTCCGGCCAATCAGGAGATTGGCGTTCCCAGCCGCCGCGTGTGCGCGAAATCTTTTGACGCCTTCCGCACCCCGCCCGCATCTTGCGCCCCGCTTTTTCCTGCCGCTAAACTCTCAACTCCAACCTCTCAACTTTTCCCAATGGCTAACTACGATCTCATCGTCATCGGTGCCGGCCCCGCCGGCTACGTCGCGGCCATCAAGGCCGCGCAGCTCGGCAAGAAAGTCGCGTGCGTGGACAAGGAGCGCGGCGGCGGAACCTGCAACAACTGGGGCTGCATCCCGACGAAGGCGCTGCTCAAAAACGCCGAGCTGTATCACACGATGAAGCACCGCGCGGCGGAGTTTGGCTTCAAGATCGAGGGGCTGAGCTACGACTGGGCGGCGATCATCAAGCGCTCGCGCGTGGTCTCGGACAAAGGCGCGGCGGGCATCGACTACCTTTTCAAAAAGAACAAGATCGACTGGCTCCGCGGCTCCGCGGCGATGGACAAAGCGGGTGAGGTGAAAGTGACCGGCGCGGACGGCAAGGTGGAGGCGCACACGGCGGCGAAGATCCTCATCGCCACCGGCTGCGTGCCGCGCCCGATGCCCGGCCTGGACTTCAACGGCACGACCGTCATCAGCTCGAAGGAGGCGATGAATCTGCCTGCGCAGCCCAAGAGCATCGTCATCATCGGGGCGGGCGCGATCGGCGTGGAGTTCGCGTATTTCTACAATGCCTTCGGCACGAAAGTGACCCTCGTCGAGATGCTGCCGAACCTGCTGCCGATCGAGGACACGGAGGTTTCGCAGGCGCTGGAAAAGTCGTTCGCGAAGCAGGGCGTGACCGCGCTGCTCGGGCACAAGACGGTGAAGACCGAGGTCGCGGACAAGGGTGTGAAAATCACCGTCGCCGATCCGAAAGGCGCGGAAAAAACCATCGAGGCCGACGTGTGCCTCGTGGCCATCGGCGTCGCCCCGCTGCTGCCCGGCGGCGCTTTGAAAATCGGCCTCACCGACCGCGGCTATCTCCAGACGAACGACCGCTACGAGACGAACGTCTCCGGCGTCTTCGCCGCGGGCGACATCATCGGGCCGCCGTGGCTCGCGCACGTCGCCAGCTACGAGGCGGTGCAAGCCGTCGAGGGGATGTTTGTGCCCGGCTTCAAGCCGAAGAAAGTCACGACCTTCCCCGGCTGCACCTACTGCCATCCGCAGGTCGCCAGCGTCGGCCTCACCGAGCGCGCGGCGAAGGAAAAAGGGCTCAAGTTCAAGGTCGGCAAGTTCCCCTTCATGGCCAGCGGCAAGGCCCGCGCCATCGGCGAGAGCGAGGGCTTTGTGAAAGTGCTCGTCGGCGAGCCGCACGGCGAAATCCTCGGCGCGCACATCATCGGCCCCGAAGCCACCGAGATGATCGCCGAACTCGGCCTGGCCATGACGCTCGAAGCGACGTGGGAGGAAATCGAAGCCACCATCCACGCTCACCCGACGCTCAGCGAAGGTGTGAAAGAAGCCGTGGAAATGGCCGCCGGCCACGCCATCCACGTCTAGCCGCTATGCGCCCGCGTCGAGATACCGCTGCCACTCCGGCGGCAGCGGCGCGCGCTCCACGCCATCGGCTATCCGCCCCTCGAACGTCGGCTCGAACTGCGTGCTCGTGCCATAGACCATGATCGTGTCGCGCGAGCCCTCTGCCCGCAGTCCGTGCCCGACGCCCGCGGGAATGACGAGCCCCGCGTTATTCGGTCCGCGCTGATCGTCGCCCTCGATGATGAACCGCATCACCCGCCGCGGCAGCCCCGCGCGCTCATCCACGAGCAGCATCTCGACATTGCCCTGCACAAAGAACATCGCGTCCCACTGCTCGCGGTCGTACGGGCGCAGCGCGAAGTTTTTCGGCTCCGCCGTGAACAGCCGGTGAAACCACGCCTCGGCGGTCGTACCCTCGGGGATGTGCGGCGGGTGAATGTGAAAACCCTTCGCCGTGCCCGCGTACATCCGCGCCGTCGCCCACTGCCGCGGCCAGAGCCCGATGGCCGCAAGCGCGCCGTCGCCCATGCGGGCAAATTCGCCGAAGAACCCGCGATGCCGCTGCGCGTAGATTTTGCGGGGAAAAATCTCCACGCCGGGAATCCACGCGCCGGCGAGTTCGGCGCGCTTGGCGATCAGCTCGCCCGCTTCCACGCCGCTCGTGGCGAGGCGCTCGGGCAGGGAGCTGGCGGAGTAATCGCGCTGCGTGAGCTGCGCGCGGGCGTCGGTTTTGAGGGCCTGCCAGAGGTCGGACATGCGGCGGAGCCTAGGGAAGCGCGCGCCGCGGTGGCAGCATCATTTTTCCAGGCATGCGTGGCCCAGCTTTCCGGGTGGAGCACGCGACCCGCGTGCTGCTCTCGGCGACCCGCCGAGCGCACCGAGAGGGCGCGTGATTTCCAGATCGCGCGTTCGCCAATGGCACGTCCACTCCTCTTCGCGGCGAGTCGCCGCGAAGCGCACTCGGGTCGAGCGCTCCACCCGAAGTTCTCAGTCCGCACGCGCCGCGTACCAGCGCACCGTTTCCTCCAAGCCCTCATCCACGCTCACGCCCGGATCAAAGCCGAGATCGCGGCGGATTTTCGCGATGTCCGCGGAGCTGTGCTGGATGTCGCCCGCACGCGGCGGGCCGTATTGCACAGGCTTCGCGGGCGATCCGGTGACAGCGGCAACGCGCGCGGCAATGCTCTCGTAGAGTGCCGCGAGCGTGGTGCTGGCACCGCAGGCGACATTGAAAACTTCGCCAAGCGCCGCGCGGTTCCGCGTGGTCGCGGCGAGGAGGTTGGCCTGCACGACATTGGCAACGTGGCAGAAGTCGCGCGTGATGCCGCCGTCGCCGTGGATCGCGCACTCGCAGCCGCCCACGAGCGCGGTGATCCACTGCGGGATGACCGCCGCATAACCGCCCGTGGGATTCTGCCGCGGGCCGAAGATGTTGAAGTAGCGCAGGCCCACACTTTCCAGCCCGTAGTGGTCGAAAAACTGGCGCGCATAAATTTCATCCATGAGCTTCGAAGCTCCGTAGGGACTGAGCGGGCGGCCGATCTGTGGCTCGGTTTTCGGCATGCGCGCATCGTCGCCATAGACGGCGCTGCTGCTCGCAAAGACCACGCGGCGCACGCGATTGTCGCGCGCGGCGGCGAGCAGATTGAGGGTGCCGGTGACGTTCGTGTCGTGGCAGCCGAGCGGGTCTTCGATCGAGAGCGGCACGGAGATGAAGCCGGCGTGATGCAGCACGTAATCGACATGGTCGCTCGCCTCGCGGCACGCGCCCATGTCGGCGACGGAGCCGTTGTGAAAAGCGAAGCGCGCCCATTTTTCCGCACCCACCGCGGCTTCCACCTCGGCGAGATTCAGCGGCGAGCCCGTGGAGAAGTTGTCGAGCCCGACCACGCGCTGATCAAGGCCCAGCAAGGCTTCGAGCAGATGTGACCCGATGAACCCAGCGACGCCGGTGACGAGCCAGGTGCGCGGCTCGGCGGCGAGTTCCTGCTGGAGGTTGGAATAGGCGGTCATGCGGTTTTGGGGCGTCCACGAAAGACACGAAAGGCCCAAAGGGGGACAATCCTTTTCGTGTCCTTTCGTGTCCTTTCGTGTCCTTTCGTGTCCTTTCGTGTCTTTCGTGGACTCACTGCCCGGCGGCGCGGAGCAGGATGCGTTCGTATTCGCCGGCAATGCGCGTGAGGTCGAAGGCCTGCGCTTTGTCCCAGCTCGCGCGCCGCATCGCGAGGAGCGTGTCGGGACTGGCGAGGAGTGCGCCAAGTTTTTGCGCGAGCGCCGCGATATCGCGGACGGGAAAGACGAGGCCGTTCACGCCATTGGCGAGGACATCGCGCAAGCCGGGGATGTCGCTGGCGACGATGGCGAGGCCGTGTTTCAGCGCCTCGATGGCGGCCAACGGCAACCCCTCGGAAAGCGAAGGCATGACCAGCGCATCCGCTCCCGCCAGCACCCGCTGAACTTGTGGCGCGGCGAGCCAGCCGGTGAGGCGCACCCGGTCGGCGAGACCGTGGCGGGCGAGGGTTTTCACGACCGCGGGCATGAATGGCCCGTCGCCAATCATCGTCGCCTGCCACGGCTGGCCGCGAAGGTGCCCGAGCGCTTCGACGAAAAGCTGCGGCTGCTTCTGCTCGCTAAACCGCCCGACAAAAACCAAGTGGGGCGGCGTGCCCACCCCTGCCCCCTGCCCCCTGCCACCTGCCCCGCCCAGGTCGATGCCGTTGAGGATGCGCTCGACCGCGCGCCCGTAGGCGCGCTCGGCGAGCTGCTGGACGAAGGAACTGACGGCAGTTGCAGCGGCGGCGCGGTGCCAGACTTGGCGGGCGATGGGGCCGATGAATTTGAACAGCATGTCGGTCTGCTCGGGCACGCCGCCGGGGACATCGCCGAGGTGCGCGGTGAGGACGTACGGCACGCCGGTGAGGCGATGCACGGCCCACGCGAGCAAGCCGGTCGGCACGGCGAAATGCGCGTGGATCACGTCCGACTTCCACTCGCGGATATGGCGGAGTGTCGGAAAAAAGCTGGTCGCGCAATACGCGGCCATTTCTTGAACGCGGCAGGTGTCGGGCGCGCGGCGTCCGCTGGCAGTGCGATAGATTTCCACGCCGCCGATAGTCTCGCGCACCGAGCGCCAGCCGAGCGCGGCGGTCTGCACGCGCACCTCGTGACCGCGCGCGGCCATCTGCTCCGCGATGCTCTGCGCCACGCGCCCGCCGCCGCCGCCGAGCGGCGGGTATTCGTAGCAGAGGACGAGGATTTTCATGGGCACTTCGCGCGCGGGTTCCCGGTGGAGCACTCGACCCGAGTGCCGTTTCCGGCGACCCGCCGGAAACCCAGCGGTGCGGGTGCAATCAGATTCAGCCGCGCCAATGCAGACGGCGCAGCCTGACAGGCGCGTTCTCGCCCAAGCCTTCGGCGGGTCGCCGAAGGCATCACCCGGGTCGAGTGCTCCACCCGGAACTCCGCGGCCATGCGCATCGTCAAGACTGCGCTCATTTTTTCATCCACTGGCCCAGCAGCCAATAGTTCCAGAGGAAAAGGCGCTCGTCACGCGCGCCGCTCATGTGCGCGGCGTGCTGGCGCTCGGCGAAGGCGACGTCGAGGTGCGGAAAAGCGCGCGTGTGGTCGAACTCGAATTTTCCCTCGCGCAGCCAGCGGCCGATGGGCATGCCGAAGCCTTTCTTTTTGCGGTCAATGATTTCGCGCGGGAGGAGCGGAGCGAGCGCGCGTTTCAAAATCCATTTCGTCTGGCCGCCGCGCAGCTTGAGCTGCCAGGGAATGCGGCGGGCGAGGTCGGCGACTTCGATGTCGAGAAACGGCGAGCGGGCCTCAAGCGAGCACATCATCGAGGCGCGATCGACTTTGGCGAGGATGCCGTCCTGCAAATAGAGATTGGTGAAAAACTGGAGCGTGCGATCGACGAGGTTCGGCTGCGCGCAGCGGTCCCAGGCCTCGATGGCTTCGCTGTAGATTTCCTCCTCATCGCTCGGTTCGCGGAAAAGCTGGGCGAGGTCGCTGGGTTCGAGCGCGCCCATCCAGACGGCGTTCCAGAGCTTCGGCGGATAGCTGAGCCCGGAGAGCGTGCGTTTGATTTTGAAATCAAAACTGACGTTCGCGTGAGACACCGGCAGGCGCGCGGCGACGAGGCGGATGGCGTGGTGTAGCGGGCGGGGGATGAGCTTGGCATAAAGCTCCGCAGCGCGCAGGGCGCGGAAGGGATCGTAGCCGGCGAAGAGTTCGTCGCCGCCATCGCCGCCGAGCGCGACGGTGACGTGCTGCCGGGTGAAGCGCGAAAGGAGATACGTGGGCAGGAGCGAGCCGTCGCCGAGCGGTTCGTCGAGCCGGGCGACGATCTCGGGGAGCAGCGCGACGGATTTGTCGAGGTCGAGCGTCTCGCTGCGATGCCGCGTGCCAAGTTTCTCAGCGACGAGTTGCGCGTAGGCGGACTCGTCGAAGCTTGGTTCGTTGAAGCCGATGGAAAAAGTGTTGAGCTGCCCGGCGGGGACATGTTTCGCCGCAAGCGCGGCGATGGCCGATGAATCAATGCCGCCGCTAAGGAAGACACCGAGCGGTAGATCGGACATGAGCCGGCGCTGGACGGCGCGCTCGAGTGTGGCGCGGATTTCTTCGCAGAGGATGTCGTGACGGAGCTTAACCGAACCTCGAACGATCGGACTTTTTTCGAGCACAAACTCCCACCACCGCCACGTTTTCAACGCGCGGCTGGCAAGATCGAAGGTGAACGAGTGCCCGCCGGGCAGTTTCCACACGCGTTCGCAGATCGAGCGCGGGGCGGGGATGTAGCAGTAGGCGAAGTATTTTTTGAGCGAGAGCGGCGAGAGGTTGCGCGGGCAATTTGGATGCTGGAGCAGCGCGGGCAGCTCGCTGGCGAAGGCGAAAGTTTCGCCCTCATGGAAATAATAGAGCGGCTTTTTGCCGAACCGGTCGCGGCTGCCGAAGAGACGCTGTTTCGCGCGGTCGTAGATGACGAAGGCCCACATGCCATTCAGCCGCTCGGTGAAACTCTCGCCCCACTCGCGGTAGCCGTGGAGCAGCACCTCGGTGTCGCTGTGGTCGGTCACGAACTCGCAGCCGCGCGCCTTCAGCTCCGCGCGGAGTTCGGCGTGGTTGTAGATCTCGCCGTTGAAGGTAACGCCGAGCTGGCCGTCGCGTGTCCACATCGGCTGCGCGCCGCCGCTGAGATCGACGATGGAGAGGCGGCGATGCCCGAGGAAAACGCCCGCGCTTTCCTCCGCCCAATGCCCGTCCGCATCCGGCCCGCGATGCGCGATGGCGGCGGTCATGCGCCGCAGCACCCCGAGATCACCTCGGCCCGCGAAGCCCGCTAGGCCGCACATCGGACGGAGGG
>JANPHJ010000308.1:0-2997 GCA_031424395.1 Chthoniobacter sp.
CAGCCGCGTCGCCCGCTCGAACATCCACGCCCTCACCAAACTCGGCGCGCGCGTCACCCTCGTCGGCCCGCCCACGCTCGTCCCGCGCGAGTTCGAGCACCTCGGCGTCACCGTCACCCACGACCTCGACGCCGTGCTCCCCGAGGTCGATGTCGTCAATCTCCTCCGCATCCAGCACGAGCGGCAGCGCAAGGAATACTTCCCCTCGCTCGGCGAGTACACCGCCCTTTTCGGCCTCACCAAACAGCGCGCGGAAAAACTGAAACCCGACGCCCTCATCATGCACCCCGGCCCCATCAACCGCGGCGTCGAGATCGACAGCGACCTCGCCGACAGCGGCCGCTCCGTCATCCTCGATCAAGTCACCAACGGCCTCGCCGTCCGCATGGCCGTGCTTTTCCTCTGCGCGGGAGTGCGGGGTGTGGAAAAAGCGGACGTTGCCCGCGGCAACATTGCGGCCTAAATCTAACCCATGAGCATCACCCTCGACCTGCCCGAGCATATCACCGAGGCGGAAGCCCGCCTCGAACTCGCCATCGCCCTTTACCGCGAAGGCAAACTCCCGCCCGGCCGCGCCGGAGCGGTCGCAGGGATGGGAAGATGGGAGTTCGAAAAAGTCCTCGTGGAGCGGAAAGTTCCGATGCCTTGGACCGAGGAAGATGTGGAAAACGAGATTCGGAATGCCTTGCGTCGTTGCTGACACTTCACCGCTGTTTTATCTCGCGAAGCTCCACCGCCTCCCGCTCTTGAGGGATCTCTACGGGAAAGTGCATCTTCCCCCCGAGGGGTGGCGCGAGACGCTGGCCGGAGGACGTTTGGTGCCGGAACTTGCGCCAATGTTCCTTGCGGCGAAGAATGAAGGATGGCTGGTGATTGAGGAAGTGCGGACGAGGATCACGGACTTGGAGATACTGGCTCTTGATGCGGGTGAATGCGAGGCCATCGCCCTCGCCCGGCAACTCGGCGCGACGCTGCTCATCATAGATGAAAAACACGGGCGCGCAGTGGCAACGCGCTTTGGTCTCACCGTCCCCGGGACGCTCGGCGTGCTCATCAACGCCAAGCAGCGGGGCTGGATTCCGGCTCTGAAGACTGAGCTTTCGAAGCTGCGCCACGAAACTGATTTCCGCTTCTCAACGGAATTGGAGACTCACGTCTTAGAACTCGTGGGAGAGGCGGAGGGATAGATTTCCACACCCATGAACCTCCTGATCACCAACGGCCACATCATCGACCCAGCCAACGGCCTCGACCGCGTCGGCGATCTATATTTGGCCGATGGCAAAATCGAACGCGTCGATCTCGAAGCGAAAGCGAGGGCGCATGACGACGATTTGGAAATCATCGACGCCACCGGGTTCGTCGTCGCGCCCGGCCTGATCGACTTGCACGTCCACTTCCGCGAGCCGGGCCAGTCGGCGAAAGAGACCATCGCCAGCGGTGCGCGGTGCGCGGCGGCGGGCGGGTTCACGAGCGTGGTGTGCATGCCGAATACCTCGCCGAGCATCGACAGCCCGAGCGTGGTGGCGTGGGTTTTGGAAAAGGCGCGGGCCGAGGCGTGCGTGAATGTCTTCCCCACCGGCGCGATCACCAAGGGCCTCGCGGGCGAAGAACTCGCGCCCATCGGCTCGATGCACAAGGCCGGCATCGTCGCGCTGACCGACGACGGGCATTGCGTGCAAAACCCCGAGGTCATGCGCCGCGCGCTCGAGTACACGCGCATGTTTGGCCTCACCGTCATGGACCATTGCCAGGACTACAATCTCGTCGGCAAAGGCGTGATGCACGAAGGCGCGGTCAGCACCGCGCTCGGCCTGCCCGGCTGGCCGGCGGCGGGCGAGGAGATTATCGTTCAGCGCAACGCCCTGCTCGCCGAACTCACCGGCACACCCATCCACTGCCAGCACCTCAGCAGCGGCGGCTGCGTCCGCCTTTTGCGCGAAGCGCGCGCCCGCGGTGTGCGGCTCAGCGGCGAAATCTGCCCGCACCACATCGCGCTCACCGACGAGTCGGTCCGGGCCTTCGACACGAACTACAAAATGAACCCGCCGCTGCGCACCCAGCGCGACATCGACCTGCTCATCGGCGGCGTCGCCGACGGCACCATCACCATCCTCGCCAGCGACCACGCGCCGCACTGCGCGTATGAAAAGGAAGTCGAGTTCGACCTCGCGCCCTTCGGGATTCTCGGCCTCGAAACCGAACTCGGCCTGTTCCTCGACCTCCTCGTGCACAAAAAGAAAGCCATCCCGCTCGCGCGCCTCATCGCGATGTTCACCACCGAACCCGCCCGCCTCCTCGGCCTCGACCGCGGCACCCTCAGCCCCGGCGCACCCGCCGATGTCACGCTCATCGACCCCGGCCTCGAATGGACCGTGGACAAAGAGCAGAGCTTTTCCCGCAGCCGCAACACGCCCTTCCACGGCTGGGAGCTAAAAGGCCGCGCGGTGCGCACGATCGTTGGCGGGCAGACCGTGTGGGCGCTCTAGTTCACTCCGTGCCCGGTTCTTCGCGCACCACACACGATTCCGCCTCGTTGCCGCGCGGCTGCGCGAAGGACACATACCGCACGCCACGCGCCATTTCCTCGCGCTCACACTGGCGCATCCGTTCGCCGATCTTAGGCACGTCGTAGTCACACTCGCGCGCCAGCTTTTCACGCACACGATGGATTTCCTGGAGCAGATCGTTGTCGGTTATGCGGTGGACGGTGGCAGAAGTTCATCGGGGTTGTAAATCACCGGACAGGCATAGCCCGCCACGGTGAGTGTGGCGAAAGCGCCGGGTGTTCGCCCGCATCGGCCACGCGGCCGCAGCCCAAGCGCATCACCATGCCGGAGCTTGGTGACGAGGGAAATCCCCATCCTCGTCCGCCGTTGCCTTTTTAACCGGCTGCTAGGCGACGATCTTCGTGGTGGTCTGCGCGGGCTTGGCGGCAGCGAGGGCGGCGAGGACTTTCTCGACGGCGGCCTCGGCGGTGAGGCCGTGCTTTTTGCG
>JANPHJ010000309.1:0-5694 GCA_031424395.1 Chthoniobacter sp.
CACCATGGGCACGACCCGGAAAAAATCCGCAAGGTGCGGGCGATCAATCAATTTCACGTCGGCCAGCTCGCCTATCTACTGAAGCGGCTGAAGGGCATCCGCGAAGGCGACGGCACGCTGCTCGACCACTGCATGATCGCCTACGGCAGCGGCAACAGCGACGGCGACCGCCACAACCACGACGACCTCCCGATCCTGCTCGCGGGCGGCGGCGGCGGCACCATCGCCACGGGCCGGCATGTGCGGTTCAAAGAAGAGACGCCGGTGACGAATCTATGGGCGTCGCTGCTCGAACGGATGGATGTGCGCGTGCCCTTCATTGGCGACAGCACCGGCCCGCTCGCCGCTCTCCGCTCCGCGTAGCCGGGGCGCGTGGCCTTTACCCGCGCCGGAAGACGAGCCGCAGGATGAGCAGCAGGTCCGCGACGCGTGTTTGGATCGGGCGATAGCTGACGCGGTGCTCGCGGATGTAGCGCGGCGCAAACTCGACGACGGCATGCACCAAAAGCAGCAGCGCCGCGTAGAGGAGCGGGAAGCTAAGCACCATCAGCACCGGCGACGTGTGGAACGTTTGCAGCATAGAAATCATAGAAAACCTCGTTTAGCAGGTTGGGTGCCTACGTTCATAAGGCGCTCATTGAGAGGGGAGGTGGCATATGTGGCAAGACGGAATTTTAGTTTTTTGCACAGGTGCGTGGGCGAAACACGCCAGTCGTGGCTGCATTCAGCGGCCCGCGCGGGCGAGGGCGGCGGCGCGCTGGTACTGCTGGCGGAAATGGTCGGCGAGTTCCTTGGCGAGCTGGACTTCGGCGATTTTGTCGCCGCTCAGCGCCTCGCGCATGCGCCCGCCGGCGGCGGCGTAATCGACGGCGCTCACGTTTTCAAACGCGGCGGTGGCCTCGGGCGGGAAGTGCGCGGCGATGAGCGCGCGCCAGGCGGCGGTGAGCTCGTCGTGCGGGTCGATGCACATGACGCGGAAGGTGAAGGCGATGGAGCGGAAGTATGCGGCGGTCCGCGCGTCGTGATAGGTGAAGGTCTTGGCGAGTTCGTAGGGATCGACCTCGGGATCGGAGCGCAGCGGGCGAAACTCGGGTGCGTAGAGCGCGGGCAGCGCGGGCAGCCGGCGGAGCGCGTAACGCTGCGGGCCGCCGGGTGCGCTGACTTTCCAGTTCCAAAGTTTTTGCCCCGCGGGCGACATGACGAAGGCGATGAACTCGCGCGCCACCTCGGGATGCGGCGCGCCTCTGAACAGTCCGATGGGATCGACGCCGACTGACGTGCCGCCAGCCGCGTTGACGTATTGCAGGCGCGAGCTGCCGTCCGCCTTCCGCACGGCCTCGCTTTGGAAGCGCCCGTAAAAGTCGATGGTCATGCCGGCCGCGGCTTCGCCCGCCTCCACGTCGAGCGCGATCTTCGTGGACGAGTCGGTGAAGTAGCGGGCGTTCGCGCCGATTTTCATCAGCAGCCGCATGGCTTGCGTCCAGCCCACTTTGACGCTGGCCATTTCCGCATCCCCGCCACCTAGACGCGGCTCGCCGAGATTCCGCGGGATCTGCGCGATCTCTTTCACCGCCTCGGTCATCTGCTGCTGGATGAGCATCTCGAAAGCCTTGTTCACCGAGCTGCTTTGCGTCGGGTTGGCGAGGGCGATCTCGTGGAGGAAACGCGGGTCAGCGAGGTCGGCCCAGCGCGTCGGCGGCGCGATGCCGAGCCGGGCGAGCGCGTCGGTGTTGTAGCAAATGCCGAAGCTCGAAACGACGTTGCCGATCCAGCGGCCCTGCGGATCCCAAAACGGTTCGCCGCTCACGGTCTGCGGAATCTTGCCCGCGCCGTCGCCCAACAGCTCCGGGTGCGCCTTGATGAAGCCGCAATCCACCAGCCGCCCGGCTTTCGCCTGCTGCTGAAAGTCGTACGCGCCGCCGCCGAAAAACAGGTCGATCTTGCAGCCCACTTCCGACGCGAGAAACGCCCGCCGCGCGGCCTGCTCCGGCGTGTCCTGCGCCGGGTCATTCGACGGCGCGACCTTCGCGTTGTCGAAACTGCTTTCGACCGCCTTGCTCCACGGTTTGCCGAGCGTGCGCGTCCAGTGGTTGTAAAACGCGGCGAGATATTCCGACGCCACGTAGCGCCCGATCTCGCTCGTCCCGCCCGGCGTCCGCCAGTCCACGCGCACGCGCTCGCCGGTCTTCGCAAAATACTGCGCTTCAAACGCGCCTCCAAACTCCGAGCGGATGGATTCATTGTGCGGCGTGATGATGACCAGCCCCCGCTCCTCCACTTGCGCCCCGCGCTCCTGCATTGGCCGCAGCAAAATCGGCCCCAGCAGCACGGCGACCAGCGCTAGCAAAAGTGGCCAGGTCGCTTTCATCCCGGCAGGGCGACCACGTCCTCCAGTTCCACGCTGGCGAAAAGCTCGCGCTCCGGGCTCAGCTCGACGAAGCGCGGGTTCAGCTCGAAGACCTTGAGCGCATGCGGCCCGGCGGCGAAGCGGTACTGGGCCATCTCGCCGAGATACACGCGCTCAGTCAACCGCCCGGCGACCTCGTTTTGCCCGCCCGGCTGCGTCGCCAGCCGCCAGCTTTCGGGGCGGATGGACAGCGTGCAGCTCTCGCCCGCGCCCGGCTGCCAGCCATCGCCGCCGAGCGTCGCAGCGAACTCGCGCACCGCCGTTGCCACCACCGCCGCGCGGCCGTTAACCGCGCTGATTTTCCCCTCGATGAAATTCGTCTCGCCCATGAAATCCGCCACGAACCGCGAGTGCGGATGCCGATAGACCTCCGCTGGCGTGCCCGTCTGGCGGATGTGCCCGCCTTCGAGAATCGCCATGCGGTCGGCGATCGACAGCGCCTCCCTTTGATCGTGCGTCACATAGATCGCGGTGAGGCCGAACTCCTTGCAGATGCGCCGGATTTCCGCGCGCATTTCCAGCCGCAGCCGCGCATCGAGATTCGACAGCGGTTCATCCAGCAGCAGGCAGCGCGGGCGGATGACCAGCGCCCGCGCCAGCGCCACCCGCTGCTGCTGCCCGCCGGAAAGCTGATGAATCCGGCGCTCGCCGAGCGCCTCCATTTTCACCGAAGCCAGCGCCGCCGTCACGCGCTCGGCAGTTTCGCGTGCCGGCACCTTCCGCTCCTCCAGCCCGAAGGCCACGTTTTGCGCCACCGTCATGTGCGGCCAGAGCGCGTAGCTTTGAAACATCATCCCCGTGTTGCGCAGATGCGGCGGCACGCGCGTCACGTCCTCGTCTCCGAAAAGAATCCGCCCACTCTCCGGCGTGTAAAAGCCCGCGATGCTCCGCAGCAGCGTCGTCTTGCCGCAGCCGCTCGGGCCGAGCAGGAAAAAAATCTCGCCCGGTGCGATGTGCAGACTCAGCCCGTGCAGCGCGACGGTTTCGCCGAAGCGCTTGGTGAGATTTTCAATCGTGAGCGAGATCATGCGGCGGGCGGCGCTGTCTGTAGCGCAAACTTCCCCGCGGCACATGAAGAAATTTTCTCGCGGTGCCACGGCGCTTCGCGGTAATTCATCCAGTTAAATGATTCGTCGAGATTACCTTATCGTCGGGGCCGGCATCGGTGGAGTCAGCGTGTGCGAGGGCATCCGCGAGCATGACAAAAAGGGCACCATCCTCCTCGCCGGCCACGAGACCGCGCCGCCTTACCAGCGCCCGTTGCTTTTCAAATCGCAGCTCGGCAAGCGCGCCGGCACCCTGGAGCAGGTGCAGGTGCATGACGAAGCGTGGTTCGCTAAGCACCACATCGAGTTGCGCACCGACACGCTGGTCACGCAGATCAATCTCGAAAGGCACATCGCCGTGCTCTCCAACGGGCAGGCCATTGAGTTTCGCAAGGCCTGCATGGCCATGGGCTGCCGCGCGCGGCGTCCCCAAGTCGCGGGCGGGACCCTGGGAAATATCTTTTACCTCCGCACCCTGCGCGACGTGCAGGCACTGCGGGAAGTCGCCGAACTGGAGCACGAGATCGCCGTCATCGGCGGCGGCTGCATCGCGCTGGAGACGGCCGCGCTGCTCTCGCAGTTGCCCAAGGCCAAGGTCAGCCTCCTGCATCGTGCCCCGCAGCTCTGGGCACGCTACCTCGGTCCGGAGCTGGGTGCGTGGCTCGCGGAGTACTTCGCCGAGCACGGCGTGAAACTCATGCTCAGCCAGTCGGTCAGCGGCTTCGAGGGCCGCACCGTTTTGAAAAACATCGCCACCAAAAGTGGCGACCGGTTTTCCGCCGGGCTCGCCATCGTCGCGCTCGGTGCGGAGCCGAATCTCGGGCTCGTCGCCGGCACGCCGCTCGCCTATCCGCACGGCACGCCGGTCAATGAGTACCTCGAGACCGACGAGAAAGGCATCTTCGCCGTCGGCGACATCGCCTCGTATCCCGACAAGGTTTTCGGCGGTGTCCGCCGCTTCGAGCACTGGCCGTGCGCCGTCGAGCAGGGCCATGTGGCTGGCGCGAACATGAGCGGGAAAAAGCGCATTAAGTTCGACTACCTCCCGCACTTCAGCAGCACCGTCTTTGACCTGCATTTCGACTGCGTCGGCGACTTCTCGAAACCCGCCACGCGCTTTGAAATCGAGGGCGACCGGGCGAAAAAGAAGTTCCTCGTTCGCCATTACGTCCTCAGCCAGCTCATGGGCGTGACCTTCTGCAACCAGCCCCCCGAGAAGATCGAAGCGGCGAAGACGCAGCTCCGGGAATGGCCTCGGGGGAAGAAGGCGGTGGCGGAGGAGCAGAGTAAGTTTTGAGTCTGCGAGGTGCGGCAAGAAACTCATGCTGACTGATAGCTTGCTAAGCGGTATTGATCGCCCGTATGGCAGGTCGAACGTGGATAATTCAGCGAGTTGAGTCGAGTGAATTGAGACTGCGGTTCTATACGCCTAGGTCATGGGCGCTATTGATAGCCGTGGTTATTGTTCTGATGTTCGCAGGTGCGGGCGAAATGGTTCGTCGCAACTCCGGCTCTTATTGGCTTCTTTTCGCCCCCTCTCTGATAACGGCGTTTGTTGTTGGTTCCTCTATCGACAAGTATCGCCGCTTTCCCGACGGCGTTCTTCACTTTCAGATCGATAGCACTCACGTCAGCTTCGACGGCCTCGCATTCCGGCCAGTAATTTCTGTGCCATACCCTGCTCTCAAGCGAGTTCTTGTAGGCGACCGCTATCTGAGCCTGGCTTCTCCAGTCTTATTTGAGTTTCAGGCCTCAGCCACCACGGCTCATGGCTTAAGCCCATTTCAAAACCTTCATCCCTGTTTTCCGGTTGTCCTTTGCTCTTATCGTGGTGTCACGCGCGAAGCGTTTCAGGTTGCTTTGCACCAGTTCCTTCCCGCTCAGATTCCGGTCGTGTTATTCGATGTCATCGACAAACCCGACCAACTCCATTTCCAAACCAACAACACTTAACAGTGCGCCGAGTCCAGTTCGGAATCCGTATGGGCGGCCCTCGTCCCAAAACTCCAGTTTAGGCACGCACTTCGGATGGTAACTCCATTGCCCGCAGGAGAAGTGTCTGCGGGCGGGAGTCGCGCGGTTCCGACCCGCAGACACCCCCGCCTGCGAAATGGAATTTCGCTCCCAAGCGCGTGCCCAAAACGGACTTTTGGCACGAGCGAAAATTGGCGTAGGACCCGGGGGGAAAGACGGCGCGTTGACCGGGGTGTGAAACATGTTCATCTTGCCGCCATGAAAACG
>JANPHJ010000310.1:0-9573 GCA_031424395.1 Chthoniobacter sp.
ATGCCCGTCCACAAAGGCTTTGACAGCCTCGGGCGCGGCGGGCTGACCGATGGAGTCGGCGACATCGAGGGTGAAAAAATCCGCGTGCGGGATGAAGCGATCCACGGTTTCGAGGCGGATGTGATCGGCATCCACATGCCAGCCCTTTTTCCAACCCAACTGCGCGACCGCCGCCCGCGCGGCGGCGATGACGCTCGCCGGCTCGCTGCCGACGAAGCTGTGTTCGCGGTTGGATTTGTTCCAGACCGGCACGACGTCGGCGCCGTCGGCGGCGAGGAGCTGGCAGGCGCGAAGCTGGGCGGCGGCTTGGTGGGCAAAGCGGTCGCCCGTGCCGATGGAGAATTTTTCGAGGATGAGCATGGGTACCCAGAGAGTGAAAAAACGGAACCACCCGCGGCAAGCGCCAACCGCGCCGATGCAGATTGGATTTGCGCCTGCCCGCGATTTTGCGATTAGCCGTGCCCGTGCCGCCCCGCCTCCTCCGCCATTTTCTTTGCGTCTTGGCCGCGCTGGCGCTGCTCGCCGCCGGGGCCGGGGCGCAGACGGTGGTGCGGGTGCTGCAGTACAACATCCATCGCGACATCGGCGGGACGGACTCGAATTTCGCGGCGCAGCCGGCGCTGGCGAAGGTCGTGAACTATCTCGCGCCAGATGTGTGGACGATCAACGAACTCGGCGGGAACAACGCCGGCATCAGCTTCACGACGGTTCACGATCAGCTCGTCGCGTTCATCAGCGCGAACCTCACCATCTTCGGTCCGAACCCGCAGGAGAACGTGAACTACTATATTTATATCGGCCAGCGGACGGACGGTTTCATCACGTCGGGCATTGTCTCGCGCTGGCCGTTTCTCGCGACGCAGACGTATTCGGACGCCTATCCTGCCGAGAGCGTGGCGGCGTTGCGCGGTTTGGTGAGCGCACAGGTGGATCTGCCGGGCTCCGTCGAGCTGGGTGTTTTCACCGTGCATTTGAAGGCGTCGAGCTTCAGTGACACCACGACGGCTTCGACTTTGAATGCGAAAAAACGCGAGGGCGAAGCGACCGCCGACGCGGCCAACCTGGCTGCGTGGCTCGCGGCCCATCCGGGCGACGGGGCGGTGATGAACGGCGACTGGAATGAGACCGAGGAGCCCGGCGAGACGGACAACTGGAAAGCCGGGGCGATTGGCGATCCGATCCCCGACACGGGCCTGATTTATCATCCGGTGACGACGCTGCGAATGGCGGGTTTCACCGACGCGCGGCCGGTCAGCATCGCGGGGAAAATCTCCACGATTGACGCGGCGTCGCCAAACGCGCGGTTCGACTACGCGATGTATCGCGCGAGCCATCTCATTTATCTCAGCGGGCAGGTTTTCGACACGAAGCAGATCAATGCGGCGGGCCAGCTCGCGGCGCTCAATGCGGCGAACGGGACGAGCTTTGTGAGCGGCGATTCGGCGGCGGCATCGGATCATCTGCCGGTGCTGGAAACTTTCCTGGTTACGCCGGGCGCGGCGTTCATCGCCGCGCAAGGGGCCTCCAGCGTTGCTTCCACGGCGGCGGTGCTGGGCGCGACAATCAATCCGAACGGTTCCGCGGCGACCTGGCACATCGAACTCGGGGCGACGACGGCGTATGGGGCGTCGTCAATTTCCCAAACGCTCAGCGCGGGCACGGCAGCGAGCGCGGTGAGTTTTCCGACGGCCGGACTGGCGCCGGGGACGGTGTATCACTTTCGTTTTGTGGTGCAAAACGGCACCGGCACAAGCAATGGCGCGGACATGGTTTTCACCACGCCGGCTTTTGTGGATGCGGACGGCGACGGCATTCCGAACGACTGGGAAACGGCGCACGGACTGAATCCCAACAGCGCCGTCGACGCGGCGCTCGACAGCGACGGCGACGGCGCAAACAACCTGGCGGAGTTTTTCGCGGCGACCGATTCGCGAACTGCGGCGAGCGTGCTGCGGATCAATGCGGTGGTGCGGGTGGGCAATGATTTCGGGGTGCGCTGGGCTAGCGTGTTTGGGAAAAGATATCAGCTTCGTGAGCGCGGCGATTTGGCGGCGGGGGCATGGACTGTGGTGCAGGACAACATCGCGGGCACCGGCGGCACCCTTTCCGCGACGGAGGCCGGGGCCGTGCTTTTGCCGATGCCGCGTTTTTACCAGATCAAGACGCTGCCGTAGCGCGGGGCGGTTTTTAACGCAGGGACGCAGAGGCCCAGAGGTCGAAGAGGGTGGTCGTGGCATTTTCTCCGCACACTCTGCGCCCTTGCGTCTCGGCGGGTTCAAAGAGCTGTGGCAATGGGAAAAATGCGCCACTATGCTCCGCGCCCCGAATGTTCACGCTGCTCAAAACCGATTCCGAAACGCAGGCGCGGCGCGGGCGGTTGGTGACGAATCATGGCGTGATCGAGACGCCGGTTTTCATGCCGGTGGGGACGCAGGGGACGGTGAAGGCGGTGTCGCCGGCGGAGCTGCGGGAGGTCGGGGCGCAGATCATTTTGGGGAACACGTACCATCTTTTCGTGCGGCCCGGCATGGAGGTGATGCGGCACTTCGGCGGGCTGCATCGTTTTATGAACTGGGACGGGCCGATCCTTACGGACTCGGGCGGGTTTCAGGTTTTCTCGCTGGCGAAGCTGCGCAAGATCACGGAGGAGGGCGTGCATTTTCAAAACCACATCGACGGCTCGCCGATGTTCCTCGGGCCGCGCGAGGCGATGGAAACGCAGGCCGCGCTGGGCAGCGACATCGCAATGCTTTTCGACGAGTGCCCGCCGTTTCCGTGCCCGCACGAAAAGGTGGCCGAGAGCCTGGAGCGGACGCTGCGCTGGGCGGCGCGGTGCAGGGAAGTGGAAACGCCGGGGCTCAAATTCGGGATCGTGCAGGGATCGAGCTACGAGGATTTGCGGCGGCACTCGGCGGAGGCGCTGGTGGCGCTGGGCTTCGACGGCTACGCGGTCGGCGGCGTGAGCGTGGGCGAGCCGGAGCCGGAGATGATGCGCGCGGTGGAATACAGCGTGCCGTTTTTGCCTGCCGAGAAGCCGCGCTACGCGATGGGCCTCGGCACGCCGCCGCAGATGCTGGAGATGGTGGCACGCGGGATCGACATGTTTGACTGCGTGCTGCCGACGCGGCTGGCGCGGAATGGGACGGCGTTCACCGCGGGGGGGACGATCAGTTTAAAAAATGCGCCGTTCATTTTTGACAAACGGCCAATCGAGGACGGGTGCGAGTGCGCGGCATGCCGGGGGTTTTCGCGCGGCTACCTGCGGCATCTGGTGAAGGCGGAGGAGATCCTCGGGCTGCGGCTCATTTCGTTGCACAACCTGCACTTTTACCTCGGGCTGATGGCCCACGCGCGCCGGGAGATCGAGGCGGGAACCTTCGCGGCGTTCCGGCGGGAATTTGTGGCCGGCTATCGGACGGGCGCGGAGGCCGCGATGACCTAGTAGAAAGGCGACCAGAAGTCGCTCGGGGCCACGTCGGAGAGGCGGTCAAACGAGGACGAGCTGAGCTTGGGCGAAGCGTCCACGCTGAAGGTGCCGCCGCTATAGCGGTTGTTGAGGAGGTCGGTGCCGCCCGAGGAATAGAGGACGCTGCCTTTCTTGAGATACGTCTGGAGATCAGTCCACGCGAGGGTCAGACCGCCCGCCTTGTGGTTGTCGAGCGCGTACTGGTCGATGGCCGAATCAATGAGGCGGAGATCTTCCAGGATACGGGTCGCCTGGGAGCGCTTGCGGGCACGAATGGCGGGGCCGGTCATAATGGCGGCCAGCATGCCAATGATCGCGACGACGATCATGATCTCCACCAGCGTAAAGCCGGCGTGGGTGGTGGGACGTGAAAAGGCCATAAAATCGGGACAGTTTGGGAAATTACGCCTGCCGAATTTAGCAGTTTCTGTTCCAGTAGTCTGCGCCCCGCGCTTGCACCGTGGCCCAGCGGCGGCTATCCCCGGTGCCGTCCGTTGTTTCCCGATTTTGAAAATCCTCCGCTCCATTTCTGCGACGGCGCGCCTGTGCCGGGCGGCGCGCGGGCCGGTGGTGCTGGTGCCGACGATGGGCGCGCTGCATCGCGGGCATGCGGCGCTGATGGAAAAGGCGCGCGTGCTGGCGGGTCGGGACGGTCTTGTGGTGGTGAGCATTTTTGTGAACCCGACGCAGTTCGGGCCGAAGGAAGATTTCGCGCGGTACCCGCGGCCGTTTGCGGCGGACCGAAACCTGTGCGCGGCGCACGGGGCGGATGTGATTTTTCATCCGACCGCGGAGGCGATGTATGCGGCGGGTGGCTCGGCCTTCGTGGATGAGGCGGAGGTTTCCGCGCGGCTGTGCGGGGCCTCGCGGCCGGGGCATTTTCGCGGCGTCTGCACGGTGGTGCTGAAGTTGTTCCAAATTACGCAGCCGGACCTGGCGGTTTTCGGACTGAAGGATTTTCAGCAGTGCGCGGTCATCTGCCGGATGGTGCGCGACCTGAATGTGCCGGTGCGGATCGTGCCGGTGGAAACGGTGCGCGAACCCGACGGTCTCGCGCTCAGCTCGCGCAACCGCTTTCTCACCGCCGCCGAGCGTGGGCAGGCCACCGTGCTCCGCCGCGCGCTGCTGGCTGCGTCCGCCGCCTTTTCCAATGGCGTAACCAGCCCTGCCCAGCTCCGCCGCCTGCTCGTGAAAACCATCGCCACCGCTCCCCTCGCCCGCCTCGATTACGCCGAGATCGCCGACGCCGAAACCCTGCGCCCCGTCCGCGAAGTGCGGCGCGGCACGGTTTTCGCGCTCGCGGTTTTCTTTGGCAAAACGCGGCTGATCGACAACCTCTGGCTGCGATGACCCGCTTCGACTTCATCATCATCGGTTCCGGCATCGCCGGGCTCACCTTCGCGCTCAGCGCGGCGAAGCATGGCCGCGTGGCCATCGTCACGAAGCGGGCGCGCGCGGAGTCGAACACGGCGTGGGCGCAGGGCGGGATCGCGAGCGTGACGAGCACGGAGGATTCGTTCGAGCTGCATGTGAAAGACACGCTCGATGCCGGCGCGGGGCTGTGCGACGAGGCGGTGGTCCGGCGGATCGTGAGCGACGGCCCGGCGCGCATCCGGGAGCTGATCGACTTCGGCGTGGCCTTCGACGAGCGCGAGCTGCCGGACGGCTCGCACGAGCTCGACCTCGCCCGCGAAGGCGGCCACAGCAAGCGGCGCATCCTCCACGCCCGCGACCTCACCGGCCGCGAGATCGAGCGCGCGTTGCTCGCCGCCATCGAGCGCGCGCCGAGCGTCACCGTTTTTGAAAACCATATCGCCGTCGATCTCATCACGCTCGGCAAACTCGGCCACGCCAGCGACGACCGCTGCCTCGGCGCTTACGTGCTCGATGAGGCCACGGGCGAAGTCGCCACGTTGCGCAGCGACCGCGTGGTCCTCGCCACCGGCGGCTGCGGGAAGGTCTATCTTTATACGACGAATCCGAGCATCGCGACCGGCGACGGCGTGGCGATGGCGTGGCGCGCGGGCGCACGGATTGCGAACATGGAGTTCATCCAGTTTCACCCGACGTGCCTTTTTCACCCCGAGGCGCGCAGCTTCCTCATCTCCGAGGCGGTGCGTGGCGAAGGCGCGCGGCTCATTGACGAGAAGGGCCGCGAGTTCATGGCGAAATACGACGCGCGCAAGGAACTCGCGCCGCGCGACATCGTCGCCCGCGCTATCGACGCCGAGATGAAGCGCACCGGCGCGCGCTGTGTGTATCTCGACATCACGCACCAGCCCGCGGAGTTCGTGCGCGAGCGCTTTCCCAATATCTACGAGACCTGCCTCAGCTTCGGCCTCGACATCACGAAACAGCCGATCCCGGTAGTGCCCGCCGCGCATTACCAGTGCGGGGGCGTGCAGACGGATGAAAACGGCGCGTCCTCGCTGCGCGGGCTTTTCGCCATCGGCGAAGTCGCCTGTACCGGCCTCCACGGCGCGAACCGCCTCGCCAGCAACAGCCTCCTCGAAGCCTGCGTCCTCGCCCACCGCTGCTGCGCCGCCATCGTGGAAAGCGCGCCCGCTTTGCCCGCCGACGCGACGACCGAGCCGGACATCCCCGAGTGGACCAGCGGCGATGCCGTGGACGTGGACGAACTGGTGGTCATCTACCACAACTGGGACGAAATCCGCCGTCTGATGTGGGACTACGTGGGCATCGTCCGCACCGACAAACGGCTCCAGCGCGCCGCCGCCCGCCTGCGAAATCTCGAGCGCGAGATCGCGGAATTTTACTGGGGCTACAAGCTCACCACCGACCTCCTCGAACTCCGCAACCTCGCCACCGTCGCCGCCCTCATCGTGGACAGCGCCCTGCTGCGCAAGGAAAGCCGCGGCCTGCACATCACGCTCGACCATCCCGGCACCGACCCGCGCCTGTGCCGCCCCACCGTGCTCCGGCGGGCCTAGCGCCCGGCTTCCCGAGGGAGGGGTCGTGGCCCGCCCAGGGCTTCACTTCATCCCATGCACCGCCCCGTTTTTCTCTGTAAAAACCGTGCCGTCACCGGGTTGGCCGCGTCCGGCCGCGGGAAGTTTCCGCTTTACCGCCCGCCGGTCATGGCCTAAAAAGGCCGCCCCTATTCCTGAACATGAAAGCGCCTCTCCTAGGAATTCTCATCGCCGTCTCCGCCGTCTGCGCACTCCCAGCCGCCGGGCAGTCCCCGTATGTCAGCAGCGCCGACTTTGCCAAATACGCGGCCAAGCTCCGTGAGAGCGCCATCCTGAAGATGGAGCCGCAAGTCGTCATCCCCACCACCTCCCGCACCTTGGGCGTCTCGGGCAAATATCCGTGGAAGACGCGCATCGTCACCACCATCTTTTGGATCGGCGAACCCGCGGGCGGCAACAACCCCGTCCACAATGTCAGCAGCTCGTGGGACCTCAACTGGGAGTCCAGCTACGGCGGCTATGACAACCCGAACGCCGCCTCGCGCCGCGGCTACATCCCCGCCAATTTCATCCCGCGCCAGAACCCTTTTTACATCGCCCTGCCCTACAACGACGTGACCCGCGGCACCACCAAGCCCGAGGCCAAGCTGGTCATTCCGTGGTTCAAGGAAGCCTTTGTCGAAGAGGGCAAGTCCGTCTGCCGCGACCGCTGGCTGGCCGTCCGCAACAGCAACACCGGCAAAATCTGCTACGCCCAGTGGAGCGACTGCGGCCCCTTCCGTACCGACCACTGGCAGTACGTCTTTGGCCCCGAGAAGCCCAAGCCCAACCTCAACCAGGGCGCCGGGCTCGACATCTCGCCCGCCGTCCGCGACTACCTCGGCCTCGGCAGCACCGATGTCACCGACTGGAAATTCATCGACGCCCGCGAAGTCCCCAACGGCCCGTGGGCGCAGTGGGGCGACAACAACGACTTCGTCAAAAACGCCCGCCGGACCGGCACGAGCGTGGTCAGTGCGGCCGCGCGCGGCCCGGTGCGCGAGGCCCCGCTGCCGGTGAAAGACGAGGCCGGGCCGACCGTCATCGTCAAGTAGCGCGCGCCCTCCATGGCGCGAAGCCTCTTCATCAGCTTTGAAGGCAGCGAAGGCTGCGGCAAATCCACGCAAATCCAGCGGCTCGCCGCGCGGCTCACGGGCCTGGGGCAAAGCGTCCTGCTGACCCGCGAGCCCGGCGGCACCGAGATCGGCGAGCACCTCCGCGCGCTGCTCCAGCACTCCCCGGCCGGCCACGCCATGTGCGCCGAGACCGAGCTGCTCCTCTTCACTGCCAGCCGGGCGCAGCTCGTGCGGGAGAAAATCGCGCCCGCCCTGGCATCCGGCACCATCGTCCTCGCCGACCGCTTTCTCGACAGCACCACCGTCTATCAGGGCGTCGCCCGCCGGCTCGACCCCGCGTGCGTCGAGGCCATCAACCGCTTCGCCGTGGGCGACTGCCTCCCCGCGCTCACCTTCATCCTCGACCTCGACCCCGCCGCCGCGCGCACCCGCCTCACCGCCCGCCCCGGTGCGCCCGACCGCATGGAAGGCCAGCCCGCCGCCTTCTTCGACGCCGTCCGCGCCGGCTACCTCGCCCTCGCCCGCAGCGGCGAGCCCCGCTTTCACCTCCTCGACGCCGCCCGCCCCGTGGAAGAAATCGCCGCCGCCATCTGGCAGCACGCCGCCCCGCTACTTTCCACTTCCTCATGACCTCCAAATCCAATCCCGTTTAATCCCGTAAATCCCGTCCAAACATTTTGACGGGATTAACGGGACTAACGGGATGACACAACGGGGCCGCGCCTTACCCGACCGTCCTTCACCTGCACCTCCTCATGGCCTTCACCGCCGACGCCGCCTACCAGCTCCTCGCCACTGCCCACGCGCAGGACCGCCTCGCCCACGCCTACCTCATCACCGGCCCCGCCGGCGCGGGCAAGCTCGCCCTCGCCACCCGCCTTGCCGCCCACCTCCTCGGCACCGACGCCCCGCTCGAACACCCCGACTGCCACCGCATCGAGCCCGAATCCAAATCGCGCCGCATCGTCATCGAGCAAGTCCGCGAACTCGAACACACCCTCCACATGCGCTCCCTCATGGGCGGCAAAAAAGTGGGCCTGCTCATCGACGCCGACCGCCTCCAGCCCGCCGCGGCGAACGCCTTTCTCAAAACCCTCGAAGAGCCCCCCGCCGGCACCCATCTCCTCCTGCTCAGCGCCCAGCCCGAGCAGATCCTCGAGACCATCCTCTCCCGCTGCCTCGAAGTGCCGCTCCGGCTCGTGGAAAGGCGCGAGCTGACCCCGCAGCAGCACGCGCTCCTCACTTCCCTGCGCGCCTACGCCCGGCACGAAAAGCCCGCCCTGCCGCACATTTTCGGCCTCGTGCGCGACTTCCAGAGCCTCCTCGCCGAGGCCAAGGACGCCATCCGCGACGACACCGACGCCGCTTACAAAACCGAGGAGAAACATTACAAGCAAACCTCCGACGCCAGCCACTGGCTCGACGACCGCGAAGACTACTATAAGGCCCTCACCGAAGCCCGCTACCTCGCCACCCGCGCCGACCTCCTCGCCACCCTTGAGGCGTGGTGGGCCGACACCCTCCGCCAGCACAGCGGCTCCCCCACGCTCGACCTCCCCTAGTGCGCCGCCGACACCGCCGCCCTCGCCGCCCGCCACACCGCGCCCCAGCTTCTCCGCAAAACCGCCGCCCTCGAACAACTCCGCGAAAACCTCAACCGCACCGGCGTCCAGGAGCCCCTCGCCATCGAGTGCGCCTTCCTCGCGGCGTTTGGGTAAAAGGGAAAACGCAGGGGCTGCGGGATCTTGGTCTTGAGAGACGGTGAAATGCTCCGTCCCATCGGAACGTTCGATAGTAGCCGGGGTCTTCAGCCCACGGTTAACACGGGAGGATGGTTCTGTCGCTTTGCGACATTTGAAGGCTTTTCGGACGTCGCTCCGCGACGGCGCTTCGCTCGAACCAATCCGTGGGCTGAAGCCCCCGGCTTGTCTCTTGGCGTGATAGGTATCCTTGCCTCGCCCCCTTGAGGCAGGGGGCTGGGTAAACCGTCCCCCGGCTGGGCATCATCCAAGTCCGCATCGTAGATCGGCACCCGTTCCCGCCGCCTCTCCAGCTCGAAGCC
>JANPHJ010000311.1:0-20875 GCA_031424395.1 Chthoniobacter sp.
CGGCGATGTGCGGCTGGTCGTTGACCCTTACCAGGGAGTAGCCGATGAGCCGGTCGGAGATGGTCGGCACATTGCGGAAAAACCGCGCGGCCTCGTTGTGGTGGTGCGCCGAGATGCGACTTTGCAAAACTGCCGGACGAAAATAGAACGCACGTCCTTCCCATGCGCATCCTCCGCCACACCGACGCCGATTTTTCCACCCAGCTCGCCGCCCTCAAACGCCATGCCGAGGCCCACCCGCAAGTGCGCCACACCGTGGCGAAAGTGCTGCACGCCGTGCGCACCGAGGGCGACGCCGCGCTGCTCGAGTGCACCGAGCGCTTCGGCGGCCCGCGCCTCACCGCAAAGCAACTGCGCGTGACCGGCAAACCGAAAGTGGACGGCGCCACGAAGGAAGCGCTCGCCACCGCGCGCGCCAACGTCCTCGCCTTTGCGCGCAAAAGTCTGCGCGAAAACTGGACCATGAAAAACGCCCAGGGCGCGACCGTGGGCGAGCGCTTCGATCCGTTTCAGCGCGTGGGCCTCTACGTCCCCGGCGGCACGGCACCGCTCGTTTCGACGGCGGTGATGACGGTCACGCTGGCCGCCGCCGCCGGCGTGCCGCAGATTGTCGTCACCACGCCCAGCGGGCTGGATGGCAAGGTGAATGACGCGCTGCTGTTCGCGCTGGAATTTTGCGGCGCGACCGAGGTGTACCGCGTCGGCGGAGCGCAGGCCATCGCCGCGCTGGCCTACGGCACCGAGTCCATCGCGCCCGTGCAGAAAATATTCGGGCCCGGCAATGCCTACGTCGTCGAGGCGAAGCGGCAGGTTTTCGGGCAGGTGGCCATCGACCTCCTGCCGGGCCCGAGCGAAATCCTCGTCCTCGCCGACGCCAGCGCCAACCCCCCGTGGATCGCCGCCGATCTCCTCGCGCAGGCCGAACACGGCAAAGGCAGCTCCATTCTTTTCGTCACCAACTCCGTGAAGCTGCTCGCGTCCGTCGAAAAACAAATCGCCGCCCAGCTCGCCACGCTATCGCGGCAGCAGCACCTCGCCGGCGTTCTCGCCGCCGACTGCGCGCTCATCCTCGTGCGATCCCTGCGCGACGCCGTCGCCCTTGCCAATGACTTCGCGCCCGAGCACGTCTCGGTAGTCACGAAGGATGACGGCAAAATCTGCGCCCAGCTCCTCACCTCCGGCGCCATCTTTCTCGGCGGCCACTCGCCCGTCGCCGCCGGCGATTTCCTCGCCGGCCCGAGCCACACCCTGCCCACCGGCGGCGCAGGCCGCAGCTTCCCCGGCCTGACCGTGGACATGTTTCAGCGCCGCACCAGCATCGTGCAGCTCGATCCGAAATCGCTGCGCAAATCCGTGCCGACCATCGCCAAGTTCAGCGCCCTCGAGGGCCTCGATGCCCACGGGCGCAGCGCCGCCATCCGTTTCGAGTAGTGCGCCGCTCGGCGTGCGCTGTGCTTTAATCTGGCCGCATGAAGCTCTGCATTTTCATCGGTGTGAACGTCGGCGGCATGGCCGGCTGGTGGCTTGGCGAACACGTCGGCATCATGACCGCGTTCCTCGTCAGCGGCCTCGGCAGCATGCTCGGCGTCTGGGGCGGCTGGCGCGTGGCGCGCGAATACTCCGCTTAGCGCGGAGTGCTGGCAGTGCGGGAAGATTTTTGCTCATTGCGGTTGACGGGGGGGCGAGCACTTTGCGCGTGGCATGAAAGCACAGCGGTTCTCCCAGTCGCTCAGTCGGTTTCCCTTTCACGGCGTCTCCACGCCGCGGTTTGTTCCCGTTTTTACGCGCCGTGCGCGATTTGCACCGGCATTATCCAGCCCGTTTCGAGACGAATCTCCTCACCACGGCGGAGGTGCTATGGGCGCACAATCCACATCTCACGCCGCTCGCGAGGGAGGATGCCGGTGTGGAGACGCTGGACTGCCATTATCCGCTCATTACCGCAAACTGCTGCTGACGCGCGGTTTCAAAACCCCGCCGCCGGGCACCACGGCATGCCGGATGAGTGCGTCTTTCCGCAGGATGGCCGGGTGCTGCATTACAAGTGGAACGCCATCGTCCTCGAACACCTGGCCGAGCGCATCGCCACGCGCGAACAGACGGGCTACCGCTGGACGGCGGAGTCGGAGCGCTTTCTGACCTACTGGCAGCGGCACGGGCGCATCAACTTTGCCGACTGCGGGTAGAGTCAGCGCGGGGTGAAGATGAGGCAGACGGGGGCGGGGATTGCGGTGCGTTCGGCGGTGGGGGTGAGCTGGCCGGTGGCGGGGTCGATTTTGAAGACGGTGATGTCGCCGCTGTCCTGGCCGGCGGCGAGGAGCCAGCGGCCGGTGGGGTCGAGGGCGAAGCTGCGGGGCGTTTTTCCGCCGATGGGGGTGTGGCCGATGAGGGCGAGCTGGCCGTCGGAGGAGATGGCGTAGGCGGCGATGGTGTCGTGGCCGCGGTTGGAGCCGTAGAGGTATTTGCCACTGGGGTGGATGAAGATTTCGGCGGTGCTGCTTTTGCCGGTGAAGCCTTCGGGGAGGGTGGAGACGGAGCCGAAGGCGGTCAGCGCGCCGCTCTCCGGGTCGCGGTGAAAGGCGGTGATGGTGCTGAGCATTTCATTGATGACGTAGGCGGTGGCCTGCGTGGGGTGCAAGGCGAGGTGCCGGGGGCCGGAGCCGGGCGGGACGGTGCCGGTGGCCGTGGCGTCGGGCATGATGGTGCCGTGCTCAGCGCCGTAGCGGTAGCCGTTGATTTTGTCGGTGCCGAGGTCGCAGGCGTAGGCGAATTTCCCCGCCGGATCGACGTAGATGCTGTGGGCGTGCGGCTCTTTCTGCCGCGCGAGGTCCGCGCTGGAGCCGGTGTGCTGATCAAAACTGCTGGCCTCGGCGAGGCGGCCGTCGGCGCCAATGGGGAGGACGGCGACGCTGCCCGTGCCGTAGTTGGCGACGAGAACGTTTTGGCCGGCGGGGTCGGTGATGATGTGGCAGGTGCCGCCGCCTTTGGCGGACTGCTTGTTGAGAAAGGTGAGGGCGCCGTCGGCGGCGATGGCGTAGGCGCTGACTTCGCCGGGGTTGGTCTCATTGGCGGCGTAGAGAAAGGTGCCGCGGGGATGGATGGCAAGGAAGGTGGGGTTGGGCGTTTCGGCGACGAGCGCGGGCGGGGTGAGCCGGCCGGTGTCGGTGTCGAGGACGGAGCGGTAGAGGCCTTTGCTGCCGTCCGCCTTGGTGTAGGTGCCGATGTAAAAGGGCGCGTCGGCGGCGAGGGCGGCGGTGGTGGAAAGGGCGAGGAGGGAGGTGAGGGGACGGAGGAGTTTCATCGGCCACGAAAGACACGAAAGGGCCCGCAAGGGACAGGCGAAAATTGCGAGCACGGGAGGCTGCGACGCTGGCTTGCCCGCAGGCGCGTTTCGGGGAAAGTGGACGAATGAACCCGGCTAGATTTTTCCTCGCGCTCGGCGTCGCGCTTTTTTCCGTCGGCCCGCTGCTGGGGAGTACGCTGAAAGTCAGCGCGGGCTCGGCGGTGCGGGTGACGATGACGGAGGTGGAGGGGAATTACACGACGACGCATCTTTTCGTGGATGAGGTGGCGGGGGACGCGATCCCGGTGACGGTGTTTTTTGACCCGCAGGCGGTGAACATCCAGACCTGCGAAATCTTTACCAATCTCAACCGGCGCGACCGCGCGCAGCTCGATGCGGACGGCGACGGGATTGAAGACGGGATCAAGCCGCCGCCGGGCAACGGCTTCGTCGCGGGCGACGATGCGAACTACTACAAGACCTATACGATGACGGGCGTGAGCGGCGGGTATCAGCTCACGCTGCAGGCGGCGAAGACGGGGGCCTACCGGCTGACGGCGCGGTATCGTTTCAACGGCGAACCCGCCGGGACGTGGCACTACTACAACGACGACGGCGGGCATCGCGACCACTGCCTGGTGGTGTCGCCGAAGAAGGCGCGGGACATCATTTTGTATGAGGTGAATCCGCTCACGATCATCGCGGAGGGGACGCTGGCGGCGCAGCGGGGGACTTTCGCGGATCTGGCGAACGGGCTGGGCGCGGGGCACAAGCCGCGGTTCAGCCTGCAGTATGTGAAAGACCTGGGCGGCAACACGCTGTGGTTTCAGCCGATCCATCCGAACGGCATTGTGGGGCGGCAGATTGATCCGGGGACAGGCCAGCCGTTTGAAGTGGGGTCGCCGTATGCGGTGAAGAATTTTTTCGAGGTCATGCCGCTGCTGGCGAAAGGCTTCACGCCCGGCGGCACGCCGGCCACGAATGACACGGCGGCCGGCCGTGCGCAGGCGCTGACGGAGCTGCAGGGCTTTGCCGCCGCCGCCGACGCGGCCGGCGTGGACCTGATGTTCGACGCGCCTTTCAACCACACGGGCTACGACACGGAACTGGCGGCGCTGGGGCAGACCTTTTGGGGCAACGGCGGGAGCACGGCGGCGGGCGAAATCCGCACTGTGGAACCGCGGTTTTTTTCCCGCAGCGGAGCCTATGACCTGCGCGCCTCGGGCGCGGGGAATATCGCCCTCGCACCGGACCGGCTCGCGGAGTTCGCGTTCGCGGACACCTACGACGTTTACTTTGGCCGTTACGCCGCGCTGGAGTCGGGCTCGACGGGGGGGCATCTGAACGAGGGCGACTGGTTCGACTCGACGGTGGGTGCGGAAGGCAGAGCGGGCGGGGGGAACGGGCACTTCGATGCGGTGACGCAAAAAGTGTGGCGTTACTTTGCGAGCTACACGCTGCACTGGCTGGATCAGACGGGCTATCCGGCGAACGCAGCAGGCGCGGCGCTGAACTCGACTGTCGGCCTCGATGCGTTGCGCGCGGACTTTGGGCAGGGACTGCCGCCGCAGTGCTGGGAATACATCATCAACAAGACGCGCACGCGGAAGTGGAACTTTGTCTTCATGGCGGAGTCGCTGGACGGCGGCGCGGTGACTTACCGCTCGGCGCGGCACTTCGATATTTTGAATGAGAACATTGTCTTTCCGCTGCACGCGGCGCAGGGGACGAATGACTTTCGCAACATCTACGAGACGCGGCGCAGCGCCTACGGGCAGGCGCTGGTGCTGCTGAACTCCAGCTCGCACGACGAGGATCATTACAAGGATCCGTTTCACGCGTTGATCCGCTACGCGGCGAACTCGACCATCGACGGCGTGCCGCTCATTTTTCCCGGTCAGGAACTCGGGCTGAGCGGCACGGTGGTCCCGCCGGCGGATACCAACTCCGGCGACACGGGCTACAACGGCTATGACCGCTACGAGGTGAATTTCGGCAAGCCGATCCCGCACTTCAAAAAGTATAACTCGCTGATGCCGCTGTGGCTCAAGACCACGCCGGGCGACGGAAGTTACAACTACGGCCTGGCACAACTCGCCGCGGGGTACTCGGGCATCGGGCAGGCGCGGAAGGGGAGCGCGGCGCTGCGTTCGTCGAACCGCTACTACCTCAATCTCAACGACACCACGCCGCACGGGCAGATTTTCTCCGTCGCCAAGTACGAGGCGAAAAACGGCGCGCCGAATTTCTCCGACACCGTGCTCTGTTTCGTGAACCTCGACCGCAACGCGACGCCCGCGACGGTCGGCGCGAACAAGTTCAACGTGAACATCGACACGGACGCGAATGGGGTGAACGACTTCGGCATCAGGCCGGCGCGGACTTACAACGTGAAGAACCTCGCCGCCTACACCGGCACGGAGGCGAACCGGCGCAATGTTTTTCTCATCCCCGGCGGCATCCTCGGCAGCGACCTGCTGGCGCAGGGGATGTATGTCGCGATGAACAAAGTGCCAGTGACCGATGCCGCGTGGGCGACCGCGCCGTACGAGGCGCAGTACCTGAAGCTCTACGATGTGACGCCGCCGCCCGCCGCTGGTGTGCCGGGCACGCCGAAGCCGTACGCCATCGGCACGCAGGTCACGTTTTCATGGACGGCGGCGAGCGATTCCGAGGGCGGGATCAGCGGTTACGAAGTGGTGATCACCGCCCTCGGCGGCAGCACCAGCGCGGTTCTTTTCGAGGGTGAGGTGGCCTTTAACAGCATTACGGTCACGGTACCATTTGGGCAGACCGTGACCGCTACCGTCCGCGCGGTGAACAATGCCGGGATCAAAAGCACTGCCGTCATGGCCAGCGCGGGCGGCACCATCGCTCTCGACCCCGCGGGCGATCAGGACGGCGACGGCCAGCGCAATGACAGCGAGGATTTCGCCGGCACCAGCCCGCTCGACAGCGCGTCGCTTTTCAAAATCGTGCAAGCCAAGCGGCTGAGCGCGAGCAGCGTGCAGCTCACCTGGAGCAGCGTGGCCGGCCGGCAGTACGAGGTCCTGGCGACGCCCAGTCTCGCGCAGGCGTTTATAAACATCAGCGGCGCGACGCCGCTGCCCGCGACGGGCGCGACCACGAGCTACACGGACAGCACGGCGACGGGCGGAACCAGGTTTTACAAAGTCCGCGTGGTGCCGTAGCGGCGCTCCGCTTACGGGATTTTTTCCAGCTCGTCTGCGGTCCACTCGGCGCCACGGTCTTTGCTGGCGGCGCGGATTTTGGCGACGGCGGCGGTGTCTACCACGGGTTGCTCGTGGCCGAAGGAGCGGCGGACGTAGCTGAGCACTTGGGCGATTTGCTCGTCGCCGAGCGCCGCCGCGAGGCCGGGCATGTCGAGCGCGTAGTCTTTGCCGGCTACGGAAATGCGCCCGCCCACGCCGTGCAGCACGATGCGGATGAGACGCGAGTCGGGACCATCGACCCATTCGGCCCCGGCGAGCGGCGGGGCGAGCCCTTCCTGGCCCTGGCCCTGCGGCAGGTGGCAGGCGGTGCAGAGCGTGTTGTAAATCGCCGCGCCCTGCTCGACGAACGCCTTCTGCGCAGCGGTCAGCGGCGGTGCTTTGACCTCGGGTTTTTCGCCGGGCTTGCCGGGCCAGGTGACGAGCGCGGTGAGTTTCGCTGCGCGCTTTTTGACCTCGGCGTCGAGGGACTGCTCCAGCGCAGCGAGGGATTTCGGCTCCGCGGCGAGCTTCACGGTCTTGAAAGTCTTCGACGGCGCGCCGAGCGCGTCGAGCATGGCGAGCTGCTGCCAGGCGGCCTGCGGCGGCTTCGCGGTGAAGTCGAGGAGTGCGGCGACGCGTTCGGGTTTGCGCTCTTCGAGGATGCAGCGGGTGAGTTGCTGCGTGGCGGTCTGGCGGCCGGCGGAGGCCGTGGCCCACGCGGGTGAGGCGAGGGTGGTCTGCAAAAACTCCAGCTCACGTCCGCGCAGGCCGGAGATGGCGGCGGAGCGGGCGAGGGGATTCTCGACATTGGCCGTGAGCACTTCGGCCATCACGGCGTCGGCTTTCGCACCGCCGATTTCGCCGAGCGAAAGCAAAAGCTGGAGCTGCACGTCGGCGCTCTGGTCCTTGCCGAGCGCAAAGATTTTCTCGGCGAGGGCGGCGTCCTTTTTCGCCAGCGGCTCGGCGAGGCGGATGGCCGTTGCGCGCACTTTCGCATCAGCATCGGCGAACGCGGCGAGCGCGGTCGCGGCGTCCATTTTCTCCAGCGCGTCGAGCGTCCACAGCGCGGCGATGCGGCTGGGCGCCTGCTTCGCGGCGGTCGCGGTTTTTTTCAAAACAGGCACCGCCGCCTCGCCGCCGCGCTCGGTGAGGAGGCGCTGCGCGGTGTCGCGGGTCCAGCCGTTCGTGCTCGCGAGATCGGCGGCAAGCTGCTCGGGCGTGTGCGTGCTCATTTTCGCCACAGGCGCGTGCTTCGCGCCGTCCGGCACCACACGCCAGATGCGGCCCTGGTCGAGCGGCTGTTCGAGTTTGCGCTCGATGAACTGCCGCCGCAGCCACGGCGTGACGTAGGTGATGTGCTGCACCACGCCGCGCGCCATGTCGGTCACGTAGAGCGCGCCGTCGGGGCCGTTGTAGAGATTCACCGGGCGAAAGCGCTCGCTGGTGGAGGTCATGAAATCGAGGTCGGGCAGGGCGTATTTGTCCGTCGCGTCTTTGGCCGTGACCGTGCCGTCCTGCTCGGTCTGGATGTTGCGCTTGATCATGTTCGCCGAGGTTTCGCAGACGAAGGAATTGCCCCGGAACTCCGCCGGGAAAAGATCGCCGCGATAGACCACCGGCCCGCACGCCGCGGTGAAGTTTTTCAGCCGGCCTTTCTCATCGAGGGTGTTTGGCTGGTAGCCGCGATTGACGCCCGGATTCACGCGCCCCGGATACGTGCGCTGGCTCGCCGCGATTTTCACATTCGCACCCACCGCGTCCTTGAGATGCGGATTGCGCGCGAGGTAGCCCGAGGGCAGCACGTCGCAGCGGAGCTGGTCGCTGTTGGTGTTGTGGTAGATGCGCCCGTAGTCGTCCTGCGAGATGCCCCACTGCCCGCGGAAAAGGGTGCTGTCTTTTTTCAACTCGCCCGTCGGCGTGAAGCGGTAACGCCAGGCCGACTTCGCATTGTAGATCCAGCCGTCCAGCGCCAGCATCAGCCCGTTGGGCGAGTGCTCGGGATTGTTCCCTTTGACGTAATCCGGGATGAGCAACTCTTTGCCGTCGGCCACGAGGTCGTGGTTCGCATCGGGGCACCAGTACACGGCGGGCGGCTCGCAGATGAGCGCGCCGCCTTTGCGCAGCATGATCGCGCGCGGCATCACCAGCTTGTCGAGAAAGACGGTGCGCTTGTCCATTTTGCCGTCGCCGTTGGTGTCTTCGAGCACGACCACGCGGCCGTTCGGCACGTCCTCGTTTTTGCCGTCGATGTTCGGCATGTAGCCGTTCATTTCCACGACCCAGAGCCGTCCGTCTTCGTCGAACTGCATGGCCACTGGCGTCGTCACCAGCGGCTCGCTGGCCACGAGTTCGACGTGGAATCCCGCCGGCACCTTGATCGTTTTCAGCATCTCCTCGGGCGTGAGGATGGTCGCCGGCGGGATCGGGATATTGCTGGGAAAAGGAATCTCCGCCTCCGGAGCATTCGCGGCGCGCAGCGGGAGCGAAGTGATGATGGCGAGGGCGAGGGCGACGGCGAGGGGCTTCATAGTTTGGGGTGGCGGAGAATCTGGACAGTCGGGCGGTGGGCGCAAGCCGGGAGCGGGTTGCTTCGTAAAGGCGCGCACCGTTATATCTGCCGGTATGAACCGCATCTTTCTGCTCCTCCCGCTTTTCGTTTCCGTCGCCGCTTTGGGTGCGGAAAAACCTCGCCCGCTGATGCGAGACTTCATGGGGCTTTGCGGGCATACGGTGCAGTTCAAGCCGGAGCTGTACACGCCGGTCACGCGGCTGGTGCGCGACTATCATCCCATCGACTGGGACTTCGGCGACGACACCAGCTACGCGCCGAAATTTCCGCTGGCGCGCAATGGCGTGGATTGGTCGCAGGTCTATGGCTCGTGGGCCAAAGCCGGGTATCGCACCGAGGCCAGTTTGATGTTTGACCACCTCAAACCCGCCGCGTGGAAAGACCTGCCGCGCGATGCCTTCGCCTACGGCAAGGCGTTCGCGAGCGCCTTTGGCCCGTCGGCGAAAACGCCGCTAATCGAGGCCGCGGAGATCGGCAACGAGCCGGGCAAATACGACGACGCCACGTATCGGCAGCTTTTCGAGGCGATGGCCGGCGGGCTGCGCGCGGGCGATCCGAAAATGCGCATCGCCACCTGCGCGGCGAATCTCGGGAAGAGCGGGAGCTACTCGAAAAGCGTGGACTGCGTGGCTGGGCTGGAGGGGCTCTACGACATCGTGAACCTCCATAACTACGCCGAAATCACCGGCTGGCCGACGTGGCAGCGCAGCTACCCGGAGGATCCGAAGATTGGCTTTCTCAAAGACCTCGGCCATGTGCTGACGTGGCGGCGCGAGCAGGCGCCGGACAAGGAGGTGTGGCTCACGGAATTCGGCTGGGACGCCACGACGAAGCCCGCGCCGCTGACGGGCGACTTCGCGAAATGGATCGGCTCGACGGAGCGGGAGCAGGCGATGTGGACCGTCCGCGGATACATGGTGCTCTGCGCCCTCGGCGTCGATCGCGCCTATCTCTATTTCTTCAATGACGATGACACGCCGCACCTGCACGGCTCGTCAGGGCTGACGCGCAACTTCATCCCGAAGCCCGCCTTTCACGCCGTGGCGCATCTCCAGAAAACCCTCGGCGATTTCCGCCTCTCCAAAGTCGTGCGCGAAGACGCGGCGGCGGGCTACGCCTACGAATTCACGAACGGCACCGATGCCCGGCAGGGCGTGCTGGCGGTGTGGAAGCCAGCCGGCGCGGCGGTGAAAACCATCCTGCCCAGCGGCGCGGCGAAAGTGCTGCGCGCCGAGCGCACGCCGCTCACCGCGGGCGAGGCCGAGGGCGTGGAGGTGAAAAGCGTGCCGGGCGGAATCGAGGTCGAAGCCGGCGAACTGCCGGTGTTTGTCTTCCTCGAACGCTAGCGCGCCGCCGCCGGGGAGTTTCTTGCTTTGCGCCCGGCGGCGAAAGTCCCCATGCTCGGGGCCCTCGATGAGCGGCCCAAACCATCCGTCTGCCAATGACGCCCCCGCGCTGGAAACGGCGGCGGGCGAAGTGCGCGGGGAGCGGGTGCTGCAGGCGATCATGTTCACGGACATCGAGGGCTCGGTGAGCCTGGAGCGGGCGCTGGGCACGGAGCGGTATGCGCGGGTGCTGACACGGCACGGCGAGCTTTTCTACGAGGCGCTGGCGGCGGTCGGCGCGGGCCATGTGGAAAAGCACACGGGCGACGGCTTCATGGTGCGCTTTAACCGGCCGAGCGATGCAGTGGCCATGGCGCTGCGTTTCCAGTGGCTGCTGCGGCGCGAGGACTGGGGGATAACGCAGCCACTGCGCGTGCGCATGGGGGTTCATCAGGGCGAGATTTTGCTGATCCCGTCGGGCAAGACGATGCCGGGGACCATCGGCTCGGCGGTGAATATGGCGGCGCGGGTGATGGCGATGGCGGTGGGCGGGCAGGTGCTGCTGACGCATGCGGTTTTCGACGACGCGCGGCAGTTTGTGAAAACCATTCCGGAGGTGGAGCCGGGCGCCCAGGCCGCGCTCGGCTGGGAGGCGCACGGCGCCTACCGGGTGAAGGGCATCGAGGAGCCGGTGGATATTTTCGAGGTGGGCGAGCGCGGGCAGGCGCCGTTCGAGCGGCCGAAAAACGGGCCGGGCGTGGAGCGTTCCGTTTCCAAGGAGGAGGAGGCGATGCTGGGCTGGCGGCCCGCGCCGAATCTGGAGGTGCCGCGGCGCGCGGCCTGGACGCTCACGCGGCAGCTCGGCGAGGGCGGCTTCGGCGAGGTGTGGCTGGCGGAGAATCCGAAGACGAAGGAGCACCGGGTTTTCAAATTCTGCTTCGACGCGGTGCGGCTGCGTTCTTTCAAACGCGAGGTGATGATCTTCCAGCGCATCCGCGAGGCGCTGGGGCCGCGGCGCGACATCGCCACGCTCTACGAAGTGCAGCTCGAGGCCTCGCCGTTTTTCATCGAGAGCGAATTCTGCGCGGGCGGCACGCTGGCGGACTGGCTGATGGCCAAAATGGCGGGCGGCGGCGGCGTGCCGCTGGCGCTGCGGCTGGAGCTGGTGGCGCGCGTGGCGCGGGCGCTGGCGGCGGCGCATTCCGTGGGCATCATTCACAAGGACGTGAAGCCCTCGAACATCTTCATCGAGGAGGATGCCGATGGCAGCGTGCATCCGCGGCTGGCGGACTTTGGCATCGGCGTGCTGGTGGACCGCTCGGCGCTGGCCGGGCACGATGCGACCTTCGGCGGCGAGCTGACCATGGCCATCGACGCCTCGCGCACCGGCACGCGCATGTACGGCGCGCCGGAGTACATGGTGGGCGCGCCCCCTTCCATCCTCGGCGACATCTACTCGCTCGGCGTGCTGCTCTACCAGGTGGTGATCGCGGATTTCCGCCGGCCGATGGGCCCCGGCTGGCGGCGCGATGTGCCGGACGCGCTGCTCGCCGAGGACATCGCGCAGTGCGTGGATGTGGACCCGGCGCGCCGGCCGAGCAGCGCGCTGGTGGTGGCGGAGCGGGTCGAGTCGCTGGAAAAGCGGCGCGCGGAACTGGCGGCGGAAGCGGCGGCCGTCCGGCGCGAGGAGGAGCTGCGGTGCGAGGTGGCGGCGCACCGGCGGAAGATGCGCGTGGCGCTCGCGGGAGTGGCGCTCGCGGCGGTGGTGATCGGCGCGCTGGGCGTGGTGCTTTTCATCCTCCAAGGCTCGCGCACCGCGGAGCGCGCGCACTCGCACGAACTCGAGGCCCAGCGCGAGATCGCGCGCGACCGCCTCTACGTGGCCGACATGCAGGCCGCGACCGACAACATGCTGAAGTGGCGCGCGGAGGCGGCGCGCGCGACCATCAACCGGCAGCGGCCCGCCGCCGGCGAGCGCGACCGGCGCGGATGGGAATGGTTTTTCGCCGACTCGGTGCTGAACACGCGGCAGGTCGTGCGGACGGTTTCCACGCAGCCGCTGCGCGCCCTGGCGGTGAGCCCGGACGGGCAAAGCGTGGCCGTGGCGGGCGACGAGGGCGGCGTCTCGGTCTGGGCGTGCGGCGCGCTGGAAAAAATCCGCACGCTGCCCGCGGGCGCGGTGCGGAGCCTCGGCTGGAGCGTGACCGGCACGCTCGCGGCGGGCCTCGCGAATGGGGAGGTGGTGATGTGGGAGGCCGCGTCCGGCGTGGAGAAAAAACGCTGGCAGGCGCATGCCGGCGCGGTGGCGGCGCTCGGCTGGCAGCCTTCGGAAGACCTGCTCGTCACGGGCGGCGCGGATGGCGTGCTGGCGGGCTGGCGGGGCGACGGCCGGCCGGCGGGAAAGTGGCCGCTGCACGGGCCCGTGACCGCCCTCGACTGGCGGCCGGAGGGCGGCGAAATCGCCGTTGTGCTCGGGCATCCCGCACGGCTGCTGGCGGGCGCGCTCGGCGGGCTGGAGCATGAGTTTGCGCTCGACGCCGAGGAGTCCGCGCTCGCGTGGCGGCCCGGCGTGCATGAGGTCGCCATCACGAAGGGCGGCGTGCCGATGCGCTCGTGGGATCCTTTCACCACGGTGGATTCATTTTACCTGCCGAACCGCTTCAGCCCCGGGGCCTCCGCCTTTGCCTGGGCGCCGTCGGGCCAGTCCGTGGCCATCGGCGGGATCGACGGAAAAATCTACCTGCTCGATGCGCAGCGCCTGACCGACGCCCGCACCGCGCTCTATGGCCACACCAGCCGCGTCACGGCGCTGCACTGGCTCGGCAGCAGCCCCGAGCGCCTGCTCTCGGTGGGCGAGGACGGCACGCTGCGCGCCTGGGACGATTTGGGGCGCTCGCCGGAGATCACCTTTCTGCCTTTCAAAACCCCGCTCACCGCCGCGCAGTGGAGCCCGCGCGCCAGCCAGCTCGCGCTGATGTTTGCCGCCGACGAAGTGCAGCTTCTCCGCGGCGACACCTTGCAGACGGAGTGGAGCCGCCCGCTGCCCGTGCCCGCGCCGGGCCGCACCGCCTTTGCCGGCGGCCATCTCGCGTGGAGCCCGGACGGACGCTGGCTGGCGGCGGTCTGCCCCGGCCGCGCGCCGGTGGTGTGGCGCATCGAGGATGGCAAAAGGATCATCGCCGCCGGGCTCGATGACGCCTCCGAGGTCGGCTGGATGCAGGACAGCCGCCGGCTGCTCGTGCGCGGCGCGCAAGGCTGGTCGTGGTTTTCCACCGAAGACGGGCGCGCCACCGCGCTCCCCGGCAGCACGCATGCGCCGTGGGTGGCGGGGCTGGAGGGCGACGCCGTGGGGCTCGTCTCGGCTGAGGGCGGCGCCTTGCGCTACCGCCTCACCAGCCTCGGCGGCGGCCGCCCGCGCCTCGACGTGGCGCTGCCCGGCGGGCTCGGGGCCGTGCGCTGCGCCGCGCTCAGCCCGGATGCCACGCGGCTCGCGCTGGCGGGTGAAAGCGGCGCGCTCCTCTGGCTCGACACGCACACCGGCGCGGTGCAGCGCCCCGCGCTCGCGCACTCCGGCCCGGTGAAATCCCTGGGCTGGCATCCCGACGGCACCCGCGTCGCGACCGTGGGGGCGGACGGCACCTGCCGCATCTTCGCGGTCGCCCAAGCCACGCAAACGTGGGTCATCGAGCACGAGCTGCCGGGCGAAGTCGTGGCGAACGGCTGGAGCGCGGACGGACGCAGCCTCATGCTCGCCTCGGGACCGGGCAAGCTCGTGAAAATCTACGATGCATCGCGTTCGCTGGCCGTCGGGAATGGCGCGGGCGAGACGCCCGCCGCGGGTGGCCCGCCCGAAAAACTGCTGCAGGCCTGCGGGTGGATCGAGCAGCATCCCGGCGACGAATTCGGCTGGCAGGCCTTTGCCCAGGCCGTGGCCGACAGCCGCGGCGAGGGCGCCAACGCGCAGGCCGACCTGCTGCTCGCGGCGGCCGAGCTCGGCGTGCGCGCGCTTTTCACCCCGCCCGGCGAAGGGCCGCCGCATACGCCGCTCGCCACGACCTGGCATGGCACGGAGCTGCCGCGCGCAGTGCAGGTCGCCCAGGCCTGTGCGTTGAAGCGCTGGGAGGAAGTGCTGCCGCTCTGCGCCGGCCAGCACGGGCTGTATGCCGACGCCGCGTGGTTCGCGCTCGCCCGCGCGGAGGCGCTCGCCGCGCTGCACCGCCGCGACGAGGCGGAGGCCGCAAACCTCGAAGCCTGGCAGGCGCTGCGCCGCCACCATGGCGGCGATGACCGCGTGGTGGCGGGCACGGCGCGCGCCGCGAGCGGTGCCGCGGCCGGCGTGGACCTCGCGCCGTGGGCCAATATCAAGCTCACCGAAGATTGGAACGGCGGGGCCAATAACAACCTCGGCTCACTGCCCGCGGTGCTCGAGCAGCCGGGGGGCGGCAGCTTTCATTTCGGCGATTTCATCCAGCTCGCCGGCAAACGTCTGCGCGTGAGCAGCGGCCGCATGCTGCCCCGCAGCATCGGCTGGGTGCCGCTGAGCCGCGCCGCCACGGGCGCCGATTTTGCGCTCGCCGCCTGCTACGTCGAGCACGACGAGGAGCTGCAGGACACCTGCATCGGCAGCCTTTTTCTCCTGCGCAGCTCGGGCCGCGGCGCGGTGCGCATCCCGCTCATCTACGGGCGCAATGTCTGGGACTGGTGGGTGCCCTCCGGCGGCCACGTCACCGAGGCGCCCGCCGCGGCGGTGGCCTGGCGCGGGGAAAATCCCAATGCGCGCTACAACCAGCACGCGCTCGCGCTGTACCGGCTGGCTTGGGCGGCGGCTGAGGGCCAGTCGCCCGTGAGCGCCGTCTCCTTCGTCTCCACCCTGCGCCGCCCCGCGCCAATGCTCCTGGCCGTGGAACCCCGGCCGTAGCGCGGGCGTTACATTTCGAGCGTGTTCAGCAGCAGGTGCTGGGTGTCGAACAGGAACGTCCCGGCGAAGATGCCGAACAGAAAGCGCGACTTGTAATCCACCGGCGCGCCGCTCGCGGCGTGGACGATCGCCGTCTGCGTGTAGTCGTGGTAGCAGACGAGATTCGCCGCCACCAGCGGCAGCGCGATCTCGCGGTGCGGCCACACTTTGACCGTGCCCGCCCAGTCCAGCGCCACGCGGTTGAAGGCCGACTGCTCGCGCAGCCCGGTCCGCGTCATCCGCTTTTTCTCCACGGCCCGCCACTGCCGCAGCAGCTCGTGGAAATGGGACCCCGCAACGGCCCACGTCCCGCTGTTCAGCCCCTCGCGTGCGAGATTTTTCCGCTCGTGCCGCGTCATGTAACCGCCCCAGCAAAACTCGTGGATGTCCGAGCCCTGCTCGGGAAAAACCGCCAGCTCCCAGTCGCCCGCGAGCAGGTGGTCGATGTTGCGCAGCACCACGGAATCGCAGTCGATAAACATCACCCGGTCATACGCCGCCGCGTCAATGTGCGCGGCCACCGCGTGTTTGCACGACTGCGCGTAGGGCACAAAGCCGCCGTTCTTTCCCGCCCGCGCGGGCACCTCCATCCGCACCTCCCGCACGCCCTGGCGCGCGACCATGAAAAGCGGCGCGGGTGAGTTGTGAAAAACCAGGATGTCGCCCGAAAACCGCGTGCGCAGCAGCGACGAGACGAGCATTTTGGCGAGGTTGCGATGGCCCGTGGTCCCGGGGGGATCGAGCGCGAGCGTATAGACGAGATTTTTGCCCATGTCGGTGGCTCAAAGATCGAGCATGTGCAGCAGCGTGGCCTGTCGGTCGAGGAAGAAGGTGTTCATATAAAGGCCGAACATGAAGCGCAGCTTGTGCTCGAAACTCGGGCTGCCCGCGAGATGCACCAGGCACGACTCGAAATAGACCCCGGGGCGCGGGTCGCAGCCAAACGGCGTCGCCACATCCGCCAGCAACAGCGGGCGTTTGCGCAGCTCCGTGTCGATGACCAGCCGCGTGAGCGCGGCCTGGTCGGCGAAGAATTTTTTGCGCGGTGCGGGGCCGAAATGGATGCGCTCCCACGCTTCCATCACGCCGTGGTAGAGGTCGGCGCGCACCGCGAGGATGCCGCCGTTCACGCCCGCGCAGTCGAGCCGCGCGGCCTCCGCCTTGGAGATGAAGCAGTTGAACCAGTGCATGCCCGCGTGGCTCTGCGGTTCCGGGTAGTAGGCCAGGTCCCAGTCGCCCGCGAGCATGGCGTTGATGTTGCGTAGCGCCAGGCAGTCAGCATCGAGGAAAATCACCTTGTCATAGCCGCGCACGTCGAGGTGCTCGCGGACGCGGAATTTCCACGCCTGCGCGTAGTCCCAGAAAGTTTTTTTCCCGGGACGGCCCGTCTTGATGAAAATCTCCCGGACGCCCGCGCGCGGCACCATGAACAGCGGCGCGGGCGAGTTTCTAAAAATCACGATGTCGCCGGCGAACCGCGTGCGCAGCAGCGAGAGGGTGAGAAACTTCGCCATCGTCCGGTGCCCGACCGCGCCGGGCGGATCATCGAGCGCGAGGGTGTAGGCGAGATGGCGGGGAGCTGGTTGTTCCATTTTTTCCAGCCGCGGAGCATGTCAGACTGCTCCGCCCGCGCAAGAAGACGCGCTGTGGGACCGAAATTTTCTTGTCTCGCGAGGGGTGCCCGGCATGCTCCTCCCGCGCAGTCACAACCCACCGCGCAATATCAACATGGCTGACTCCACACCCACTCCTCCTCCCGCCGACATGCAGACGCTGATGTCGCAACTCGGTGCCGCCGCGCCCAATACGACCATCACCGGCAGCCCCGTGGGCGGTCTGGCTGCGCGCAAGGTCTAGAGGTTCGCCCCGGAGCACCGAAGGTGCGGCCACAAGCCGGCCCAGGACCGTCCGAGCCTGAAAGCGGCAGAGCTTTAACGCGGGCGAAAGGCGCGGGCGCTGCCGATCGCCGCGCTCAGGGTGAGCGCGATGAGGGCGAGGATCAGCAGGCGTGTGAACCACGGCGCTGACACGGCGGCTTTCGCTTTGATGCCGATGTGCAAATCGGCTGCGGTGTCCACGGCCACCGAGCGGCTGAAGGTGAGCAGGCGGCCTTGCTCGGGGATGGTGGCGTGGATCGCGGCAGGGTTGCTCACGGCGGCGTCCTGCTGCTGGATGAGGCGCTCGGCGAGCCTGGTGAAGGCGGCGTTTTCGTCGGCGCTGTTGCGGTCGAGGATTTGTTTGGCGTCCTGCTGGGTGTAGTTCGCCTCCTTGCCGCCGCGCAGTTTGCTGGCGGGCGCGTCCTTGTCGCCGGTGGCGCTGGACTGGCGGACGTTGAGGCCGACGAGCGCCTGCTGGAGCTTGAGGTTGTGGAGTTGCACCCGGGCGTCTTCATTGAAGGCGTTGTCGTGCTGGCTGAGGCCATACGCGGAGTTGAAAGCCTGGCGAGCTTGTTGCTGGTCGCCTTTGGCCAGCGCGTCATTGCCGAGCGCGAGCATCTGCTCGGCGGCTTTGGTCTTCGCTTGCTGCAGGCTGGTCTCGCTTTGGAGATAAGTCTGCACGTCCACCGCGGCGGCACGGGAGACGATTTCGTCCTGCTGGAGTTGCAGCGAGCCGGTCCACTTTTTGAGCTGCCACTTCTCGCTGAGCCAAACCCGCCAGGTGATGTTCTCCAGCGGCAGGTCAAACTTCGGCGCGACCAATTGCAGATCGAGCGAGCGCGTGCCGGCCTCGCCGATCTGGCTGCTGAAAAACACCTCCACCGGAATCGCCTTTCCGCCGTGGGACTGCTGCTCCAGCGGGATGAGAATCTGGTCGCCTTCGCGCCACGGCCACACGCCGTTCTGGTTCACAAACGCGAACCAAAACTTCGCGTCCTTCGGCAGCGTGAGATGGAGCAGGCGCTTGTCGCCGGGCAGGATTTCGAGCCGCGCCTGGGTGAGCATCGCGCCGTTGTCGGAGATCACCGAGGTGAAGGTGATGCTGTTCACCCGCGCCGGCAGGAGCTTCGCGGCCTCGTGGCGTTCGAGCTTCATCGGCAGGGCAAACGCAGGCTCTACAAGTCGATACGCAAAGCTCGCCGAGGACGCCGTGAGATCCTGCTGGAGTGCGCGCGGAATGCTCTGCCATTCCACCGGCTGCAGCGCGGCGGGCGGCGCGTCCACGCGCACTTGCAGACGGCCTCCCGATTGCACGGTGACAAAGCCGCGCTGCAAATTCACATCCGCCACCTGCACCCCGCGCAGGCCCGTCTCCACAGCATTCGCAGCCACCGGCGTCTGATACGTGGCCTGCAAAAGATACTGCCCGATCACCCGCCGGTGCAGCTTCACCTCCCACGATTGCAATCCGTCCTTCACGCCATTCGCCACGGCAAGAAAGTCGGCCACCTGATCACCCGTGAAGCGCACATTCTCCGCATTCGCCGGCACCGAAACATGGAACGCTTTCAGCCCCGTGTTCTCGATCTGGTATTGCAGATTCGCGGTCACTTTCACCTGCGCCTCGCCGACCGTCGCGTGCTGCAGGCTCGTCACCTGCACCCACGGATCGACCTGCTCCACATCGAGCGCGAGGCTCCACGGCGTCTGCAAAATGCGGAACGCAAGCACGCCCTTTTGCTTGATGCCCGACTTCTGCGGATCGAGCTGCGTCACGCCCTCGCGCGTCGTGACCTGCAGGCGCATGCCCTGTTCCGGCACCACGAGAAAAGTCCCGCGCTGTTTGCTCGCTTCGCGAAAGATGAGCTGCGGCGCGGCCCACGCTTTCGCCGCCTTCATCCCCGGCCCGGTGAGGCTGATGGCAAACTGCTGCGCGCCCTCCGTCCGTCCGCGCAGGTGCATCGTGATGATGCGCCCCGCGTCGGTCTTCAACTCCGTCCAATGGCTCACCGCCTTGCCGCTGATCGACTCGACATCCATGCCCGCGGGCAGCGCAAAACTCAGCCGGAAAATCCCGGCGCGCGTGATCTCGACGTTTGCATTCACCGCGAGCAGCGCGCGGTCTTCGCCGAGCGAAAGTGTATCCTGCGATTCCACGCGCACGTCCGGCTCGACCGCCGATGCCTTCAACGCCGCCACCGCCTTCACCTCCGCGTAGCGAAAGGCGCGGCGCACCGTGAGTCCGGGAATCTGCGCCGCGAGCACGGGCGCGATGTTGCCGGGGAAATCCTCGAGATTGATCGGCGCGAGCGTCTCGGCGGTCACGGTGTCGAGCTGCACTTCGTTGCCCGTGGCGATGCCGAGCAGGCCGATTTGTCCGGCGGCGCTTTCCACGGAGATCAAGCCCACAGGTTGCTCGACGGGCAGCGGCCCCGTGGCGATCTGCGAGCGGATAAGCAGCGAAAACGGACGCGATTGCGGCGGCGCGAGATTCACGCGCAGCTTGCCGGTGTCGGGATCGAAGCGCCACTGCGAGACCACGGACGCGGGCCGCTTCTCATTCTCCTTCACCGGCGCAAGCGTCGCGGGATCGAGCACGTCGGTGATCGTCGCGCCTTTCGGCACGGAAAAATCCAGCTCGGCTAGCTCGCCCTGCGCGGGACGGATGGCCGCGTGGTGCAGCCCTTCGATAACGCCCGCCGTCGGCGCGTAGAGCTGCGACAGCTCGGCGTAAAAGACCGCCTTCTCCCGCGCGACATCGCGGCTGCGCGGCTTCCAGCCGATCCAAACATCGTTCACCGGAGCGAGGACGAGTATGGCGACGGTGTCCTTCCCGACCGTCTTCCGCTCGATGGAAACGGCCTGCGGCGAGACGACATCGACTTCGAGATTCGCCAGCGTGAGCGTGAGCGAGTTCACCAACCCGAACTGCGCGGGCAGCGCGAATCCGCTCTCCGCATCCTTCTTCGTCACCGGCACCTGATACGAAAGTTCGATGTCAAACGCGCCGCTTTCGAGCGCGAGCAATTGCTGGGCACGCTTCGCGCCGACGCTCGCCTGCACCAGCTTCAATCCAGCAACCGGATAGGTGACTTTCGTCAAAACCGCAGGCTCAAACAACAGCGGCAGCCGCTGCCATTTCACCGCCTGCCAGCGCACTTTCGCAGTCGCGAGCGCGAACTTTTCCTCGACGCGAATCTGCTGCGTCACGATCTCCGCAACCGGCGGCTCCTTCGGCAGCAAAGCCGCCGTGTCCTGCGCGGATGCCGCATGGACAAACAGCGCGATGAGCACCGCTGTCGTCGCCGCCGCTGTGCCGTGCGGCAGCGGTGTCGGGGGCTTCGGCCTGCGCGGCGATTGCCACAGCCGGCGCAGCGCGGGCACCGCGAGCTGCCAGACAAAGAACGCCGCGACGACGACGAGAAACGCCCCCGCACCATTCGGGCAACGCAGCGTGGCCCACGCGAGCAGCGTCCATCCGGCGACCGACCACACCGGCTTGCCCGTAGCCACGCATACCCGAACGCGATGAGTGCGAAGAACGCCGGCCACGCGGAGCCGATCCACGCGAACACCGAAACCTTGTCCTCGATGTTGCCGACCTCGAGGGACAGCGCATTCCCCGCCTGCTGCACCGGCGCGAGGAAGGTGA
>JANPHJ010000312.1:0-1630 GCA_031424395.1 Chthoniobacter sp.
GACGTACACGATTTTCGTCACGAAGCCGAAAAGCCACACCACGTAGAGCAGGCCGAAGAGCGTGTAGGCCATGGTTTCCAACGGCGAAATGTCGCGCGTTTTCTGGAACATCTGCCGGCCAAAAACCACGAGCATGAAGAAGACGAGCGTGGCGACCTCGAAGTCGTAGGAATGCACCGGCCCGACGCGGCTGAAGTAGTAAAAGCTGCCCCAACTGAACAGCAGCCCGCCCCACATGCCGATCATCTTGAAGTTCGGCAGCCGCTTGTGATCGAGCATTGTGTAAAACTCCCACAGTCCCACCAGCCCGAGCGTGGTAATGAGGAAAAGAAAGCCGGGTTCGTAGCCGGAAAAGATGATCCACAGGGCGACGGTCCAAAGCGCCAGTGAGCTGCCGAGGCGGCGGAGAAAGACGAGGCGCGTTGGGGTCATTAGTTGGCGGGCGGTGAGAATCGGCGGGCGGGTGAGGCTTGGCAAGCGCGGGGATGGGTTCCGGGTGGAGCACTCGACCCGAGTGCTGCGTTCGGCGACCCGCCGAGCGCGCTGGTGAGCGCGGCGCATTTTGCATGCACGCTCGGACGGCCTTGACGCTCCCCGTGTTCGTGGCGGGTCGCCGCGAACGGCACGCGGGTCGCGTGCTCCACCCGGAGTTGCCTTGCCGCGCTACCGGCGCGGAGGGGATTTTTTTATGGGAATGGCGCGGCGCACTTCGGCAGGGCGGGGCTGGGGCTCGTCGTATTTTTTGGTCGAGGGCCAGATGAGCCTCCATGGCTGGTGCTTCACGGTGTCGCTCGCCTGCTGGAGATTTTCGCCGACGGCGGAAAACTGCGTGCCGAGATTATTGATCGTGCGGCTGAGGGTTTCCGACGCGCCGCGGAAGTTGTGCAGGGTCACCTCGATGTCGCGGTTGTTGGTCAGGCTGGCGGTGAACTTCTCCGCGTTCTGCATCGTGTGCACGAGCGCGCTTTCGGGGCCGGTGATCGCCGCGATGTGGCCAAGCGCGACGCCCAGCTTGCCCTCGTCGCTGGTGAGCGTCTGGACGTTTTTCAGCGCCAGGCTGAGCGGGCCGGCCCGGCCGGTCAGCTCGTCGAGATTGGCCCCGGTTTTTTTGAATTCCGTAAAGGCGAGGGGCAGGTCAGATCCCTCGGCGGTGAGGCGGCTGAGGTTGTCGGCCGTTTTTTGCAGGCTTTCAAGGGTGGTGGTGGCTTTAGTCAGCACGGGGTCGAGTTTTTCCAGCACGGCGGGCACGGCGTCGGCGAGACCGCCGGGCCGGTCGCCCAGAAAAGTCGCGCCATCCGCGGCGAGCCCACTGGCTTCCTCGCCGCTGGTGAAGTCGATGACGGATTCGCCGAGCAGGCTGTTCTGGGTCATCTGCGCCTTCACCTTGTTGTAGATTTTCGCGCTGTGGTCGACCCGCACCTCGATGAGCGTTTCCATCTTCGGCGTGGGCCGGTCTTTCTCCGGCACGGGCGAGAAAAGCGAGCGCACCTGGCCGATCTTGCGGCCGGCGAGGAGTACCTGCGCGCCGGGTTTGATGCCGGCGGCGTTGTCGAAAAAGATGCGGTAGGTGTGCTGCGGCACGAACACGCCCGGCGCCCCGAGGTAGAGCAGCAGCGCGACCAGCGCGACG
>JANPHJ010000313.1:0-14000 GCA_031424395.1 Chthoniobacter sp.
AAAACTCTCGAACGCCTCCCCGCCGAAGCCACTGCCCATCTGCCGCGCAAAAAAGACGGCACCGTGAACGCCTACTCCCTCGGCATCGCCGCCAGCCACGTCCAGCGCTACACCCTGCGCGAACTCCGCCTCGCCCTCGACGCCTGCCTCGCCGCCAATATCCAGCTCGTGACTTCCAGCCTGGAGGCGAAAATTGCACTCAGCCAGCTCCTCGTGAGAGTCATCGCCTCCGGGCAATGACGCGGCTGCCAATTCGGCGCCCACACTGGAATTGCAATATATTTCACCAGTAGCATTGCTAATTGCTCCGATAAAATCAGGGAATCCCTTACGATATTAAACTTATTTAAAAAAAGACGTTGCGCCCTTCCAAACAGGATGGCACTCTCTACACGTATTTAGAAGATTGTTCTGGGGGGAACATCAGCCCTTCGCAGCCATTCGGTTGCGGGGGGCTGAATCTTTTTGCGGGTATACCGCTGATTGGCGAGCGCGGCGCTTGTCATTGCTGCCGCGGATTGAAACCTTCGCCGGCCCATGCTCCCGCACTTCACGCCTTGGCAATGGCTGCTCGCCACGCTGGCCGCGTTTTGCATCGGCTTTTCCAAAAGCGGCTTCGCCGGCTCGGGACTTGCCACGGTCATCATCATGGCGCAGCTCTTCGGCGCGCTAGAATCCACCGGCATACTCCTGCCCATGCTCATCTGCGGCGATTTCCTGTCGGTGCTCGCCTTTCACCAGCACGCCCGCTGGGCCACCATTCGCCGCATGCTTCCGCCCACGCTCGCGGGGGTCGTCCTCGCCTTTCTCTGGATGAGCCACATCCCCGCGGCGAGCTTCCGCCCCGTCATCGGCTGGATCGTGCTCGCCATGGTGGCGCTCCAAGCCTGGCGCAAGTGGCGGCCCGCCGCCTTCGAGCGCGTGCCCCACAGCCATTGGTTTGCGTGGCTCATGGGCGTCTGGAGCGGCGTCACCACCATGCTCGCCAACGCCGCCGGCCCCGTCATGTCCCTCTACTTTCTCGCCATCGCCCTGCCGAAATACGAACTCGTCGGCACCGCCGCCTGGTTCTTCCTCATCGTCAACGTCCTCAAAGTCCCCTTCAGCGCCCAACTCGGGCTCATCCACGGCGGCACCTTGCTTTTCGGCGCAGTCTGCCTCCCCGCCATCGCGCTCGGCATCTTCGCCGGGCGCCGGCTTATCAAGATCATCCCGCAGAACATTTTCGAGGCGCTGCTGCTCGGCTTCGCCCTGCTTGCCTCGGTGCGGCTCATCGGCGTTTTTTGACTCGCCCGGCCCCGCCCGCCCGCTAGCTTGCGCGCCCATGTGGAAAAACCTGTCCAATTACCGCGACGCCGCGCTGCTCTTTCTGCGGGTCGCCCTCGGCGGCTTTTTCATCTACGCCCACGGATGGCCGCTGCTAGCCGGAGGCTTGGCCAAGTGGAAAGTCACCGGCTTGGCCATGCGCCACGTCGGCATCACATTCTGGGCCGGCTACTGGGGCTTCACGGCCGCGTTTGCCGAAAGCGTCGGCGTCGCCCTGCTCATGCTCGGCGTGTTTTTCCGGCCCTCCGCCCTGCTCCTCGCCCTCACCCTCAGCATCGCCGCGCTCAGCGAGTACCACACCCATGGCCTCGGCGACGCCGCGCACGCCCTCGAACTCGCCCTCGTCTTCACCGCCCTCGTCTTCATCGGCCCCGGCCGCTTCAGCCTCGACAAAGGCTGAAATAAACCTTGCGCCCCGCACCCGGCCCGCTACCTTCGCCCCCACGAATCGCGGGGTGGAGCAGCCTGGTAGCTCGTCAGGCTCATAACCTGAAGGTCGTAGGTTCAAATCCTACCCCCGCAACCAATCCTATCCACGCGGATAACGGAATACGTCGGCCCCGCTCGGGAGCCGCATTTTTTTCCGATGTTGGGAAAGGAGTCCGCAAAAAACATCTGTGGTGTGATGCTCACGCCAGTCCCCCACCGCCCGATCAACTTTGCGGGACTGGAGAAAGCGGGGCGAAGGTTGCGCCGTTGCGGGCGACGTTCAGCGTTTCGCCTGTTCGATCTATTGGCCAACGTCAGCAAAGTTGCTGCGGAGTGAGGTGGCTGTTCAACCGGGGTGGCACGCGCGCGCCGCGGGTCCACGGCGGTTCTTCACGCCGCGCGGACGGCTTCGGCGAGGCGCATGAGGGAGTCCTTGGCGTCGCCGTAGAGCATGCCGGTGTTGGGCTTGGAAAAGAGCGGGTTTTCGAGGCCGGAGAAGCCTTTGCCCTGGCCGCGCTTGAGGACGATGACGGACTTGGCGTGGTCCACTTCGAGGATGGGCATGCCAGCGATGGCGCTCGCCGGATTGTCGCGCGCGTCGGGGTTGACCACGTCGTTGGCGCCGATGACCACGGCCACGTCGGTCGAGGGAAACTCGGGGTTGATGGCTTCGAGTTCGCAGAGCAGCGAGTAGGGGACATTGGCCTCGGCAAGCAGCACGTTCATGTGGCCGGGCATGCGGCCGGCCACGGGATGGATGGCGTACTTAACGATCACGCCGCGCGCTTCGAGCATGGTGGCCAGTTCGTGCACGGCGTGCTGCGCCTGCGCGGTGGCCATGCCGTAGCCGGGCACGAAGGCGACCTGCCGCGCGTAGGCGAGTTGCACCGCGGCGTCGTCGAGGCTGATCTCGCGCATGGGCTCGGCGCCGGTGGCGGCGGCGGTTTCTTCCGCAGCCTGGCCGAACGCGCCGAAGAGCACGTTGCGGATCGAGCGGTTCATGGCGCGGCACATGATGAGCGAGAGGATGAAGCCGGAGAAGCCGTTGAGCGTGCCGGCGATGATGAGCACGTTGTTCGAGATGGCGAAGCCGGTCGCGGCGGCGGCGAGGCCGGCGTAGGAGTTCAGCAGCGACATGACCACGGGCATGTCGGCGGTGCCGATGGGCAGCACCATCATCACGCCGACCGCGAGCGAGAGCAGTGCCATGAAATAAAACGCGAACGCCGCCGACGGCACCGCGAGCCACCAGACGAAGGAGCCGAGCGTGGCCGCGAACAGCGCGAGGTTGAAAAGATTCTGACGTTTGAAAGTGAACGGCGCACCCGGCAGCCAGCCCTGCAGTTTCGCCGTGGCGATGAGACTGCCCGTGGTCGTGAGTGAGCCAAGCAGCACATCTGCGCCGACCGCGCCGAGAGTGAAATGCGACGCCGTGCTGCCGTGGCTGTGGTACTCGGAAATGCCCACCAGCGCCGCGGCGAATGCGCCGAACGCGTGCGAGAGCGCGGTCTGCTGCGGCAGCGCGGTCATCGGCACGAGCTGCGCGATCGCCCCGCCGATGGCGCCGCCAATCACCAACCCCGCGATGATCCATTCGTAGCTGACGATGCCGCGATGCAGCAGTGTGCCGATGATCGCCAGCAGCATGCCGAACTCCGCCATGTGCATGCCGCGGCGCGCGGAGTCCGGATGGCTCAGCCCTTTCAACCCGAAGATGAAAAGTACAGACGCCAGCAGGTAGCTGAACTCGGCGAAGTAGTGCGTCATCGCCGGTCAGTCCTTGCGCTTCGCGGGCTGCACCGCGTTGGGTTTGTGGAAAAAGCGCAGCATCCGCTCGGTGATCCAGAATCCGCCGACCACGTTGATCGTCGCGCTCGTGACCGCGAGGAAGCCGAGGAAGGTGCTGAGCCGGTCGTGCTGCGCGCCGGCGGTGACGATCGAGCCGACGAGCGAGATGCCGGAGATGGCGTTCGTGGTGGACATCAGCGGCGAGTGCAGCAACGACGGTACGCGCGAGATGACCACGTAGCCGAGGAAGGCGGCGAGCGCGCAGACGTAAATGGAGGAGACGAGGACGTCGGGATTCATGGCATGAGTTTGCGGATGGTTTCGTGACAGACCGCGCCGCCGTGGGTGACGAGGCAGGCGGCGAGCAGCGGATCTTGCGGGTCGAGGACAAAGGCCTGCGCGCCCTTGTTCCAAAAATGCCCGGTGAGGTTGGCGAGGTTGTTCGCGTACATCTGGCTCGCGGTCACGGCCACGCGGCCGGGCAGGTTCGCGAAACCGAGCACGGACACGCCGCCGATGTTCACCGCTTCGCCGAGCCGCGCACACTCGACGTTGCCGCCGGACTCCACAGCCATGTCCACGATTACGCTGCCGGGCCGCATTTTTTCCACCATCGCGGTCGTCACGATGACCGGGGCCTTTCGCCCAAAAACCTGCGCGGTGGTGATGACCACATCGGCCTCCGCGCACTCCGCGGCCATGGCCTCGCGCTGTTTTGCGAGCTGCTCGGGCGTGAGCGCCTGCGCGTAGCCCTGAGCGGTCTGGCCCATTTTGCCGAGATCGACTTTCACAAATTTCGCGCCTAGCGAGCGCACCTGATCCTCGACCACCGGCCGCGTGTCGAACGCGCTCACCGCCGCGCCCAACCGCTTCGCCGTGGCGATGGCCTGGAGGCCCGCCACGCCCACGCCGATGACGAACACGCGCGCCGGTCGGATCGTGCCGCTCGGCGTCATCATCATCGGGAAAACGTGCGGGCTGTGCTCCGCGGCGAGCAGCACCGCGACATAGCCGCCGAGGCTGGCCTGCGAACTCAGCGCGTCCATCTTCTGCGCGAGCGTGCTGCGCGGGATCAGTTCCATCGCGATGGCGCTCACGCCTGCGTCCGCGAGCTGCCGCACGAGCGCCAGCTCGTTGAACGGGTCGAGATAGCTGACGTGAATGCAGCCGCGTTTGAGCTGCGCTACTTCCTCCGGCGGCGGCGGGCGCAGCCGCAGCACCACATCCGCGCCGGCGAGCGCCGCCGCGCGATCCGTCGCGAGCGCGGCCCCGGCGGCGCGGAAATCCTCATCGGAAAAATGCACCCGCGCGCCGAGCCCCGTCTCGATTTCCACCGCCGCACCCAGCCGCACCAGCTTCGCCACCGCCGCCGGCACGGCGGCCACGCGGGCTTCGGCGGGGAGGGTTTCTTTTGGGAAAAAAAGGCGCATGGCGTGGGCAAAGGCGGTCCGGCGGCGGGCTCGCGCCGCGCATTGATAGGGATGCGCCACGAAATCGCCAGCTTGGAATCGCACCACCGCGGCGGGTGTGGCATTCACCTTTCAGCCGGGTGCCTTTGGCGGGAAATTCCGGCGTTGTCAGCGGTCCCGGACGGCGGATACTCGCGGCTGAAGCTCCGCCTCTGACTCCCGCCCATGAACCTGCGCCTCCCCCTAGCCTTCCTCGCGTCCCTGCTCCTGCTCGCGCCGGGGGTACGCGCCCAGGTCGTCATCAATGAAATCATGTTCCGCCCCGGCACGACCACGCCGGTTTTCACCGTGGAAAACATCGCGCGCGAATTCATCGAACTGCACAACCCCGGCGCAGTCGCGGTGGATCTCAGCGGGTGGGCGCTGACGAATGGCGTGAGCTACACCTTTCCGGCGGCCACGGTGATCCCGGCGGGCGGGTTTGCGGTCGTCGCGAATGATCCGGCGGCGGTGCAAACGCTGTACGGGATCAGCGGCGTCTTCGGGCCGTGGGCGGCGGGTGGGTCGCTGGCGAATGGCGGCGAGAAAATCACGCTCGCAAAACCGGCGGCGACGCCGGGGATTTTCACAAACGTGGACAGCGTGACCTATGCGAGCGAGGGCGACTGGGGCGTGCGGGTGCGGGAGACGGTGTTCAACGGCTGGGACTGGAGCAGCGCGGCCAATGGCGCGAACAAATCCATGGAGCTGCGCAACCCCGCGCTGAGCAACGACAACGGGCAAAACTGGGCGCCGAGCACCGCGCCGGCGGGCGCGACGCCGGGCGGGGCCAATGCGGTGCTGACGGCCAATGTGCCGCCGATCATCTCCGGCCTGAAACACGCGCCGGCGGTGCCCAAATCCACGGACAGCGTGACCATTTCCTGCAACCTCACCGACGAGGCCGCACCGCAGTTTCTCGCCGCCACGCTGTTCTGGCGCATCGCCACGACCACGACGCCCGGTGCGTTTCAATCGGCGGCGATGACCGGCGACGGCGCGGGGAAATTTACCGCCGTGCTCGGGCCGCAGGCGAATCTGGCGATCATCGAATTCTACGCCTCCGCGACCGACGGCGTGGGCACCCGCACCTGGCCTGCGCCGACCAGCGAGGGGCAAAATGCGAACTGCCAGTACCAGGTCACCAACGAGGCGCTGAGCACGACTGACGGCTACTATTTTCTCATCCTGACCGCCGCGGAAAACGCCGCCTACAACACCGCCGCGCCGAGCGACAACTCGGGCAACAAGATCGACCGGCAGTTCAACACCACGCTCGTCGTGAGCAACGGCACCGAGACCACCATCCGTTACCGCAGCCAGATCCGCTTCCGCGGCAACAGCAGCCGCGGCTACCAGTTCAAGCCGCTCCGGCTCTCGATCCCGAACGACGACCCGTGGGCCGGCAGCACCGGTTTCAACTTGAACCCGAAGGCGTCCTTCATGCAGTTCTTCGGCATGCGCGTGCTGCAGGCCGCCGGGGTGCGCGCGCCGGATTCCGTCCCGGTGAAACCGCGCCGCAATGGCGTGGAGTACACCACCTCCAGCGGCACCACGCCGGACTATGGCAAATGGGTGCGCGAAGAGGACATCAATGGCGATTTCGTCAGCACCCATTTCCCCGACGTGAAAGGCGGCGGCATTTACAAAAAGGGCCGGCCCGACCAGTACTGGCGCAGCACCGGCTGGACGGTGCCGACGAACCCGGACGGCACGATCGACGGCTGGCTCAAGCAGAACAACGGCTCCGAGAACGACTGGACGGATCTCACCGGCTTCTTCACCACCGTGCAGGCCGTGACCGCGCCGCATTTCCCCCTCTCGGTGGCGGGCAACTCCGCCGGGTCCGGCGGCGCGGCGCTCTCGGGCGTGGGCAACTGGAACAACACGGCCTTTTCCGCCGCCGAAACCACCACGCTCGAAACCGTGGCCGACCTCGACCAGTGGGCGCGGTGGTTCGCGGTGATGACCGTCCTGCAGGACTTCGAGACAAACATCTCCAACGGCCAGGACGACGACTACACCCTCTACTTTGCGCCGAACGGCACCGGCCAGCGCCGCGCCCATCTCGTGACGCACGACATGGATACCATCTTCGGCCTCGGCGACACCACCGCGGCCTACAACGCCGTGGGCCTCTACGACATGACGGACAACTCCTCCGTCTTCCGCCCGCTGCTCCCGCTGCTGGGCAACAACGCGAACCTCGTGAACTCCGCCTTTCCCTTCCGGCAGAAATACCACGCCGCCCTCCGCGACCTCTACGGCACGGTGCTCAACGCCAGCACCGCGGGCAATCCCAACCCGCCGTTCTATCAGTTCGTGGACAGCCATCTCACCGGCTGGGCTCCCGCGGCCACCATCGCCACGATCAAAACCTTTGCCACCAACCGCCAGGCCTATCTGCTCGGCCTTATCCCCGGCACCCCGACCACGCCGCCCGCCCCCACCTCCACCGCCACCGTCACCAGCGCGCCGGGCGTGCTGATGATCCACGAAATCCTCGCCGACAATGTGGCCGCGCACGCCAACGGCGCGGGCTTCCCCGACGTCATCGAGCTGTACAATTCCAGCGCAGCGCCCATCGACCTCACCGGCCTGAGCCTCACCGACGATGCGCTGGTGAAAGCGAAATACGTCTTCCCCGTCGGCACCACCATCGCCGCCGGCGGCTACCTCACCATCTATGCCGACACCGACCTCGCCGCGCCCGGCCTGCACACCGGCTTCGGGCTGGATGCGCAGGGCGACGCCGTCTTTCTCTACGACACGGTGGCCGCCGGGCAAACGCAGCTCGACGCCATCGTCTTTGGCATTCAGGCCACGGACTTTTCCATCGGCCGCACCGGCGCGGCGCGCGATGTGTGGACGCTCTGCACACCGACCATCGGCGCGGACAATAGCGCCGTCGCCACGCTCGCCGCGCCCGGCGTGCTGAAGATCAACGAATGGGCCGGCAACCACGACTACCTGCTCAGCGACGACTTTCTCGAACTCTACAACCCCGCCGCGCAGCCGGTCGCCATCACCGGCATGACGCTGACCGACGATTTCATCAACTACCCGCAGAAATTCGTCCTCAAGCAGCTCAGCTTCATCGGGCCAGGCGCGTTTGTGCGCTTCGATGCGAAGGGCAATTCCGCCACTGATGCGAACGCCAGCGAACTGCCGTTCAACATCGACTCCGCCGTCGGCTGGCTCGCCCTGCTCGGGCAAAACGGGATCATCGTGGACAGCGTGGACGTGATCGCGCAACCCGCCGACACCTCGCGCGGACGCTCGCCCAATGGCGGCGCGGCCATCGCCACCTTCGGTCTGCCAGGAACCGTGCCGACGCCCGGCTCCTCAAACGTCAGCCCGCCGGCCAACGTGCTCGCGCTCATCGCGGGCCTGCGCATTTCCGAGCTGCTCTACAAGCCGACCAACCTTGAGTTCATCGAGCTGCACAACATCGGCGCGAGCACCCTCGACCTCGCCGGGGTGCGCTTTACCAAAGGCGTGGACTACACCTTTCCCGCCGGCGTCACCCTCGCGCCCGGCGCATTCCTCGTGGTGTGCAAAGACGTGGTGGCCTTCCAAGGGCAGTACGGCCCCGCCGTGCCGCTCGCGCCCGGCGTCTTCGCCGGCACGCTCGATAACGCGGGCGAAAACATCACCCTCCGTCCGCCCGCGCCGTGGGACTTGAACATCCTCAACTTCGCCTACGACAACAACTGGTACCCCGAAGTCGCGGGCGGCAACTACTCCCTCACCGTGCGCGACGACGTGAACACCAAGGCGCGCGACTGGGGCGACAAAAGCACCTGGTCCCCCTCCCCCGCGCTCTACGGCACGCCCGGCGCGGACTCCCCGCCCACCATCACCAGCGTGCTCACCGCGGCGGGCGATACGACCACCGCTTTCAGCTACCAGATCGTCGCCACAAAAACGCCGACCTCCTATGCCGCGAGCCCGCTGAGCCCAATGCCCGGCGGCTTGTTGCTCAATGCCGCGACCGGACTCATCAGCGGCACGCCCACCAACGCGGGCACGTTTAACATCACGCTCAGCGCCACGAATGCGACCGGCACCGGCACCCGCACGCTCACGCTCACCATCACCGCCGGCCCGCCACCCGTCATCACCAGCGCGGGCACCGCGAATGGCGTCGTCGGCATCGCTTTCACCTATCAGATCGTGGCGACCAACAGCCCCACCTCATACGACGCCACGCCGCTGCCCGCCGGCCTGGCCATCAACCCCGCCACCGGCCTCATCAGCGGCACGCCCACCGGTGCGGGCGTCACCAGCGTCACCCTCAGCGCCACCAATGCCGGCGGCACCGCCACCAAGGCGCTCACCCTCACCGTCACCCTCCAGCCCGTGCCCGTCATCACCAGCGCCGCCACCGCGGCCGCCGTCTTCCGCGACGCCTTCAGCTACCAGATCATCGCCACGAATACGCCCACGTCCTTCGGCGCGACCGGCCTGCCCGCGGGGCTCGGGGTGAATACTTCCAGCGGTCTCATCAGCGGCACGCCCTCGGGCGCGGGGATTTTCAACGTCACCCTCACCGCCACCAATGCCGGCGGTCCCGGCACGCTCGCGCTCACGCTCACCGTCGCCGCCAGCGGGCCGCTCACGGCTTTCGCATGGAGCGCCATCGCCACCCCGCAGCAGGCGGGCGTGCCTTTCGCCGCCACCCTCACCGCGCAGGACGCGGCGGGCCGCACCGTCACCACCTTCAATGGCAGCGTGAATCTCACCGCCGCGTACGGCACCGGCACCGGCTCGACCATTTGCATCACTGAGGCCAACCCAAACACGCCCGACTATTTCGAGATTCAAAACGTGAGCGGGCAGACCGTGAACACCACTGGCTGGTTCGTCGTCCTGAACGATGCCACGTCCAATGCCCCCATCACCCCGCACAACCTCGTGTTCAATCTGCCCGCGACGATGACCGCGGGACAGGTGCTCTACCGCACTGATTCCAGCGCCGACAATTACTGGGGCGAAAACATCTTCTGGGTGCCCGGCAATGGCGGCTGGGCGATGATCGTCGATGGCACCGGCGCGATTCGCGACTTCGTGGCGTGGAACTACTCCGCCGCGCAAATCACCGGCATCAATTTCACCAAAACCGTAAACAGCATCGCCTACCTGCTCAACCCCGTGGCGCAGGGTGCATGGACCGGCGCGGGCGTCGCGGTCGGCGCGGGCACCTCGAATTCCTTCATGCGCAGCGGCAGCGACGACTACCACAACGCGACCGACTGGGCGTATGCCGCGCCGAACAAAGGCGTGCAAAACACCGGCCTCACGCTGCCCTTCCCCGGCGGTTCAGTCGCCGTGCCGGATTCTCCGACAAACGTCACCTTTGCCAATGGCGTCTTCACCGGCAGCATCAGCGTGGGCGCGGCCGCCACGGGCGTCCGCGTCACCGCCAATGACGGCGCGGGCCACAACGGGCTCACGAATTCCTTCAACACCGTGCTCCCGCCCGCGCCCGTAATCACCAGTCCGGTGAGCGCCCTCGCCGTCATCGGCCAGCCGTTCAGCTACCAGATTCTCGCGACCAATTTCGTCGCCAGCTACAACGCCACCAGCCTCCCCGCCAACCTCAGCGTGAACACCGCCACCGGCCTCATCTCTGGCATTCCCGCCGCCGCCGGCACTTCGTCCGTGACGCTCGCCGCCACCAATCTCGGCGGCACCGGCAACGTCCCCCTTTCCCTCCAAGTCCAGGCCGACACCGACGGCGACGGCATGGGCGACGCCTGGGAAACCGCCAACGGCCTCAACCCCGCCAGCGCCGCCGACGCCCTGCTCGACCTCGACGGCGACGGCCAAAGCAACCTCGCCGAATGGCTCGCCGGCACCGCCCCCAACAGCCCCGCCTCGCGCCTCGCCATCCTCTCCGAAGTGGCCGTCGGCGGAAACATCCAGCTCACCTGGGCCGCCATCCCCGGCAAACGCTACCGCGTCCTCCATCGTCCCGACCTCCTCGCCGGCGCGTGGGTGGAAATCACCCCCGCACCCATCGTCGCCACGGGTGCGACGGCCGCCTTCACCCACTCCGGCGGCGCGACCGGCGCGGCCCGCTTCTACCGCATCGAAACCGTGCCGTAGCAAGGGGGACAATGAGTAAGGAGTAATGAGGTAATGAGTAAGGAATGACGAACGCTCCTACCGTGTGTGACGTGACCTTCGTCATTCGGGTTTCTTTACTCATTACCTCATTACCCCATCACTAATTACCTCACCCATGAAACTCCCCACCCTTCTCCTCACCCTCTGCCTCGCCGCCCGCACCCTCCTCGCCGCGGACGACGATGGCTTTGTCCCGATGTTCAACGGCCACGACCTGACCGGCTGGCTGCCATGCAACGTGGCCCCGGAAACCTTCACCGCGCGCGATGGGATGATCGTCACCACCGGCACGCCCATCGGCACCATGCGCACGGCGAAGATGTATGAAAACTGCGTCATCGAATTCGAGTGGCGGCACCTGAAAGCGGGCGGCAACTCGGGCCTCTTCCTGTGGGCCGACGGGCTGCCCGCCGTGGGCTCGGCCTATGCCCGCGGCATCGAGGTGCAGGTGCTCGATCTCGGCTTCGATGTGCCCGGAAAAAACCAATGGTACACCACGCACGGCGACCTTTTTCCCGTCAATGGCGCGGCGCTCACCGTCGCGGGTCGCATTTCGCCGGATGGCAAACGCAGCTTCCCCGCAGAGGACCGCACCAAGCCTTCGCCGGAATGGAATCACTACCGCATCGTCGCGAACAACGGCGACATCAGCCTCAGCGTGAATGGCAAGGAAGTGACCGTGGCCAAAGCCGCGTCGCCGCGCAAAGGCTACCTCATGCTCGAGTCCGAAGGCTCCGAGGCGCACTTCCGCAACCTGCGCATCAAAGAGCTGCCCTCCACGAATCCGAAGCCCGAGGAAATCGCCCGCGAAGCCGAGGGCTACGCACCGCTTTTCACCGGCCTCGACCTGCGCGGCTGGAAAGTGCCCGCGGGTGACAACGGCCACTGGAAAGCCGCCGGCGAAGTCATCGACTACGACGCGCAGAGCGAGGCCGCCGGCGACAAAAACCTGTGGAGCGAGCGCGAGTACGGCGACTTCCAGCTCGTCGCTGACTGGCGCATCAAAGAAACGCCCTACACCAATCCGCGCATGTATCACATCCGGCCCGACGGCAGCGAAGAGCCCGGCCCCGACGGCCAGCCCAAGCCCTTCCCCGCGCCCGACTCCGACTCCGGCATCTTCCTCCGCGGGCTCGACAAATATCAGGTCAACATCTGGTGCTGGCCCGTGGGCTCCGGCGAAATGTACGGCGTCCGCCGCGACCCCGCCATGCCGCCCGAGGTCCGCGCCGGCGCGACCCCGCGCATGAAAGCCGACCAACCCGTCGGCCAGTGGAACCGCTTCGACATCACCGTGCGCGGCAGCACCGTCACCGTCCTGCTGAATGGCCAGCCCGTCCTCCCCGGCGTCACCATCCCCGGCCTCCCCGCGCGCGGCCCCATTGCGCTTCAGCATCACGGCGGAAAAAAGGACGGCGAGTGGAACAGCCCGCCCGCGCTCGTGCAGTTCCGCAACATTTTCATCCGCGAGCTGAGACCGTAGCCCCGCATTTTCATCGAGAAGTCGCCGGCTCGCGGGTCATCGTGATGCCCATGAAACTTCTCCCCGCCTTCCTCCTCGCCCTCGCCGCCCCGTTCGCCTTCGGCGCGGGCGATCCTTTTGCCGAACTCGTCCGCCCCACCGAGCCGCTCGCGCCCGAGCAGGAGCGCGCGGCTTTCCATTTGCCGCCCGGATTTGAAATCCAGCTCGTCGCCAGCGAACCCGACCTGCGCAAGCCCATGAACCTCCAATGGGACGTGCTCGGGCGGCTGTGGATCACCGAGTCGCGCGAGTATCCCTTTGCCATCAAAGACGGCACGCCGGGCCGCGACACCGTGCGGATTTTCTCCGACTTCGGGCCGGACGGGCGGGCGCGAAAAGTGGAGGTTTTCGCCGACGGGCTGAACATCCCGACCGGGCTGTATCCCTTCCGCTCGCCGGGCAAAAGCGGGAAGCTGACGTGGAAATGCGTGGTCTGGGCGATCCCGAATATCTGGCTCATGGAAGACACCGACGGCGACGGCAAGGCCGACCGGCGCGAGGTGCTTTTCGGCCCGCTCGGCTGGGAGCGCGACTCGCACGGCAATCTTTCGTCGTTCCGCCGCGGCCACGACGGCTGGCTCTACGGCACCCACGGTTTCAACAACGAGAGCACGCTGCGCGGCAAGGACGGCAGCGAACTGCACATCCAAAGCGGCAACACCTGGCGCGCGCGGCTCGACGGCTCGCGCGTCGAGGGCCACACGTTTGGGCAGGTGAATCCGTTCGGCCTGTGCTGGGATGACCGCGGGAATCTTTTCTCCGCCGACTGCCACAGCTCGCCCATCTACCAACTGCTGCGCGAGGCCTACTACCCGAGTTTCGGCAAACCGCACGACGGGCTCGGCTTCGCGCCGCAGACCATTTTGCACTCGCACGGCAGCACGGCGATTTGCGCGCCGCTGTATGTCACCGATCCCGCGTGGCCGGCGGAGTGGCGCGACCACATGTTCATCGGCAACGTGCAGACTAGCCGCATCAACCACGACGCGATCACCTGGCACGGCTCATCGTCGAAGGGCAAGGAGCTGCCCGATTTTGTGAGCACCGATGATCCGTGGTTCCGCCCCGTCGATTTGAGTTGGGGACCGGACGGCGCGCTCTACGTCGCGGATTTTTACAACAAGATCATCGGCCACTACGAAGTCCCGCTCACCCATCCCGGCCGCGACCGCGAGCGCGGGCGGCTGTGGCGCATCGTTCCGCCGGGCGGGGTGAAAAGTCTCGCGCTGCCTGCGGATGTGGCGGGCCTCATCGGCGAACTCGGCAGCGGCAATCTCACGCGCCGCACGCTCGCGCTGAATGAGCTGTGCGACGTGCAGGGCGCGAAGGCGGTCGAGCCGCTGCGCGTCGCGCTC
>JANPHJ010000314.1:0-19048 GCA_031424395.1 Chthoniobacter sp.
CTGTGATCTGCGCGCATCCCGAAATGTCCAACCGGGAAAGTGTGGTTGCTTGCTTTGCCAGTCGCGCTACGTGCGTGTTGGTTAGTGGCAAAGCGGCAAGCCGAAGATCACGCAAGTTATTCAAGCTTGATACGGCATCAATCATGTCGTCTATAGCAGCAGCGTCGGAAGCACGCTCCCATGACTGTATTCGCTTTTGCCCACCATCCTCGTCTTCGTTTTTTGTTTTAACAATAGTCTCCAAGAAGTCCTTCGCGTTTTGGTTGGTCTTAACGGGCTCTACAGAGAGCGCACTGTGCATGGAAACAGCGTATAACCATCCTGCCACCATAACATTCCGACTACGATTCATCCGTCTCATTTGTGATAAGTGAAAGGGGTCGGTTCCAGAATCCCGTCCTTTCTCATTGGCAACTCTCCAGTTTCCGCAGCAGGTCGATCGAGGCATGGTGGACACAATGAGTGACGCGGCTCACATGTCCAAGCTGAAGCTCCCGCGCAATCCACGCATTGGGCACCGCGGTCTGCGCTCGAATGAAAGCAGCGATGGCGGCCTTTCGTGCGTCGCCCTTCTTTAGGCCGGCCAGCTCTTCCGCTTGCAACCCGAGACAGCGCAGACCCGTCTCCAAAAGCCGCCGTGCCTCGCTCAATCCGTGGTCCCGCTCCACAGCCGCCTCCATGCGCGAGCCTCGGAAGCCGGGCAGTTTTTCGCCTGCCGCATCCAGCAGTCGCAGCATGCGTTCGCGGAAACCTTCTCCGCCCATGCACCAGCCGCGGCGCACCGCGGCCAGTTCCGGCGATTCCGTGGCCGTGCTCAGCTCTTCCACGGCGCGGGCACGCATCCGCTCGGCATAGGCACGCCGTCCCGCAGCCGTGTCGTCCAACCCCAATTCCCCGAGCACCGCCCGCGGCTCGAACCACGGCGGCCTCCCTTTCTTCGCCGCGTAGAGCGGGTAGCTGCTCCAGGGGAAATCGAAGAGCCGCCCGTCCAGCGTCACCATCCGCGCCCGCACCGGATTGAGATGGATATAGTCGCCCAGCACCGCGAAATAGCGGCCCTCCTGCGCATCCACGACGACCGACTTGTAGCGCCCTTGGAAAAGGTGTCCGCTCAGCCGATGGCGGGCGTTGAAGCGCATCGTCCACGTCGTCTGAAACCAGCGCATCCCCGCATGCTTCCGCGAGCGTTTCCAGAAAGCGACGGCGATCCGCGCCGTCCTGGAAAATCGGCTCCCGCCGGTCTCCCCGGTCGAGCAGATGGTAAACCGCCCCGGGATATTCAACGCGCGCTTGCGTGCCATGAAAACAGCCTCTATCTACTCTCACCGCATTTGCCAAGAGCGAGATTCTAGAAGCGACCCCTTTGTTCTTCTCCCCCTAATTACGTTTCTTCCACATTAACGTCGCGATTAACATAACGGCGATTCCAATGGCAAAAAACAGCAAATGCGCGCTCGATTTGTTCTGGGTAACTGCATTGGAAGTTGGAACCATTTTGGCGGAACCATCATTCAATTCCGGGGGTGCGGACTTCGGCTGCGGCTCAGATTCGTTCGGCGGTGGAGGTCCCGGCGAAGCCGCCATTGTCGTAGGAAGCGGAAGCTCCCTTCCCGGCAGGACTGCATGATAGTCTCTTTGCCCAAAGGACTTCTCATTTGCCTGCCACCACTGTTGTAGAAGTTCCCGCGTCAGAGTCGGGTTTTCATCGGTTTTCCAGATAGTGTCCCGAGCCCACTTTCGCGTTGCATCTGCGAAAGCGTCGCTGCGGTATGCAATCTCGAGAGCGACGCGGCACATGATGATCGAAAAGGGTCTGCTCGCGTACGCGACATCATCATCTTGTTTCCATTTCACTTCCGATCCGTCATTACGAAAAAAATCCTCCGCAATCATTGGGATCAGCGCCGGTTGTGCGGACCGACCCAGTTCTTCGTGAAACGCAAATTGCGACTTACCCAAAAAAGCGTCGCGAGTTGACGAAACCAACTCTTCCATCGTCTTTCTATCACCGAGCCGTACGAGAAGCCTATAGTCCGATAGCCCACCCAGATTGAGTTTTTGCAATGGTCCGTCGGCCTCTTTGCGAATCCGCCCAATCACTTCCTCCCGAATGTCTGGCGTAACAACCGAAAAGTCGGCGCGCATAGATTCACTCCGCAAATAGGATACGACATCTCCTGCATGGTCCGCCCAAGCTGTTGGGAAACAACCGAGCACTGTAAGCGCGCACAGGATATAAATTTTCATGGAACGATGTCTTTTGCTCGTTCGTTTGCAGCCTTCCAATCCTCATGTCGTGTCCATCGTCCATCTCCAGGATCATCCGGCTTTCCTGTTCCAAGTTTCATTAGACGCTCTGTCCCAACCGGATGCGGTCCTGCGTCGTGGCCGGACTGTGGATACCTGGGATTTTTGCCCCACCCCCGAGTAGACATGGTAAGAAAGTGCCCGAATTCATGGGCGGCAATCCGCCCAATAGCGAAAGTTTCACCAAGCGTGTTTTCGGCAGCGGTGGCTGAGTGGGTGTTTAAGATAAAATCGCCAGCGTCCAATGCGATTAACTTGCTCCCATAAAGAAAAACACCTACTGCTTTGTAATCGATCCCAGGCATAAGAAGAAAAGCGCAATCTCCGGCAAACTCATTTTCCTTCTGAATGATCGTGGGATATTCTGCCTCATCGAAAGTATAACTTCGCGTTGGGCTGGGAGGCTGGGAAATCGGGGTCAGGCGACATCTATTGACTAGTTGTTTGGCTTTTTCTGGTGGGGGCGTTCAGTCGGATGCGGTGTCCGGCCGGCGCTCGCGTCCGCCGAGGTCGAGCTGTTTGAGCACAAAGGTCGTGTCGGCGGGCGGGAGTTGCTTTTTCCAGGCGGCCTCGCTGGCGTCGTAGAAAAGGATGAAGGCCGAGTAGAAATGCGGGCGCATCGCCGAGGGAAAGACAAACGTCCATTCCTCGCCGGCCGCGCCGGGGCCGGCCTGCGGCGCGCACGCGCCTTTGACGAACGGGTAGAGATGCTCGCCGTCCGAGAGCACGAGCATCATCCACGGAAAGCGGGTGCGCTCGCCGGTGAACTGCCAGCCGAGGCGGAACTGCATTGCGCCCGGCAGATCGCGGACGAGCTGCATCGAGGTCAGCTTCGTCGTTTCGTCGAAGACAATCGGAGCCGAACCGGCGGGTGGCGCGGGCGCGGGCTCGCCGCGGGTGAGGACCGAGAGCTGATTGCGGTTGTGGGCGTGCCAGGCGTGAGGGCGCAGGTACTCGTGGAGGAGACGGTCGCTCGATGCGACTTCGGTCTCCGCGTTGGTGTGCATCCGCGGATGGTAGTAGCCGGCCGCGGTGCTGAAAGTGAGGGTGTCGGCGTAGTCGATGATGACGATGTCGCTGGCCGGCGGCGGGGTGTAGGCGGCGGTGCTGAGCGTTTTCAGACCTTTGAGAATGTGATGCAGCGAGACGAGCTGCTCGCGTTTGGCGAGGTGGGAAAGGTAGGGCACCGCCGCCGTCACGCTCGCCGAGTCGGGCACCGCGCGGAGCATCTCCGCCTTCCATTCGCGCTCCTCGAGAATCGCGGCGAGTCGTGGCACTTCGCCGGCCAGCTCCCGCGCCGCGCCCCAGCGGAAATGCGCGAGCACGCAGGCGGCCAGCAGCACCGCGGCGACGGCTTTCTGCGCGCGCATCCGGCCCACCGTCTCCGCGGCGGCGATCCAGAAAAGCGGGATGAACGGCGCGGGATAATGTGCGCCGAGCGACCATTCCGAGTAGCGCCACGAGAGCAGGTGCTGCGCGAGCAGCGGCCCGGCGATCAAGAGCCAGCGCGGGCGGAGCAGCGGCAGGAGCAGAAGCGGCACGAGCAGCGCGGGGAGCATATTCCCGTGGGTCAGCGCGACGTGCAGGGCTTTGAAAAGGCGCGCGGGCTCGGTGAAAAACTTCAGCACGATGTCGCCGCCGGATTTTCCGAGATGGCCGTAAAGCTGGAGGTAATCGACGTTGCCCGCATTCAGCGCCGGGCTGATCACCTTTCCGCAAATGAGCAGCCACGCGGCGGCGACGCCCAGCGGTAAAAGGTCCCAGCGCAGCACCCATGCGCGCCCGCGTTTCCCATCCAGCACCGCCCACACGGCGCAGAACGCGACCAGCAGCAGCGCCATGTTTTCCTTCACGCTCAGCACCGCTACGAACCACAGCCAGAACCGCCCGCGCGTCTCCGCCAGCCGCGCCTCGATGAGCAGCAGCAGCAGCGGCGCGGCCAGCGCCTCGGGATGAAATTCATAGATGCCGATGCTCATCGTCGCCGGGGTGAGCACGGTGGCGAGGGCGAGACAGATGGCGGCGGGCCTTTCCAGGTCGAGCCGCCGGGCGATGCGCCACGCGGTGAAAGGCATGGTGGCAAAGGCCAGCGTCTGCACCGCGACGAAGGTCATCGGGTGGGGAAAGATGGCGAAGAGCGGCGTGATGAGGAAGACGATGGGCTCGGCGTGATTGCCCATGAGCGGCACGTTCAGCAGCGAGACCGTCCACTGCCCGCGCAGCGCCAGCCACAGCGCCTGCACGTAAAAGGCGAGGTCGAAGGTGCCGTACTGGAACGTCCACCACTGCCACCACGAAATGAAAAACACGAGGCCCGCAAACAGCCCCGCGCCCCAGACAATCGCGCGCGGAGTTTTGGAGGGGTCGGTGGGCATCGTTCTGGCTGATAGCGAGGGCCGATGGAAAAGACAACGCCGCCCGCAAATCGCAGCGCCGCGCTCGATGCGCTACGCGCGCTCGCGGTGCTGCTCGTGCTGGGGCGGCATTTTCCCGAGGGCCCGCCGGGCGGTGCGCCGCTGCCCGCGTGGCTGGGGCTGTGGCAGCGCGGCGGCTGGATCGGCGTCGATCTGTTTTTCGTGCTGAGCGGGTTCCTGGTGTCTGGGCTCCTGTTCCGCGAATACCGGCGGTTCGGCGAAATCCGCTACCTGCATTTCCTCGCGCGGCGCGGGTTCAAAATCTATCCGGCATTTTACGTCATGTTTGGCGCGGTGCTGCTTTTCGCGGCGCTTGCGGGCCGGGCGTTCGTGGGCTGGCCGGTGGTTTTGTCGGAGGCGTTCTTCGTGCAAAACTATGGTCCGTCGCTCTTCCCGCACACCTGGTCGCTGGCGGTGGAGGAGCATTTCTATCTGCTGCTCCCGCTGCTGCTGCTCGCGGTGCGCGGGGCGAAGAGCGCGCCGTTTGCGCGGCTGCCGCAGTTGTTCATCGCCGTCGCGGTGCTCGCGCTGGCCGTACGCATCGCCACGGCGCAGATGCTCGATTTCCGGCTGAAGACGACGCTCTTCCCGACCCATCTTCGCCTCGACTCGCTGCTCTTCGGCGTGCTGCTGTCGTGGGCCACGCATTTCGCGCCGGAGGCGCTGGAGCGAGCGTGGCAGCGCTTCCGCTGGCCGCTCGCCGCCGCCGCGCTGGCGCTGGCGGTGCCGGCGTTCGTGGGTGAGATCGGCAGCGGCTGGTATCTGCACACCGTTGGGCTGACGGGCTTCTATCTCGCGAGCGGCGTGCTCCTGCTTTTCGCACTGCGGTGGCAAAGCGCGTGGCGTCCCCTCGCCTTCATCGGCACCTACTCGTACTCCATTTATCTCTGGCACATTCCCGTCCGTTTTTTCGGCCTTGGCTGGCTGCCGCGCGACGCCCCCCCGCTCACCCGCGCCGCCGCGTATCTCGCGTTGAGTGTCGTCACCGGCATCGTCGCTGCGTGGCTCGTCGAGCGGCCCTTCCTCGCCCTCCGCGACCGCCTTTTCCCCACGCGCAGCCAGGCGCTCGCGCCGCCGCCGTCCTAGAAAAAGAACGGTATCCCGAGCTTCTTGAACTCCGCTTTCTGCTCGCCGAGCCATTGGTCGCCGAGCTTTTCAAAGCCGCCTTTCATGCGGTAGTCGGCGAGGAAGGCGTTCACTTGGGTGCGGAGGTCGTCGTTGCCTTTTTGCAGTCCGATGGCCCAGCTCTCGCGCTGGAACGGGGCGAGGATGGCGCGGGTAGTGTCGGGGTTTTTACGCCAGTTTTTGAAGGTGGACATCTGGTCGTAAATGAAGGCCTCGGCCTTGCCCTGGACGACTTCGAGGACGCAGGCGTTTTCGTTGTCGAGGACGAGCGAGCGGGCGGCCTTCAGCTCGCGCAGGGCGTAGAGGTGGCCAGTGGTGCCCTTCTTCACGGCGATGCGGTGGCCGGCCTTGTCGGCATCGGCGATGGTCTGGATGCCGCTCTTCGCGGCCACGAGGAGGCAGAGGCCGGTCTGCAAATACGGCTCGGAAAAATCAATGGACTGCGCGCGCTCGGGGGTGGCGGTCATGGAGGAAATGATGAGGTCGATCTTGCCGGTTTTGAGCGCGGGGATGAGGCCGTCGAAAGGGAGGTTCTGGATTTCCAGGGGCCGCCCGAGCTGCGCGCCGAGCGCCCGCGCGAGATCCACGCTGACGCCCGCGGGCCCGCCCTTTTCGTCGCGCATTTCAAACGGCGCGTAGCTCAGCTCCATGCCGACGATGAGCTTTTTTTCCGCCGCCAGCGCGGGGCGGATGATGACGAGGAGCAGCGCGAGAAAAAGGCCGGCGGTGGTTTTCACGAGCGCAAACTCTAGGCGGCGCGGCAGGGCTGCCAAGCGGCGAAATGGAACCGACCGCGGGGGCGCGCACGATTCATTTATGGGCGGCAAATTCATTGAATGAATCCGTTCCGATCCAGTCCGACCCTTCACTGCCATGAAACTCAAAGCCCTCCTTTTTCTCGTCCTCGCCGCGGTGCTTCCGCTGTCCGCTCCGCACTCGGCGCAGGCTCGCGCGGATGTTTCGTTCGACTATTTTTACGACGCGCTCCTGCCCTACGGCGAATGGATCGAAGTGGAGGGCCATGGCCTCTGCTGGCGGCCTGTGGATGTGGGCGCCGACTGGACGCCCTACGCGGACGGCTACTGGGCTTTCACGGACGCGGGCTGGACATGGGTGGGCTATGAGGAGTTTGCGGGCATCGTATACCACTACGGGCGCTGGCTGCAGGTGGAAGACGAGGGCTGGTGCTGGAAACCGGATTACGAATGGGGGCCGGGCTGGGTCTCGTGGCGCAACAGCGACGACTACATCGGCTGGGCGCCGCTGCCGCCGCGCGCCTACTGGCAGCCGGAGATCGGCATCAGCACTTGGGTGGACACGGTGGCCGACATCGGCCCGGCGTATTACAGCTTCTGCCGCGTGCGGGATTTCGGCGCGCCGGTGCTGCGCGCGGTCATCATCAGCCGCACGCGCAATGTGACCATCATCCGCAACACCGTGAACATCACCAACATCACCTACAACAGCTACGGCTCCTCGCCGGTGATCTACAATGGCGGGCCGAGCTACACCTTCATCAGCAGCCGGTGCGAGCGGCCGATTCCGACTTTGAAACTGGTGCGCCGCACGCATTTCGACACGCCGGATTTCCACGGCGGGCCGGGGCGGTTTTCGCCGAATGCGCGCACCGTGGGCAACCAGCTCTTCGTCAATGCGCCGAACGTCGCGCCGCCAGAGCGGCCCGCGTTTTTCCACGAGAAAGTGCGAAAGACTTTCGCCGCGGACAAAGTGACGAACGGCTGGGCGGGGGTGAAGGACGCCAAGGTGCGCGACGATTTGCGCGGGCGTTTCAAGCGCGAGACGAACGGGCTCACGCCCTACACCGCGCCGGCCAAAGCGGTGGCCGCGGCGGATTTGAAAGTGGTGCCGGTGCAGGCCGATGCGAACGCGGTGCCGCCGGGCTTTGCGGGTCGCGGGCCGCGGGGCAAAGGCGAGCGGCCGCCACCGGCGGTGACGGGTAATCCGGTCGTGCCAGGCCCGCCGGCGAGCGTCGTCGCCGAGCCCTCCACGCCGATGAAGGAAGACGGCACACCGGGCAAGGTTGGGGCTGTTTCCACCGACCCGACGCCGCCGGGCGATCCGCGCAACGCGGCGAAAAAGGAGCATGGGAAAAAGGGCGACGCGCAGGTGCCGCCGGTGGTGACGGGGGTGCCGCTGCAGCCCGCGAATGTCGTCATCGAGCCCCCCAAGCCGATGAAGGAAGACGGCACGCCCGGCAAGGTTGGGGCTGTTTCCACCGACCCGACGCCGCCGGGCGATCCGCGCAACGCGGCGAAAAAAGAGCACGGGAAAAAGGGCGACGCGCAGGTGCCGCCGGTCGTGACAGGGGTGCCGCTGCAACCTTTCAACCCAGGTGCCGATGGCAAACCGCCGCGCAAGGGTCAAGGCGTGACGGTCGTGCCCAACACGGACAAGCCGGCCGTGCCGGATGTGCCCGTGGTGGTCGAGCCGCGCGAAGGGCGCGGGCCGAAGCCGGCGAAAGTCGTGGAGCAACCGCCGACCACCGATCCCGCAGCCGCCCAGGTGACGGAAGCCGCCCGAGCCGCGCGCGAGCAGGCCGCCAGTCAGCAAAAAATGGAGGCGGATAAACTGCGCACCGCTCAGGACGATTTGGAAAAGACCAAGGCCGAGCAGCAGCGCATGACCCGGCAGCGCGACGCCGAGGCCGCGGGGGCTGCGACGCGCAACCAACAGCAGGCCGAAGCCGCCGCGAGCGAGCGCACGAAAATGCAGCAGCAGAAAATGGAACTCGAGAAGACCCGCGCCACGCAGGGCGAAGCGGACAAGGCGCGCACGGAGCAGGAGCGCACCCTGCGCCAGGGCGAGGCCGAGGCTCTGCGGCAAAAGCAGGCCGCAGCAGCCGGCGCGGCGTCTGCCGAAAAGGATAAAATGCAGGCTCAGCAGCAGCAGCGCGCCGCCCAGGCCGAACGCGAAAAACTGGCCGCCGAGCAGGAGCGCATAACCCGCCAGCGCGACGCCGACACCAACGCCGCGGCGCGGCAGAAGCAACTCGAAGCCCAGCGCCAGGCCGAAATGAAACGCCAGCAAACCGATGCCCAGGCGCAGGAGCTTCAGCGGCGGCAGCAGGACCAACTCGCCGGGCAGCGCAAGCAAATGCAAATCGAGCAGCAGCGCGCCGCCCAAGACACCGCCAAACAGCAGGCCGCGGACAACGCGCGCGCCCAGCAGCTCCAACAGCAGCGCGCGGCGCAGGAGGCCGCGAAGCAGCAGGCCATGGAGCAGCGCCGCCAGCAGCAGGCGGAGCAGCAACGCGCCGCCCAGGACGCCGCCAAGCAGCAGGCGATGGAACAACGCCGCCAGCAGCAAATGGATCAGCAGCGGGCTGCGCAGGATGCCGCCAAGCAGCAGGCCGCCGAGCAGCAGCACCGCGCCATGGACGCCCAGCGCGAACAGGCCGCCCGGCAGCAGTTGGACGCGCAGCGCGCCGCCCAGCAACAGCAGGCACAGCAGCAAGCGGCACAGCAGCAAGCGGCACAGCAACAGGCGGCGCAGCAGCAGGCCGCTCAGCAACAAGCCGCGCCGCAGGCCGCGCAACGGGGCGGAAAGGAAAAGGACAAAGACAAAGACAAGGAAAAGGGCCGTTGAATCCCCGCCATAGACTGCGGGAAAAAACCCCATCACCAGCCCATGCGCGCCCTCCCTGCGGGCGCGAAAACTTCGCTAGCCAAGCCCCGGCGTGCGTGCCACGTTCGCCGACTTTTTCCCTATGAAATCCATCCCCGCGTTCATCCTCACCGCCAGCATTCTCACCGCTTCCACCCTCCTTGCCGCGGATGCGCCGAAGAAACCGGCCGCGCCCAAAGGCCCGGCCACGAAAGCGCCCGCGCCCCAGAAGGGCGTCGCCCTCACCGATCCGGTAGCCGTGGTCGAGGGTGTGGAAATTAAAAAGGCCGACCTCGAGCAGGCCTTCGCCCGCATGCTCGGCGCGCAGGGGATCCCCGCCGACCAACTCCCCGACGAGCAGCGCATCCAAGGCTACCACATGATCCTCGACGACCTCATCATCGAGAAGCTCGTCACCAAACGCTCCGCCGAGACCAAGGTCACCGACGAGGAAGTGGCGGTGAAGATGGAGGGTTTCAAAACCAAGTTTGGCTCCGAGGCGGCGCTCAAGGAGCAGATCGAAAAGAGCGGCCTGACCCTCGACAAGGTGAAGGAAAACGTCCGCGAGGGCCTGCGCCAGGAGCACTGGATCGACTCACAGATCAAGGGCAAGGACGAGGTCTCCGACGCCGACGCCGAGGACTTTTACAAAAAGAATCCCGAGCAGTTCAAACAGTCCGAGCAGGTGCGCGCCAGCCACATCCTCATCGCCGTGGACAAGGACGCGAAGCCCGAGGTCGTGGCGGAAAAAGAGAACGCTGCGAAAGCCATCGCCGACCGCGTGAAGAAGGGCGAAGCCTTCGACAAGCTGGCCAAGGAACTCTCCGAAGACCCGAGCGCCAAGGAGAACAGCGGCGACCTGAATTACTTCGAGCGCGACAAGATGGTGCCCGAGTTTGCCGACGCCGCCTTTAAGATGAAGAAGGACGAAATCAGCGATCCCGTGCGCAGCCAGTTCGGCTTCCACGTCATCAAAGTCACCGACCACAAGGACGGCGAGACGGTGACGCTCGAAAAAGCCAAGCCGAAGCTGGTGGCCTTCCTCAAACAGCAGAAACGCCAGGGCGAGATCGAGAAAGTGGTGAAGGCCATCCGCGAAAAGGCCGACGTCAAAGTCAACCTCCCCGAAGCGCCGAAAGCGCCCGTCGCGCCCGAGCCGCCCGCGCCCGCAGCCGCGCCGAAATAAGGCCCGCCCTGTGGCGGCCGATTCATGGAGGCCGCTGAGTTCACGGTGAAGCTGTGGAAGGTGGCCTGCACGGGCTTGGCGGCGCACCCGCGTCGCCTTGGAAGTGGCAAAGTAAACGCCACCTGCCAACCTGACACCAATGCGCTATCGACGCTGGCCACGCCGATGAAACCGCGCCACTTTCTCACGCTACTCATTGCCGCCAGTGCACTCGCCGCGGGCGGCTGCGCCACCACCCCGCCAGCGCGCACCGCCGCCCCGGTCCCGCCCAACGCTACGCCGCCCGCGGACACCCCGTATCCCGCCTGGACCAAAGCGGCAGGCTGGCTGCTGCTGCCCTTCTCCGGAGCCAATGGCAGCGTCAATTTCTGAGCCGCCCGAAAATCATCAACGGGCACTCATGGATACTCATCGCCGCCCCCGCAATTATTAGTGTCCATGAGGGTCGATTAGTGGTTCCTCATCCCTATGCCCTCCACCTTTCTCCGCCTCCTCGCCGCCTTCGCCCTCGCCTTCGCACCCTCCCTCCGCGCCGACGACAAGGCCCCCGCCAAAGCCCACGACTTTGCCAAATGGGAAAACGAAATCGCCGCCTTTGAAAAGGCCGACGCGCAGAACCCGCCGGCCAAAGGCGGCATCGTCTTCGTCGGCAGCTCCAGTATCCGCATGTGGAAAACGCTGGGGCAGGATTTTCCCCAGCATCGCGTCCTGAACCGCGGCTTCGGCGGCTCCGAGATCGCCGACAGCGTGCATTTCGCCGACCGCCTCGTGCTCCCGTATGCGCCCCGCATGGTCGTCCTCTACGCCGGCGGCAATGACCTCAACTACGGCCGTCCGCCCGCGGAAGTCTTCGCCGATTTCAAAGCCTTCGCCGACAAAGTGCGCGCCGCTTTGCCCGCCGCGGAGATCGCCTACATCTCCAGTGCCGGCAACCCCGCGCGCTGGGCGCAGGTGGAAAAAGTGAAAGCCCTCAACGGGATGATCGCGGGCTTCATCAAGGAGCAGCCGAACATGAAATTCATCGACGTCTTCACCCGCATGCTCGGCGACGACGGCCTGCCCAAGCCCGATATCTTCATCGCGGACAAGCTCCACATGAACGCCGAAGGCTACAAAATCTGGACCGAGGTGATCCGCCCGCTCCTGCCCGCACCCGACCGGTAGGAGGCGTTTCCAATAGCGTTCGCCGCTGGCGCGGGCTAGAAGCCCGAATGCAGAAGAAACTTTTTTCCGAACTCGGGCTCTCGCCGGAGTCCCTCAAAGCCGTGGCGAAGATGGGCTTTGAGGAAGCCTCGCCCATTCAATCCGAGACCATCCCGAAGCTGATGGAGGGCAAGGACATCGTCGGCCTTTCGCAGACGGGCTCGGGGAAAACGGCGGCGTTTGCCATCCCAGCGATCGAGCGGGTGGATGTGACGATCCGCGCCCCGCAGGTGCTCATCCTGTGCCCGACGCGCGAGTTGGCGATGCAGGTGGCGGAGGAAGTGGCGAAGCTGGCGCAGTTCAAAAAGGGCGTGCGCGAGCTGCCGATTTACGGCGGGCAGTCGTACGACCGCCAGCTCCGCGGCCTGCGCGAAGGCGCGCAGATCATCATCGGCACGCCGGGGCGGGTGATGGATCACCTGGAGCGCAAAACGCTGAAGCTCGATCAGGTGGCGATGGTCATTCTCGACGAGGCGGATCGGATGCTGGACATGGGCTTTCGCGAGGACATCGAGACGATCCTCAAGCAGGCGCCCACCGAGCGGCAGACAGTTTTCTTTTCGGCGACGATGCCGCCGATGATCCGCACGCTGATCAAGAATTTCACCCGCGCGCCCGTGAACATCCGCATCGAGGCGCAGGCCATGGTGGTGCCGGCGATCGACCAGGTTTATTACGAAGTGGATCGCCGCTCGAAACTGGAGGTGCTCTGCCGGCTAATCGATCTCCAGGACATCAAATACGGGATCATTTTCTGCGGGACAAAAATGATGTGCGACGAGCTGGCCGACCATCTCAAGGCACGCGGCTACAGCTCGGACAAACTGCACGGCGACATCTCGCAGCAGATGCGCGAGCGCGTGGTGGCGAAGTTTAAGAAGCGCGGCTTCGAGTTCCTCGTCGCAACCGACGTGGCGGCGCGCGGGCTGGACGTGGACGACATCGAGGTGGTCTTCAACTACGACCTGCCGCAGGACGCGGAGGATTACGTGCATCGCATCGGCCGCACCGGGCGCGCGGGCAAGACGGGGCGGGCGATCACCTTCGTCGCCGGGCGCGAGATTTGGAAAATGCAGCAAATCATCCGCTTCACGAACGGGAAGGTGCGGCGCGAGAAGGTGCCGTCGGCCGAGGAGGTCGAGGAAAAGCGCACCAACGCCTTTCTCGAAACGCTGCGCGAGACGCTGGAGAAGGGCGACTACAAGCGGCAGGACGCGACGATCGACCAGCTCCTCAACGCCGGCTATTCCGCGACGGACATCGCCAGCGCGCTCATCCATCTGCTCGGCGGCGACAAGCCCGCGGTGCAGCCGATCATCGAGGAGCAGGCTCCGCGGCGCGAGTTCCGCGAGCCGCGCGGCGGCGGCAATTACGAGCCGCGTGCGCCGCGCGATTACCCGAAATACGAGCCGCTGAAAACGCGCGAAGCCCGCCCCGAAAAACGCGAGCCGCGCCCCGCCGCCCGGCCGCACCGCCACGAGCCGTCGCCCGTCTCGCACGAGACCGGCATGGTGCGGCTGGCCTTCAATCTCGGCAACGAACAGGGCGTGGCGCCCGGCGATTTCGTCGGCGTCATCGCCGGCACCACGCGGCTGCCGAAGGAAGTCGTCGGCCGCATCGACATCGGCGACCGCCAGACCTTCGTGGATGTGTCCGACGAGAGCGCGACCTTCATTTTGAAAAAGCTCAACGGCATCCGCTTCAAAGGCCACAAGCTCGCCGTTGCCGTGGCGCGCTAGCCTCCCGGTTCGGGGATTCTGTCCCTTGTGCCGTGGCTTCAGCTTGGTGACGAGAGAATGATCAACCCCTCAGCCCCCGCCAGCGTCGCACGCTGCTCATGTCCAGCCGTTCGCCGGCAAACTCGATCTGCCTCACCGGCTTCTTCCCGTTCCCGCTTTCGCGTTGGAGCACGCTCGTGATCTCCATCCAGCGCACGTCGGCGAGCTCCACCTCCTGCTTCCCGACGGCCCGCTCGTCCTCCTCGGCGACGCTGCCGATCACGAGCATCACCGGCCAGGGGCTGGTTCATCCACGTCTCCACCCAGCGCTGTTTCCGGATCGTGAAAATCTCGGCCCCGTCTGTCTTCCGCCTCGTGAGATGGGAATTGCCGGCCTTGAGTTACAGGCAGAGGCCCTTACCGGTTTCATTGCCGTCGTCATCGGTGAACTCGACCACGACATCGATCCCGTCGTCATCCTCCTGGGGAATCTCACAACACTTCTGGTTCACACTTGGATCTCCGCCTCGGCTTCAACCTGAATTTCATTCTCGATCAGCGTGTAAATGGGCACTTCGCCCAGGATCACTTCAAATGACACCGCGAGGCAATACCGAGCCGTGCCTGCGCCATGGGTTCGGAACAGCTGGTGTTGAAGGAGGCTGGCAGGGGCGCGAGGAAATGGGAAGGCAAGGAATTTTCCACTTCGGGCACGAGGGTGAAACATTGAACGGCCCCGGCGGGGTCGTGTCTGTGCGGCCTCGATTGTGAAAATTCTGCCACGTTTCCTCACCCGCCGGCGCTTTCTGCTCGGCTGCCTCTCGGTCGGCGCGGGTGCGGTGGGGTGGACGCGCGCGGTGGAACCTTGGTGGTGGCAGGTCGCGCATCACACGGTGCCGCTGGGTCTGGGCGGCGAGCCGGTGCGGCTGCTGCAGCTCTCCGACATGCACGCGGACCCGATGCCCTTGGACTATCTCCGCAAGACCTTCCGCGCCGGGCTCGCGCTGAAGCCTGATCTGATCTGCCTGACGGGCGATTTCATCACCCACAAATATGACCAGTGGAACGAATACGCCGCGCTGCTGGCCGAGTTGCCCGCCGCCGCGCCGACCTTCGCCGTTCTCGGCAACCACGACGGCGGCGCGTGGGCGCGGCGCAAAGGTTACGCCGACACCCGGCTCGTGCGCGCGCTGCTCGAGGCCGCGCAGATTCCGCTGCTCCACAATCGGCGGGAACGCCTCGAAATCCGCGGTCGCGCGCTCGACCTCGTGGGCCTCGGCGACTGGTGGGCCGATGAAATGGATCACGCCACGGCCTTCGCCGGCGGGCCGCGCGAGCCGGGCGTGCCGACGATTCTCCTTTCGCACAATCCCGACACGAAAGACCTGCTGCGGGCCTTCGCGTGGGAGGTGATGCTCAGCGGCCACACCCACGGCGGACAGCTTTCGCTGCCATTGGTCGGCGAACCCTTCGCGCCCATCCGCGACCGGCGCTTTGTGCGCGGCCTTTATCGCTGGGAAAACCGGTGGCTCCATGTCTCCGCGGGAGTCGGCAGTCTGCACACGGCGCGCTTCAACTGCCGGCCCGAAATCAGCCTGCTCACGCTCAGCTAGGACGGGGCGCTGGCGCTTATCCGCCGGGTGTGCGAAAAGCTCTCGCCATGAAAACCGTTCTCCCCATTTTCGCCTCGCTGCTCCTCGCCGCGGTCAGCCAGGCCGCCGACCGGCATCTGCTTTACATGGCTTCGCCGGATGGCGCGCAGCCGGGCGGCTCGGGGGAGGGCGTGCTGATCTTCGACATCGACGACGGGCACAAATTTGTCCGCCGCATTGACGTGCCGGTTTTCAAGGAAGGCGTCCGCGGTTTCTGCGCGAACGCGAAGACGCACCGCGCCTACTACTCGACCACGAACCACACGCTCGGCTGTCTCGATCTCGAGACAGACAAGATCGTGTGGGAGAAAAAATATCCCAGCGGCTGCGACCGCGCGGCGGTGACGCCGGATGGGAAAAAAATCTACGTGCCCACCGGATGGTGGGTCGGCGAAGGCGGGAGCGAGTGGTTCGTGGTGGATGCCGCGAATGGCGAGATCACGAAGCACATCCCGGTCAACGGCAAGTCGCACAACACGGTCATGGGGCTCGACGGGAAGCTGGTCTATTGCGGCTCGGAGACGACGCTCAGCGTGGTCAGCACCGCCGATGACACGATCGTGAAACAGATCGCGCCCATCGGTGAGAGCGGCGTTTTTCCCTTCACCGTGAACAGCGCGCAGACGCTCGCCTTCGTCTGCCTCGGCAAACATGTCGGCTTTGATGTGGCCGATCTCACGTCGGGCAAAGTCACCCATCGCGTCTTCGCCGGCGACGGCACGCTCGCGCGCCGCACCCACGGCGCGGGCCTCACGCCGGATGAAGAGGAACTGTGGATCAGCGACCAGGACGGCAAGCGGCTCTACATTTTCGACGCCACGCAGATGCCGCCGAAGGAAACCGGCCACGTTGATCTCAGCATCGCCGGCCACGGCTGGATCACCTTTTCGCTCGATGGCCGATACGCGTGGTGCCACACGCCGGATGTGATCGACGTGAAGACGCGGCAGATCGTGGCCGCGCTCAAGGACGGCGCAGGCAGGCCGGTGTGTGGCTCGAAGTTTTTCGAGGCGGATTTCCGCGAAGGGAAGGTAACGGCGGTGAGCGATCAGTTCGGCGTCGGGCGCGCGGTGAAGTGAGGGTGACGGGTGCGCTGAATCGCGCCGTCATTCGGCACCGCGCTCCGGTGGAAAATAATGCGGGCTAGCTCGGACTGGTCTTCGGGTAAGTGCCGAGGCTTTTGACGAAAGTGCAGTGCTTTTCGAGTTCATCGATGGCCTGCCTTACCGCGTCGTCACCGGCGTGGCCGTCGAAGTCGACGAAGAAGAAATACTCCCAGGCTTTGCGTTTCGAGGGGCGGCTTTCGATTTTGCTCATCGAGATTTTCAGCCGGTTGAAAGGCTCAAGCGCGTGGAAGAGCGCGCCGGGTTTGTCCTGCACGCAGAACATGATCGAAGTGCGGTCGTCGCCGGTGGGCGGCGAGGCGCTGCGGCCGATGACAAGGAAGCGCGTGGTGTTGGTGGCGATGTCCTGAATGGCCGGGGCGAGGATTTGCAGGCCGTGGACTTCGGCGGCCATTTTGCCGGTGATGGCGGCGGCGTGCGGCTCGGTGGCCGCGAGTTCGGCGGCGCGCGGGGTGCTGGAGACTTCGGTCAAATCCACGTCGGGCAGGTTCAACCGGAGCCAGTTGCGGCATTGGCCGAAGACCTGGGGATGTGAATAGATTTTGCGGATCTGATCACGCGGGATTTTCGCGACGAGATGGTTCTCGATCTTCATCAGGATCTGCGCGCAGATGCGCAGTTCGCTGTCCATGAAAACGTCGAGCGTGTGGTTGACCGCGCCCTCGGTGGAGTTCTCGATCGGGACGACGCCGTAGTCGGCGTTGCCGCGGGCGACCACGTCGAAGACATCGGCGATGCTGACCTGCGGGGTGTAGTTCACGCTCGCGCCGAATTTCGAGCGCGCGGCTTGGTGGGTGTTGGTGGCCTCGGGGCCGAAGTAGGCGATGGTCAGGTCTTTTTCGAGGGCGAGGGAGGCGGACATGATTTCGCGGTAAATGGCGCGGATGGCTTTCTCGGGCAACCGGCCTTTGAGGTCGGCGTTCTTTTTCAACAGCGAGCGCAGCAGCGTCTCCTCGCGCTCGGGGGCGTAGATTTCCGTGCCGGCGGCGCGCTTCACGAGCCCGACTTCGTGGACGAGATCGGCGCGCTCGTTGAGCAGCCGGATGAGCTGGTCGTCGAGGTGGTCGATCTTTTTGCGAATCGCAGGAAGGCTCATGGAATTTCCGATTGCGGATTGCCGATTGGTCAGCCGCGGGAGCGGGGTCTTCAACGGGAGCGGACTCGGGTTCGGGAAGGGCCTCGGCACTTGGTTCCGGGGCGGTTGGTTCGGCTTCGGGCGATTCCTGAACGGGCACCAATGCGGGCTGTTTTTCCTCCACCGGCACTGGCGCGGTCGGCAGGACGACGCGCTTGAGTTCGGTGGCGTTGGGGAGTTCGTCGGTGGTGCGGAGACCGAAGTGCTGGAGGAAATATTCCGTCGTCGAGTAAAGCAGCGGGCGGCCGGGGACTTCGGCGCGGCCGGCGATTTTCACGAGCGCGCGGTCGAGCAGCACCTGCATGACGCCGTCCACGCTCACACCGCGCACGGCCTCGCAATCCGCTCGGGTGACGGGCTGGCGGTAGGCGATGATGGCGAGCGTCTCGAGCTGCGGGCCGGTGAGGCGCGTCGGTTTGGCCTCGGGGTAAAGCTGGCGCACCCACTGCGCGCACGCGGGATCGCTCACGAGCGTCCAGCCGTTCACGCGCTCCACGAGCTGAAAGGCGCGTCCGGCCGTGACCAAATCCGCCTGCACTTCGGCGAGCGCGGCATCCACGGCGGCGTCCTTCGCGGCGGCAAAATCGCGCGCCTCCTGGTCCTCGGTGCCCTGGCCCGCGGCGCGCAGGGCGGCGGTGAGTTCCTTCGTCGAGATGGGTTTGGGCGATGCGAATACCAGCGCCTCGATCACTTGCTTCAAAGTCATGGGTTGCTCCGATTCTTCGCGCGGTCAGACCGAGCGCAATTCGATTTCCGCAAAAGGTTCCGCCTGCTCGCAGCGCAGTTGTTTCAGCCGGATCAGCTCCAGCAGCGCGAGGAAAGTGACCACGACTTCCGTCCGCGAAGCCGCGCCGGCAAAGAGTTCGGTGAATTTCAGCGGCACGCCGGACGCCATCAGTTTCATGATGAGGTCGATCTTGTCGGAGACGGTGTAGTTCTCCTCGAAAATCTCGCGCAAGTCCTCGCTCTTCGCGGCGATGCGCTTGAGCACGCGGTTGAAGGCATTGATGAGGTCGAAGACGCTGACTTCACCGAGCGGGCGCTCCACGGTCTCGGCGGTTTCCGCCATGCGGGCGAAAAGATTGCTCTGCTCGATCTCGCGCTGCGAAAGCTGGGCGGCGGCGTCCTTGAATTTCTTGTACTCCACGAGCTGCCGAATGAGGTCCCACCGCGGATCTTCCTCCTCGGCGTCCTCGTCCGGCGGCTGGACATGCACCGGCAGCAGCGCGCGGCTTTTCAGGTAGATGAGATTGGCTGCCATGACCACGAACTCGCCCGCGATCTCGAGGTCGAGGGTTTTGAAGGCGTCCATAAACTCGAGGTACTGCGCGGTGACGCGCTCCAGCGAGATGTCATAGATGTCCACCTCGTCCTTCTTGATGAGGTAAAGCAGCAGGTCGAGCGGGCCTTCGAAGACCTCGAGTTTGACGCGATATTCCTGGGACATGGGTCGGCGAGACTACCGGTCTGGCGTCGCGTATGGAAAGCGGCAAGTGCGGCGGCATTGCTGGCGGCCTAGCCGTGCATTGGGCCACGCAAAGGGCGCGAAGGACGCAAAGT
>JANPHJ010000315.1:0-1640 GCA_031424395.1 Chthoniobacter sp.
TCGGGCGGCTCATGGGCTACGACCGCCCGCACACCCGCGCGCTCCAGCTCGCCGCCATGTTTTACAACTCCGGCAACTACGGCATCCCCCTTATGGCCCTCGCCTTTCCCGGCGCCGGCCCCGTGCTCCAAGTCTTCATCATCCTCACGCAAAACATCACCATGTTCACCGTCGGCCTCGCCCTTGCCACCTCCGCCCACCGCACCGGCTGGCGCGCCTTTCTGCCCGCGCTGCGCCAGGTCTCGCTGTGGGCCGTGGTCGCCGCGCTCATCGTGCGCTGGCTGCATCTGCCCGTGCAAAATGTGCGCTGGCTCTGGGTGCCGCTCGGCTACTTCGCCCAATCGCTCGTCGCCGTCGCCCTCGTCACCCTCGGCGTCCAGCTTTCGCGGACCAGCGCCCGGCAAAGCCTCTCCCGCCTTGGCTGGGCGCTCGGCCTGCGCCTGCTCATCGCGCCCCTGCTCGCCGCCGGGCTCGTCGCGCTCTTCGGGTTCAAAGGCGAAGACGCCACCATCATGATCGTCTCCGCGTCCTTCCCCACCGCCGTCAACACCGCGCTGCTCGCCCACGAATTCAACGCCGACTCCCACTTCGCCGCCGCCGCCGTCTTTTACTCCACGCTCCTCAGCATGCTCACCGTCACCGCGCTCATCGCGTTTTTGCACGGGGCGTGAAAACATTCCGCTCGCCCCGCAAACCGCCGCCGCCCTAGCTTCGCCGCACCACCCCAATGCCCATGTCCACTCCATTTCTCATCGCCAAAGGCCAGGACGAAATTTTCTTCGACCCGAAAATGGCCAACCGCCACGGTCTCATCGCTGGCGCCACCGGCACCGGCAAGACCATCACCCTCCAGGGGCTCGCGGAAAACTTCAGCGCCATGGGCGTTCCCGTTTTTCTCGCCGACGTGAAAGGCGACCTCAGCGGTCTCGCCCAGCCCGGCTCGCCCAATCCGAAGATCGACGGCCGCCTCAAACAGCTCGGCCTCGCCGACTTCAAATTCACCGGCTTCCCCGTCACCTACTGGGACATCTTCGGCGAAAACGGCCACCCCATCCGCTCCACCATTTCGGAAATGGGACCCCTGCTCCTCGCCCGCGTCCTCGGCCTCAACGACACCCAGGAAGGCGTCCTGCAAATCCTCTTCCGCGTCGCCGACGAAAACGGCCTCCTCCTTCTCGACCTCGACGACCTCCGCGAAATGCTCACCTTCATCGGGCAAAACGCCGCCGAACTCACCCTGCGCTACGGCAACGTCAGCGCCGCCAGCGTCGGCACCATCCAGCGCAGCCTGCTCCAGCTCCAGCAGCAGGGCGGCGACAAATTTTTCGGCGAGCCCGCGCTCAATCTCGACGACTTCATCCAGAGCGTCGATGGCCGCGGCGTCATCAACATCCTCTCCGCCGAGAAGCTGATGAACAACCCGCGCACCTACGCCACCGCGCTCCTCTGGCTGCTCAGCGAACTCTTCGAGCGGCTACCCGAAGTCGGCGACCTCGACAAACCCAAGCTCGTCTTCTTTTTCGACGAAGCGCACCTCCTCTTCGACGACATCCCCCGCGCGCTCCAGGACAAAGTCGAGCAAGTCGTCCGCCTCATCCGCTCGAAAGGCGTCGGCGTTTATTTCATCACGCAAAACCCCA
>JANPHJ010000316.1:0-1732 GCA_031424395.1 Chthoniobacter sp.
TCGGGCGGCTCATGGGCTACGACCGCCCGCACACCCGCGCGCTCCAGCTCGCCGCCATGTTTTACAACTCCGGCAACTACGGCATCCCCCTTATGGCCCTCGCCTTTCCCGGCGCCGGCCCCGTGCTCCAAGTCTTCATCAGCGTGCCGAGGTCGAGGCGGGCGCGGCGGTCGAGCAGCCAGCCGCAGCCGAACATGACGAGGATGGGCAGGAGGACTTGGGTGAAGACGTGGGCGAGCAGCACGGCGGCGCTTTTAAGCAGGCACAGCCGTTTTGGGAAGGCGGGCGTGGAAAACAAAAAAACGCGAGCGGTGAAGCTCGCGTTTTTTGGAGTCGAAATGCGGGGCCGCGGACTTACGGACTTACGGGCTGACGGGCGTGGTCGGCGGAAGGAGGGGGGTCGGCACGTTGGGCAGGCCGCGTCCGGTGAGGTTCGGCGGGAAACCGAGTGCGCCGGGCAGGTAGGGCGAGCCCTGCGGCCCGAGGGCGATGGGGTCGTTCTTCGGATCCTTTGGATCGCGCGGCCCTTCGGCGATTTCCTTGGCGTCTTTGCCCTCGGCTCCACTGAAGCCGGCGACGACTTCGGGGTTGAGGCCGACTTCGTAGGCATTCAAGGACAGTGCGCCGAACGAATTAAGTTCGCGGATGGTTAGCGTGTCGGCGGCATTCACGGGCGTCCAGCGGACGGCGAGTTTCGAGGCCGGGACGGCGGGAAAGTCCACGTTCGGGCGCGACGTAGAGCCGTCGAGGACGATGCTGACGGTGGGCGTGCGGCCTTCGAGCGAGAAGGGCTGGGCCGCGGCCGGGGCGGAGCTGGGCGAGGGGATGCTGGCCGGGGCGATGGCCGCTTCGGCCGCGGGGGCGTCGGTGATGGCGAAGAACTCGATCCGGCCCTTTGGCGCGCCTTCGGTGAGCAGGGCGATGCGGGAGACGCTCTGCACGCCGTTGTAGGCGATGACGGCGCCGGATTCGTTGGTGGAGGCGTTCAGCGTGAGGCCGCTCTCCGGGTTGTCGTCGATGCCCTTTTGCCAAGGCAGGAAACCGTCCGGCGAATTCGCGCTGCTGACGCGGGACTGGGCGTAGATGCCGTTCAGGTTGAAGGCGGTCTTGTCATTAATGTACTGGCCAAAGATGGCGCGCGCATCAATGGCGGCTTCGCGTTTGCGCAGGGTGTAATCCACCGCCGGCCGCTCGCCGTAGAGATACATGCTGAAGAGCGGGCCGGGATCGGCGATGTCCGTCTGGACGAGGACATATTTGGCGAAGCGGCTGAACGGCTTGGTGAGTTTTTTTTCGTTGACCGAATCGAAGGCGACATTCTGCGCGAGCGGCGACCAGGATTTTGCCCCCGGCGCCGCTGGCTCGTCACCGGCGTAGAGCGAGATGGTGCCGGCGGCAGGCCGCGAGGAGACGCTGAAATTGGAGATCATTTCCGGCTCGGGCAGCGCGATGAGGTAGCTCTGCTTGCCGGCGGCGACGGGCCATCCTGTGGAGATGTCGTCATCAAGCCAGGCCGCGGCGGCCTCGGTAGGGACAAACGTTTGATTGGCGGGATTAAATATGAAGACGTTCGCACCGAGATGCTGGCGAGCGAAGTTCTTCGGGAACACTTGGAGCTGCTTCGCCGCCGAATCATTTTCCGCAGCAAGAGCGAGGGTGGTGCAGACGGCCGAGACGAGCGACACGATGGATGTGGTCTTCATAAGTTTTGCCTTGTTAGAGGATTCTGAGT
>JANPHJ010000317.1:0-12538 GCA_031424395.1 Chthoniobacter sp.
ACCTTCAAAATCCTGCGTCCGTGCGCCGAGGGCCCCGCCGACCTGCCCGCCGCCGAGACCCCGGCGCACGACGACTGGCGCGGCTCGGGCACCGCGCTCGTGGTCGATGATGAGGAGACGGTCCGCGTCACCACCGCGCGCATGCTCGAGGCGCTGGGTTTTGCCACCCTGCTGGCGGACAATGGGCGCACCGGCGTCGAGCAGTTCAGCGCCGCGCCCGGCCTGATCGACCTCGTGGTGCTCGACCTCACCATGCCGCACATGGATGGCGAGGAGGCCTTTCGCCAGATCACCAAGCTGCGCCCCGATGTGTGCGTGCTGCTGATGAGCGGCTTCAATGAGCAGGAAGCCGTCGCGCGTTTCACCGGCCAGCGGCTCGCCGGCTTTCTGCAAAAACCGTTCACCCTTCCGATGTTGCGTGAAAAACTGCAGCAGATTTTCACCCCGCCGCCCGCGGCGTAAGGTTGCCCCGCCCATGACCGCCATCCCCCATCCCCCAGCGCGCTGGCTGGCCGTGTGCCGCGGCCTCCTCGCCGCGCTGCTCACTGCCTCGGCCCTCGGCGCGGCGGATGTGGATGACGCGCGGCAGCTCCTCCTGCGGGGGGAGTATGAAAAAGTCATCGCCACCGCGACCGAGAGCCTGCCGGGCCATGTGGACGACCTCGAATGGCCGCTGCTGCTCGGCGCGGCGCAGGCGGAACTCGGGCGCTACGCCGAGGCCCGGGCGACGCTCACGGCGGCGCTGGAAAAATTTCCGTATTCGCCGCGCGTGCGGCTGGCCGCCGTCGGGGCGCTGCGGGCGACCGGCGCAGTGCCGGACGCGCAAAAGGAGCTGGCGCCGCTCGACCCGCAGCGCGGCGGCGGACAGATGTTTGGCGTGGCTGCGGAGATCGTGGCGCGCGGCCGGGCGGCGCTGCTTTTCGGCACCGATCCGAAGATCGTCCTGGAGCGGCTCTACGACGCGGCGCGCAAGGCCCAGCCGGACTTGCGCGACAGCTACCTGGCGAGCGGCGACCTCGCTTTGGAGAAAAACGACTTCGCCCTCGCGGCGAAGACCTTCGCCGCAGCGGTGAAGAAATTTCCCGCGGACCCGGACGCGTGGTTCGGCCTCGCGCGGGCCTACGCGCCGAGCGACACCGACGCCATGCGGCAGGCGCTGGAAAAAGTCCTCGCCCTCAATCCACGCCATGCCGGCGCGGGGCTGCTGCTGGCCGAGGAGGAGATCGACGCGGAGAATTACGCCAGCGCAGCCCGCGTGCTCGCCGAAGTGCTGAAGACCAACCCGCACCGCCCCGAGGCGCACGCCCTGCGCGCCGTGCTGGCGAACCTGCGCGCGGATGCCAAAGGCGAGGCGGCGGCGCTCGCCGCGGCGCGGAAATTCTGGCCGGCGAATCCGGCGGTGCCGCACCTCGTCGGGCGCAAGCTCGCGCAGAAATACCGGTTCGCCGAGAGCGCGGCTTTCCAGCGCGAGGCGCTGAAATGCGACCCCGCTTTTCTCCCCGCCAAAGCGCAGCTCGCCAACGATCTCCTCCGGCTCGGCCAGGACGACGAGGGCTGGAAGCTCGCCGCCGAAGTCCAGCAGGCCGACCCGTACGACGTGGTCGCTTTCAACCTCACCACCCTGCGCGACGCGCTCGCCAAATTCCGCACGCTGAGCAGCGCGCATTTCCTCCTGCGCATGGAGCCGCGCGAAGCCGACATTTACGGTGCCGACGCCCTCGCCCTGCTGGAGCGCGCCCACGCCACGCTGACCAAAAAATACGGCCTGACCCTCGCGGAAAAAACGGTCGTCGAGATCTTTCCCGACCAAAAAGATTTCGCCATCCGCACCTTCGGACTGCCTGGCGGCGTGGGCTATCTCGGCGTGTGCTTTGGCCGCGTCATCACCGCCAACAGCCCGGCGGCGCACGCCGGCACATCGGCGAACTGGCAGGCGGTGCTGTGGCACGAGTTCACCCACGTCATCACGCTCACGCTGACGCAGAACAAGATGCCGCGCTGGCTGAGCGAAGGGCTCAGCGTCTATGAGGAACGGCAGGCGCGCGGCAACTGGGGCGAGCGCATGCAGCCGCGCTACCGGGCGATGCTGCTCGGCGACGACCTCACGCCGGTGAGCCGGCTGAGCGGCGCCTTTATGCAGCCGAAGACGCCGGCGCATCTCGGCTTCGCGTACTACGAATCGTCGCTCGTCGTGGAGTGGCTCACGCAGCGCTGGGGACTGGAGAAAATCAAGCGCGTGCTGGCCGATCTGGCGCGCGGCGTGGAGATCAATGCGGCGCTCGCCGCGCATTTCGCGCCGCTGGAGAAACTCGACGCCGAGTTTGCCGCGCACGCCCTGCAGCTCGCGAAAGCCACCGGCCCGAAGCTCGACTGGAGCGCCCCGCCGCGCGCCGTCCTCGCCGATGAAACCAAGACGCAGACTTGGGCGGCGGCGAACCCGGACAACTTCACCGGCCTGCTGGAAACAGCGAAGGCGCATCTCGCAGCCCGGCGCTGGGCCGCGGCCAAAGCGCCGTTGCAACAGCTCATCGCGCTTTGGCCCGAACAGCACGATGCCGAGAGCGCCTATGCGCTGCTCGCGCAAGCGCATCGCGGACTCGGCGAGACGGACGCCGAAACCGCGATGCTCGAAAAGGTCGCCACGCTTTCCCCCGACGCTCCCGAGGCCTGCGCGCGGCTCATGGAAATCGCCGCCGGGCGCCAGGAATGGCGCGCTGTCATCCTGAATGCCGAGCGCCTCGCCACTATCAATCCCCTGCTCCCCGCGCCCCGCCGCGCTGCCGCCGAGGCGCACGAGGTGCTCGGCGCAACCACCGCCGCCATCGCCAGCTACCGCACGCTCCTCCGCCTCGCGCCGCCCAGTCCCGCCGAGCTGCACTACCGCCTCGCCCGCCTGCTCCATGCCCGCGGCGACGCCGCCGCGAAACGTGAAGTCCTCCTCGCCCTCGAGGAAACCCCGCGCTTCCGCGCCGCACTCGACCTGCTCCTCGCCATCGACGCCCAGCCGCGCGTGCCCGCCAAACCATGAAGCGCCTTCCCCTCCTCGCCGCCCTCCTCGGCACGACCGCCCTCCTGCTCGCGCAGGATGGCCGCCTTCAGCAAATCCGCCCGCAGCAGCCCGGCCAGCCGCTTTCCGCGCGCGACTTTGCCTCGCACTCCGGCGAGACGCCGCTGTGGAAAAATCCCGCCGGCTTTGAGCGCGACGTTTTCACTTTCGTCCGCATCCGCTACCGCTCGCAGTACGGCGGCTACCGCGGCTCTCGGCGCTGGGCCACGGATTTTCCCGACGCCGACCTGAACCTCTCCTGGCGGCTCCAGCAGATGACTTCGCTCAAAGTCGATCCCGACCCGAAGGTCGTGGAGCTCACCGACCCGGCGCTGTTCCGCTACCCGTTCATCTACATCGTCGAACCCGGCGACCTCGCTTTCACCGACGAGGAAATCCCCACCCTCCGCCGCTACCTGCTCAACGGCGGCTTTCTGATGCTCGACGATTTCTGGGGCGAGCGCGAATGGGACAACATGGCCGCGGAGATGAAGCGCGTCTTTCCCGAGCGCGACTTCGCCGACCTCCCGCGCCAGCACCCGCTCTTTCACGCCGTCTTCGACCTCCCGCAAACGCTCAACCTGCAATGCCCGAACTACGACCTCGGCGAGCGGAGCCAGTACACCGGCGTGACCTGGGAGCGCGACGACGCCCGCGAGACGCACATCCGCGGCCTGACCGACGACCACGGCCGCCTCATGGTGCTGGCCTGCCACAACACCGACAACGGCGACGGCTGGGAGCGCGAAGGCGAGTATCCGTACTACTTCCGCGAGTTCTCCGAGAAAAAAGCCTACCCGCTCGGGATCAACATCATCTTCTACGTGATGACGCACTGAGGAAGCGGCGCGGACCCGCGGCCCCTAGGCAAACAGCCCCGTCACCGGTTTCCCCAAGCCGTCTTTGGTCACGTAAAACGGCCGCTCCTCGATCGTGTAAGACAGCTTTGGCGAAATCCCCATCGCGCGGTAAAGCGTCGCGTGCAGGTCGGTGATCGTCACCGGATCCCGCACCGTTTTGCAGGGCCGCTCATCCGCCGTCTCGCCGTGGACATGGCCGCGCTTTATCCCGCCGCCGAAGAGCAGCACGCTCCCCGCTTCCGTGAAATGCCGGTGCATGCCGTAGTGCAGCGGCAGCTCGATTTTGTCCGGCACCCGCGCCTGCGTCCGCACCTGCGCGCCTTCCTTGCCCTCGTTCATCATGTCGCGCGAAAACTCGCTCGCCAGCACGACGAGCGTGCGGTCAAGCAGCCCGCGCTGCTCGAGATCGAGAATGAGCTGCGCGACCGGCGCATCGATCATCTTCTTCATGTTCACCAGCCGCGCGTGGCCGTTCTCGTGCGTGTCCCAGTTGAGGAATGGAATGTATTCCGTCGTCACCTCGATGAACCGCGCACCGACCTCCGCCAGCCGCCGCGCCAGCAGGCAGCCGAGCCCGAAGCGCCCGATCGTCCCCGCCTCGTAATCGCCGTCACGATTCTGTTTCGCGCCGTCGATCTTCGTCGGGTCGAAGCCCGCCGGCACATACTTCGCGACCGACTCCTTTGGCTCGAGCGAAAGGTCGAACGCCTTCGCCGCGGGCGAGCTGAGCAGCCGGTGCGCGTTGTCCATCGCGCGGAGAAAAGAGTCGCGCTGATACTCGCTGCCGTGCTGCCCGATGGGGCTGGCGTCGAGCAGCCGGCGGTAGAATTTGTCGCGATCCTCAAAGCGCCCCGGCGTCATCCCCGCGGGCGGCTGCACTGCCCGCGCGGCGTCGTGGGGAAACGGGATATTGAACGGCCCAAACTCGCTCCCAAGAAAGCCCGCCGTCGTGAACGCCTTCAGCTCCTCTGCCTCCCCGAGATCAAACCGCTGCCCGATATTGATGAACGCCGGCACCGCCGGATCGCGCGGCCCCAGCGCCCGCGCGAGGAACGCACCGAGATGCGGCGCGGCCACCGACTGCGGCGGCACATAGCCCGTGTGCCAGTTAAACTGATGCCGCGAGTGCAGGATGAACCCGAGGTCTTCGGCCTGCGCCGTGCGGATCAGCGTCCCGCGATCCATCACCGCCGCCATCTTCTCCAGCCCTTCGGAAAAACGGATGCCGTCCACCGCCGTCGGGATGCTTGGAAAAGTCGAGAGCACGCCCTTCGGATCCATCCCCTTTTCAAACGGCGCGTAACGCTTCGGATCAAACGTCTCCGTGTGCGCCATCCCGCCAGCCATCCACAGCACGATCATCGTGTCCGCGGTGGGCGCGATTTTTTCCAACTCACCCGCGGCGAAAAGCTGCGGCGCACGCGCGGCGAGAGCGCCGAGCGTGGCGGCGGAAGCGGTCTTGAGGAAGTAGCGGCGGGATTGCATAGGTCAGCGGATGAGTTGGAATTCAGGGAGATTGACGAGCGCCCAGAGGAAGTCGGCGAGGGCGTCGGGTGAAGGTTTTGCGCCGAGCATGCCGAGCGTGACTTCGCGTTCGGCCGAGCTGGGCGGGCGGGCGAGCGTCGTGCGGAAAGTGCGGTCGAGCCAGGCGGCGGAATCGCGCTGGGCGTCGGGCGCGGATTTGGTCGCGGCGCGTTGGAGCTTCGCGTTGAGGATGCCGCCGTTGGTGAGTTCGAGCGCCTGGAGCGTGGTCGCGGCGCTGGCGCGCACCGGAATGACGATCTCGCGGTTCGGGCGGTCGAGCGCGACTTGCAGCGCGTCGGCGGCGAGCAGCGGGGAGCGGATTTTCCCGACAAGCGCGGCGGTGCTCACGGCGGGGCTGAGCGCCGGGCCGAGTTCGACGGGGATGTTCGCGAAGTCTTTGCGGTTCAGCGGCAGCAAACCGGGGCCCTCGTCAATCGGCGCGACGCCCGGCGGCAGCGGTTGCGCCGTGCTCCAGTCGGCGTCGGCAAAGGCGGCCCCGCCCCATGCACCCTCGGGATTGCGCCGCACGCGCCATGTCTCGTCGCTCGTGATTTGGAGAGCGTCCGCCTCGCCCGGCAGCACGCAGCGCACGTAGAAGGCGAGCCCGCTCTGCCGGTTCAGGTGCGTCGGTGCGCCGGGAAATTGCGCGCGCTCGACATCGTTGATCTGCTTTTCCGTGTGGCTGGAGACATCGACGGTGACGACGTTCTCGCCCGCGACGAGCAGCGGCTGGAGATTGAAAACGGCGACGCGTCCGTTGCGGAAACCGTCGCGCTGAATGGACTTCGCCTCCTTGTCGTTCACCCGCACTTGGAAACCCTGGCTCGCGAGCGCCGCCGCGTAGGCTTCCGCCGGGGCTTTCGTGAGCGTGAACTTTTTGCGGAAGATGACTTTGTGCCGGTCGCTCTCGGGCAGCACATGGTTCGTGCCGAGTTCCACCGGCGGACGCGGCGCGGTCGCGGCGGCAAGTTGTGCGTTCGCTGCGTTCACCGCTGCGGTGGCTTGCTCCAGCGCGGCACGGGTCTGCTCGATGATCTGCGCGTCGCCCTGCGCCGCGGCCTCGGCGGCTTTTTGCTGCGCGGCGGCGAGCTTGTTTTGCGCATCGGCGAGCACGGGCTGGAGCGTGCGGAGCGCGCTGCGCTGCGGGCCGAGATCGGCGGGTTCGCTCGTCCAAATCCACTGCGGCATCCGCAGGCCGTCCGTCCCGAAATCAAACTCCAGCGACGAAGGCAGCCGCGCCCACTCGCCGCTCAGCCCGCTGAGCGCGTCGCTGAACTGCTCCGCTGTCAGTCGCCGCGCAAGCGGGCCGCGGAAGCTGAACTCCTCCTTTTCGCCCGGTCCCTCGACCGCCGGAAGCTGGTAGGCGCGCGACGTGCAGATCGTCGCGATGGTGTGTTTCAGATCGTAGCCGTGCGCCACGAAATCCTCCGCCAGCCAGTCGAGCAGGTCGCGACTCCACGCCGGCTTGTCCATATCGTCCAGCGGCTCCACCAGCCCGCGCCCGAGCAGCCGCGCCCACAGCCGGTTCACGACCGTCCGCGCGAGCCGCCCGTCTTTCGGACTCGTGATGATCTCCGCCAGCCGCTTCAGCCGCTCCGCCTTTGTCGCGCTGCCATCGAGCGCGCCGATTTCAGGATACAAAAAGCGCGCCGCCGCTTTCTTCCCCGTGGGCTTATCGCAATGCACCAGCTCCAGCGTCTCGTCCGCATAGACCGCCGCGAGCCCATAGGCATCGGCGAGCGACCAGTCATTCACGAAGCTGTCGTGGCAGCTCGCACACTTCAGATTCACGCCGAGAAAAACCTGCGACACATTTTGCGCCGCCTGCATCGGCGGCAGCATCGCGGCGTTCACCGTGCCGCGCCAGATGATGCCGCGCGTGAAGCCCTCGCTCTCCCGCGTCGGGTTCACCAGTTCAGCCACAAATTTGTCGTACGGCTTATTCTCCACAAGCGCGCCGCGCAGCCATCCGCTGATCTGCTTGCGCCCGCCGTCGATGAAGCCCGCGCCCTTGTAATCATTGCGCAGCAGGTCATTCCAAAACGTAAGCCAGTGGTCCGCGTAGCCGCTCTTGTCCGCGAGCAGCGCCGTCATCAGCTTCGCGCGTTTGTCCGCCGCGGGGTCGGCGAGAAAGGTGTCAAGCTGCTCCGGCGTCGGCAGCAGTCCGATGACATCGAGGTAAGCGCGGCGCGCAAACCGGCGGTCGTCCACGGCATTGGGAAACGTCACGCCCTTCTCCGCGAAATAGCGCGAGAGCAGATCGTCGATCGGATGCACGCTCGGCCGCGCCGCCAGGGTCACGGCGCGCGGATGCAGGTTCTGCGGCTGCGGCTTCGCAAAGGTGATCCCCGCCGGCCACGCCGCGCCCTGGTCGATCCACGCGCGCAGCAGGCCCACCTGCTCCGGCGTCCATTTCGTGCCCTTCTTCGGCATCGCCGTGTCCGCATCCAGCCCACTCACCGCCTCCACGATCAGACTCTCCCCGCTCTTCCCGAGGACCGCCGCCGCGCCCGTATCGCCGCCTTTCAAAAACGCCTCCCGCGTCTCGATGCTCAGCCCGCCCTTGTCCTTCCCTTTCGCATGGCACTTGATGCACGCCGCCTCAAACAGCGGCTTGATCTCCTTTTCAAAATCCACCGCCCGCGCCGCCGCCGCCGGCAGTTTCGCCGCCTGCTCCGGCGTCAGCGCCCGCGCCAAATGCGCGGTGCAAAAGAGCATGGCTGGGATGACGAGGAGGGATTTCATGGCGCGATCAATAATCTGCCAGAACCATTTCGATAGCCAATTTTTGCTGGCGGCAGCCTGGGAGGGCCGATTTCCAAATCGCCCACAGCGCCGGAGGCGCTGCTCCAGCTCGGCGGTTAGGAAATCGCCGCCCCAGGCTGCACCGCTTACCCTTTCACCAGCGGCACCGCCCAGGAGAGCGGCGTCCACGCGCCGGTCTCCCAGCGGTCGGCGGTGTGGTATTCGCGCACCACGAGCTCGCGCTCGTTGATCTCGACGTGGAAAAAAGCCTGCTCGTCGAATTTGAAATGCCCGGAATTGTCACAGTTGAAAACCGCGATGCCGTCGGGGCCTTTCGTGTGGAGCCCGTCCCAGTGGAGGACATTCCGGGTGTGGGTGTGGCCGTAGAAAATCGCGGCGATGCGGTAGCCTTTGATGGCTTCGTAAAAGGCATGGACGTCCGCGGGATCCCACGCCATTTTTTCAAACGGCCCCGCAGCCTCGGGCGGCAGGCTGTAACCGGCAATATCGACGTGATGGATGAGGACCACGGGGCGTCCGCTGTCGCCGACTTTTTCCGCGAGGTCGGCGATAAGAAAGTCGAGGCTGTCGAGCGCGGCGTAGCGGCGTTTGCGAGTCACCGTTTTGTCCGTGCCGACGATCATCCCGAGGCAGATGAAATGCACCGGACCCCAGTCCCACGAATAGTGCAGGCCGTTCGCCGAAACTTTCGCCAGGCCCGTGCGCTGCTTGTTTCGCTCGATGATCTTGTCCACCACGATCCCCTGCCCCTGCGGCGCATCGTGGTTCCCGTGGATTTCAAAAACGGGATATTTCAGCGCACCGCCCTCGCCGCGCAGGCCGTAGTCGGCGAGCCACGCGTTCAGCTCGGTCTGCTGCATCGCGGGGAAGACGCCGTCGTTTTTGTCCCCGCTGTCGATGAGGTCGCCGACGTGGATGACGCCGCGCGGCTCGCCCACGCTGCCCGCGCGCGCGGCCTCGGGGATGGCCGTCCCGCGCAGGCCGTTGAGCGTTTTGATGAGCCCGGAATTCGTCGCCGCGGAGGCGGCGTCGAGCGCGTCGGGCTGGTCTTTGTTGGCGAGGTAGTGGGTGTCGCCGAGGACGAAGAAGCTGAGCTGGAAAGGCTCGGCGGCGCGGGCGCGCGGGGCGAAAAGGCCGGCGGCGGCGGCGGCGGTGGTGCCGAGAAAACGGCGGCGGGTGATGGGGAATAGGTTCATGGGGAATCGCGCGCCAGGCTACGTAGCAGATGAGCCAAACACAACGACACCGCGCAAAGTAGCTTGGGCTTTAGCCCAAACGCCCGCGGGTATTTGGGCTGAAGCCCAAGCTACTTTCTACCGCTTCGCCGCAGGCGCGGGGATTTTTTTGAACCGCTGCGTCAGTTCGACGAGCGGGCCTTCGACTCCGAGGCGCTCCAGCGAACTCGCGCCGACGAAGCCGACGCAGTCGGTCCGCGAGTTGACCAGCGCGGCGTCGTCCGGCGTGGCGATGGGGCCGCCGTGCGAGAGGAAGAAGATGTCTTTGCGCCCAGTGGAGCGCGCGCCTTCGATGATCGCCTGGGTACGATCGATCGCATTGTCCATCGAGCAGAGCGCGCCGGTCACGCCGATGCTACCGCCGACGGTGGTGCCGACGTGGGCGATGATCGCGTCCGCACCGACATCGGCCATGCGCTTCGCCTCCTCGGCGGTGGCGACATAGACGATGGTGAAAAGGACCATGCGGTGCGCGAGCGCGACCATTTCGAATTCCTTTTCCACGCTCATGCCGGTCTCCTCAAGGACGCGGCGGAACTGGCCATCGACGATGGTATGCGTGGGAAAATTGTTCACCCCGCTGAAGCCCATGTCCTTCACTTTGCCCAGCCAGTGCCACATGCGGCGGCGCGGGTCGGTGGCGTGGACGCCGCAGATGACGGGGATTTCCTCGACGATGGGCAGCACCTCGTATTCGCCGATGTCCATGGCGACCTGGTTCGCGTCGTCATAAGCCATGAGGCCGCAGGTCGAGCCGTGGCCGGCCATGCGGAAGCGGCCGGAATTGTAGATGATGATGAGGTCGGCACCGCCCTTCTCGATGAACTTCGCGCTGATACCGGTGCCCGCGCCCGCGGCGATGATGGGTTCGCCACGATCAAGCGCCGCTTGCAGGCGGGCGCGGACTTCGAGGCGAGTGTAGGGGTTTCCTTTTCCGGTCCAAGGGTTGGGCATAATAAGAATGACGAATGGTGAATGGTGATTGCTCGCGGGTGCGAGGGGCGGGATTCAAGCAGTGCGGGCGCTCCGTGGGAAAGGGATTGTGCGTTTTTGATAGACGATTGTGGGATGGTGAAACGGCGGGCGGTTTCGAGGCCATGCGATCCCGCCAATCCGTGTCATCCCGAGCGGGCGGGTGATGGGACGGACGGCATTTATGCGACCCAGACCTCCTATCGGTCGCATTTGTCCCATTCCCGGCGAACGCCGCTACCGCATCCCGGCGGTGATCGTCTGCACGGCGGCGGCGAAGCCGGCGGGATCGGTGGCGATTATGTTGAGGGCGTCGTATTCACCGACAAAGGGCGAGCGGGTGTGGACGACGGCGGCCTCGCCGGCCGGCGGCGCGGCGAAGGCGCGCGGGAAAATCTCGGCGCGGAGTTGGTCGAAGAGGAGGACGTTGTTCGCCGGCGTGCCGAAGAGGACGAGATCGGCGGGGATCGTTTTCCACTGCGGGAAGCGGTGCGGCGAGCGCAGCGGCTGAAGACTCTCGACCACGCCGCCGGGCTTGACGGTGCCCTCGCTGACGATGCGGCCCTGCTGCTCATAGAATTTTTTCAGCGCCTTCGCCTGCGCGGCAAGCGTGTCGTCTTTCTGCTGCCCAGGGGTGAGGGCGATGGTGAGCGCGACGTTTTTCCGCGCGGCAAATTTTTTCAACGCCGACGGCTCGCTCAAATGCACGGTTGCCTTCCGCCCGATGACCGGCACCGGGCGGATTTCCACGCTCGCGGATTCGGCGAGGCCGGTGAGGAGTTCCGTCGCGGTGACGAGCCATTCGCCCGAATCCGCGTCGCTCAGCGGCAGGCGGGTCGCCGCGCCGGTGGAGGAAAAAACCGTCGCCTTCTCATTCGCGCCGGTGACGGTGATTTCGACGGGGATGCCGTTCATCGGCGATGCGCCGGGCATGGTCACAAGCGCCTCGTAGAAGCCCGCGGCTCCTTTGCTGACGGCCACCTGCGGCTTGATGACTTCGGCGGGCGGGAGCGCGTACCAGCGGAAAGCATCCGCCGTCAGATCGACGCTCGCGGCTTCCTCCGGCGTGATTTTTCGCCCGAGGCGCACGTCGTAAATCGGGCGCTCGCTGCTCCAGCGCAGCCTGCCGGTTTGCGGCGGCACGTAGAGGCTGGCGTTGGCTTTCGTCTTCCAACGCTCGGGCTTGGTCGCGCGCGGATCGGCGGGGCGGAGGAACTCCTTCGCCTCGTCACCCTCGGCGCAGGCCTGGTTCACGACGGTCAGGTACTGCGTATCGGCGCATTGCGTGGGGATGGCCCAGAGCGTGGGGCTGTCCGATGCGGCGATGGGCGCGGCCACGCCGTCCATCGCGGCGCGCAGTTTCTCGATGTTCGCGGCGTTGCGCGCGAAGAGCAGCGGCGTGGCGTCCACATTGGTCTGCGAGGTGTAAGCGGCGATTTGCAGGCCGGTTTTGGTCGCCGGCACGGGGCAGGTTGATTCGTCATCGGCGAGGATGCGCCCGCCGCGGTCGAGGAACTGTTGCAGCGGTTGGTCCAGCCCCGGCCCCCACGTCCAGGTCGCATCGGGCTGGTCGAGGCCGGTGAGCAGGATCGCTTTCATCGAAGGCGGCAGCGGGCCGCGCGTGAGTTCCTGATAGGTGATGACCCGCGCCGGCCAGCCTGCGGCGTGGCAGAGGAACAGCGCCTCGGTGACTTTCCCCTCGTGCGAACCCGCGAGCAGTTGCTCGGCGGTAGCGTTTTCACCCGTGACGATGCGGCGCTGCACGGCCTGGAGGTGGCCGTAGAAAATGCCGATTACCGGCTGCGGTTCGGTGCGCGCATAGACGCCGCCGTACTTGCGCATCCACGCATTCATCTCGCGCTGCCCCGCGCCGTCGCTGGCGTCGGCGGCGGTGGGGAGAAAGTTCGTGCCGAGACCCTGCACGCCGCGGGTGAGGGCGAGCGCGCAGGCGCGCTGCCACGCTTCGCGGCCGTAGAGCAGGCGGCAGTTGTCGAGCAGCGACCAGGTGCGTTTTTGCGGAGCGTAGCTGCGCAGGCGGTCGGTGAGGGCGGTGTTATGCAGCGGCTTGGCGGCGTGGGTTTCATTCCAGTCGTAAGCCTGCTGCACGCCCAGCCCCTCGAAGATCAGCCGCGCCG
>JANPHJ010000318.1:0-2921 GCA_031424395.1 Chthoniobacter sp.
CACAACGGCGTCCTCTTTCTCGACGAACTCCCCGAGTTTCGCCGCCAGACCCTCGAAGTCCTCCGCCAGCCGCTCGAAGACGCCCGCGTCACCATCTCCCGCGCCGCCGGCTCCATGAATTTTCCCGCCGACTTCATGCTCATCGCCGCCATGAACCCGTGCAAATGCGGCTATTTCGGCGACCCGAAACGCGAGTGCCGTTGCAGCCCGCTCGACGTGCAGCGCTACCGCGACCGCATCTCCGGCCCGCTCCTCGACCGCATCGACATCCACGTCGAAGTCCCCGCCGTCCAGTATCGCGAAATGTCCAGCAACGTCCCCGGCGAAGCCTCCGCCGCCATCCGCGAGCGCGTGGAAAAAGCGCGCACCGTCCAACTCACTCGCTTCGCCCAGCTTGGAAAAACGCGCACCAATTCCCGCATGAGCGCCAAGCACATCAAACGCTTCTGCGCGCTCGGCGAAGCCGCCGAGGGCATGATGAAAATGGCCATGACCGAGCTGAACTTCAGCGCCCGCGCCTACGACCGCATTTTGAAAGTCGCCCGCACCATCGCCGACCTCGCCGGCTCCGACGAAATCGCCGCCGACCACATCGGTGAAGCCATCCAGTACCGCACCCTCGACCGGAATCTCTGGGCGTAAGCAAGCGAGCCCTTAACGGGTCACGGCGCGGGCGTGGCCGGGGCGACCGGATCCTTGGGCGCTTTACCGGACTTTTTCTCCTTCTTTTCTTTTTTCTTTTCCTTGATGTTCGTGCCGTCCTTTTTGACCTTTTTCTTTTTTACGGCCTGCAGTTCAGGGCTTTCGGGCTTCTTCGTGCAGGCAGTGAGGCCGCTCAATGCGAGGGATGAGACGAGGGTCAGACGCAGGACGATGGATTTCATGAAAGAGGAGAGCTGAGGAAGGTTCAGATTGCGGACGATGCCGCGCGCGTGGCGGCGCGTCCAGTCGCCATTTCATTTTTGCTCCACTTCCCAGACGTGGTTTGCGGTTTGGGTTCGTGGAAAAATATTTTGACACACCGGGGTCATCCGATACTTTCCGCGTCCCGCTTCCGGGCGGGTCAACCCCAATCAACCCAAACCGCAGGAGAGCCGAAAGCTCGCCAGCACTGCAAAAGACCATGCAAACCAAACGCAGCAAACGCTACCGTGCCGCCGCCGAAAAGGTGGACACCCATAAGAGCTACGCGCTCCCCGAAGCCGTCAACCTTCTCCAGACGCTTCCCGCCCCGAAGTTTGACCAGACGGTCACTCTTTCCTTCCGCCTCGGAGTCGATCCGAAGCAATCCGACCAGATGGTGCGCGGCACCTGCCCGCTCCCGAATGGCTCCGGCAAAAACGTCCGCGTGCTCGTCTTCGCTGAAGGCCAGGCCGCGAATGCCGCCCGCGAAGCTGGCGCGGAGTTCGTCGGTTACAAGGACATGATCGAGAAGTGTGTCGGCGGGTTTCAGGATTTCGACGTGGCCATCGCCACGCCCGGCGCGATGGCGGAAGTCCGCAAGCTCGGCAAAGTGCTCGGGCCGCGCGGCCTGATGCCCAACCCGAAGACCGGCACCGTGACTGAAGACACCGCGAAAGCCGTGAAGGAAGTCAAGGCGGGCCGCGTCGAGTTCAAGCTCGACAAGAACGGCAACTGCGCCGTCCCCGTCGGCAAGTTTTCCTTTGCCGCCCAAGCGCTCGTCGAGAACGGCAGCGCGGTCATTGAGGCTGTGGTGAAAGCCCGGCCTGCAACGGCGAAGGGCATCTTTGTCGAAAACGTGACGCTCAGCGCAACGATGACGCCCGGCCTGAAAGTCGATGCGTCCTCCTTCATCAAGAACTAACCGGAGACCGACCCACCATGCATCCTGCCAAAGAATCCATCGTCATCGACCTCGAGGCCAAGCTCAACGCCTCGCCCTTCCTTTTCGTCGCCGACTACACCGGCCTGAAAGTCGGCCAGTTTGCCGAACTGCGTAACCGCCTGTGGAATGTCGGCGCGCGCTGCCACGTCGTGAAAAACACCTTCCTGCGCCGTGCGGCGAAGAGCGCCGGTCTGCCGGAACTCGACGGCCTGAACGGCCAGACGGCCATCGTCGTCGGCGACAAGGATGTCGCCGCCGCGGCCAAGGTCCTGAAAAATTTCACCGCCGAATTCAAGAAGCCCGAGATGAAAACGGGCGTCGTGGATCGGATCGTCGTCTCGACCGAGCAGATCAAAGCCATCGCCGATCTGCCTTCGCGCGAAGTCCTGCTGGCGACCCTGCTCGGTACGCTCAACGCCCCGGCGAGCCAGCTCGTCCGCGTGCTCAACGAACCGGCCTCCTCCCTCGCCCGCCTGCTCCAGGCCAAGGCCGACAAGGACGCCGCCTCCGCCCCGGCCCCCGCCGCCGAGCCGGCCACTCCCGAACCCGCTGCCGCAGAGCCCGCGCCTGCCGCCGCCGAACCCGCCGAGGCTCCGCCCGCGGCTTAACCCAGATTTTCCCGGTGCCAACCGGGGAAGGCGCGGGCTTCGCAATTGGAGCCCGCGATTTAATAACAACCAACAAATGGTTCCTCGTCGGGCCGGCGGCTGCCGGTCTGAAATCGCCCGATGCTTCGGGTGGCGACGATACCGCGCAGTCGAAAGCATATGGCAGATACCAGCACATTAGTGGAACAACTCAGCGGCCTCACCGTCCTCGAAGTCGCGGACCTCGTGAAGCAGCTCGAAACCAAGTGGGGCGTGAGCGCCGCGGCTCCGGTCGCAGCCGCCGCCGCCGGTGGTGGCGCAGCCGCCGCCGCTCCGGTGGAAGAGAAGACGGCGTTTGACGTCATCCTCAAGGAAGCCGGCCCGAACAAGATCGCCGTCATCAAGGAAGTGCGCTCGTGCGTCGCGGGCCTCGGCCTCGCCGAAGCCAAGGCGCTCGTCGAAAGCGCTCCCAAGGCGCTCAAGGAAGG
>JANPHJ010000319.1:0-19453 GCA_031424395.1 Chthoniobacter sp.
ACGATGTGGTTGATGCGCGTGGGCATGTACCACGGCGCGCCCATGTCCCATTCCATGTCGGAGTCGTAGGTGAAAAGCTCGCCGTTCGCGTCGAAGGCGATGTCGTACATGTTGCGAAAGCCACCGGCGAAAAGCTCGACGCGCTTGCCGTCGGGATCGGTTTTGCAGACGTAGCCGCCGGGCGCGAGGATGCCCTTGGCGTGGCCGTTGGCGTCCCACATCCGCGTGATGAGATGATCCTCGCCGATTGCCACGGGCCGCGCGTGAGCGAGCGGCGCTGGGACTTTCGTGTGGTTTCCCGCGACGAAGTAAATCGACTTTCCATCCGGGCCCAGCACCACGCCGTGAGAGCCGTGCTCGCCGCCCTCGCTGAGTTTGCAGAGCTGCTCGGCCTTGTCGAACTGGTCGTTGCCCTTCGTGTCGGTCAGGCGCCAGAGCCCTTTGTCGGCCATTTCGTTGTTCATCACGTAGAGGCTGTTGAAGGCGTAGAGCAGTCCGTGTGCGCCGCCGAGCGGCTTGCCGCTGGTGCCGTTTGGCAAGGTGAGCGGCTCCACTTTCGTCCCGGTCGTCGTGCCGAGCGGCGGGACGCTCACACGGTAGAGTCCGCCGTACTGGTCGCCCACTATGAGCCGGCCTTTCGCATCTTCGGTCATGGAAACCCACGAGCCCTGCTCGGCTTTCGGGACAGTGTAGATGAGTTCGATTTTGAAGCCCGCCGCGACCGTCAGCGATTCGGGATCGGCCGCGGTGCCGCCGCCGCCGCCCGCCCTGCCGCCGCCCGCGAAGACATCGCCCCACGGCGAGCCGCCGAGCCTGGCAATTGTCACCGGCTTGCCCCATCCGTCCGCCTTGAATTCCGCCGCCTGCCAGCCCGCGCTTTCCTTTTCCCCGCTCTGCCAGCTCGTGTCGGTGACCACGAGCACCTGCTTCGCGCCACCCACGATCGCCTCGATCCGCGCGACGACCGCCGCCACGCCATCGTCATTTTTTCCACGGATCGCGATGACGTTTGCGCCGGGCCGCAGTTGCTTCTCCACGCGCACTTTCGCGGGCTCCGCCCAGGCGTCGGTCTTTGCGACTTCCGCGCCATTGAGATACGCCGTCGCGTGATTGTCGCCGGAGAGCATGAGCGTGGCCTCGGTCACGCCGGCGGGCACGGTGAAGGTCTTGCGGAATACGCGCACCTCGCCGTCGGCGGACCTGGCTGTGTGCCAGATCCATTCGGGAGTCTGCGCGCGGGCGGTGGCGAAGGTGATGAGGGCGAGGATGAAAACGCGGAGGGTGTGCATTGGAGTGGTGCTAGGAAACCTTTGCCGGATGCTTTTCCTAGCGGAAAATGCGGACGGCGCGCCCTTCCATCGCCCGCGCTGGGGAACGCAAAAGGGCGGGACCCTTTCGAGTCCCGCCCTTGGGAATTGCGACGTGCGAAGCAGGGCTGTCAACCCTGCCGCGCCAAGCGCGCGTTAGCGCGTCGAGTCGAAGAGTTCGCCGCCGTCAATGGCGACATCACCCCTCTTGTCGTGCGGAACGCTCACGGTCACCACATGCGAGCAGCTTCCTTCGAAGTCGGACGCGGTGAAGTGGATGTGGTAAACGCGGCCGTTGCCCTTGCCCGAGCGCTCGGCGCGAAGCAGCACCGTGCCGTCGGCATTGATGATCGCATCGATCGCCGTGTCGCCGTCACCCTGGCCGTTGGTCGGCTCGTCCTGCGTCACGCTCGTGATCTTGGTCGTGGCGTTGTTGTTCGGATCGACGATCCCGAGGATCGAGATCTTGACCATGCTGTGATTCGGCGGCCAGAGCTGGGCGATGCTCGGCTGCGCGGTTTCACATTTTGGCGGATCGTTGATGTTCTTGACGCTCACGGTCGCCGTGTCGCTGGAACTGCCGCCGAAGGGATCGTTGACGGTCAGCTTGAACTTCAGCGTCGCCCCTGCGGCGCTGACGAACGGTGCGGTGAGCGACGGTGTCGCGGTGTTGGCATTCGCCAAAACGACGACTGGGCCGGCGGTCTGCACCCACGAGTAGGTGAGCGCGTCGCCGTCCGGATCGCTGCTGAGCGTGCCGTCGAGGGCGAAGGTCACGGCTTCATTCACGATGGTGATGCCGCCGGCATTGGCGATCGGCGCATGATCCACGTTGGTCACGGACACACACGTCTCGGCGCTGGCCGAGGCATTGTTCGGATCGGTCACCGTGAGTTTGAACCTCAGCGTCACCTTCGCGGCCGGGTCGCCGCCCGCGGTCACCAGCGGTGCGGTAAAGCTCGGGGTCGCCGTGCTGGCACCCGTGAGCGTGACGGCCGGCCCGGCAGTCTGCACCCAGGCATACGTGAGCAGCGGCTGCTCTTCGGTGTCCTGATCGAATCCGAGGCCGCTGAGACCCACGGGCGTACTTTCCGGCACGCTCTGGAGCGGGCCGGCGTCCGCGAGCGGCGCGTGGTTGATATTGCGGATGAAGACCGAGGTCGCCGCCACGGTGCTCACGGCACCGAATTCATCGGTCGTTTGCAGTGCGAATCCGAGCGTCGCGCCGAAGCGATCGACCGTCGGCGCTGTGAGGGTCGGGTTCGCGGCGGTGGCGTCGGAAAGCGTGGCCGCGGGGCCGCTCGTCTGAATCCACGCGAAGGTGAACGTGTTGCCGTCGGGATCGGAGCCCGATCCGTTCAGCGCGACGATGCTGCCTTCATCGGCCGCCTGCGCCACGCCAGCATTGGCGGTCGGCGGGCGGTTCACATATTTCACCGAGATGACCACGGTGCTCGGGGCCGAGCTGAGGCTCGCGCCGGAACCCACCGCCGGCGTGTCCTTCACGACGAGCTGGAAGGTCAGCGTCTCACCCGCGGGGCCGACATCCGGCGCGCCAAAGGTCGGGTGAATCGGATCGGTCACGTCGAGCGCGACGGCGGGGCCGCCGGTCTGCACCCACGCATACGAGGCGATCATGTCCTGATCCGGGTCATAGCTGCCCGAGCCGTCGAGAGACACGGTCGTCTGTTCAGGCACGTTCCTGTTCTGCCCGGCGTCGGCGACCGGCGCGCGGTTGGCGTGCTTGACGAGGATGTCCACGGTCGATGGCGCGCTATCGAGCGCGCCGGTATCGCCGGGGCCAAACGAGTCATTCGTAATCAACTGGAAGGTGAGCGTCACGCTTCCCTGCGCCGGCATCACTGCGGGCGCGGTGAAGCTTGGCGTGGGGCTGGTCGGATCGCTCAAGGCAACAGGCGTTCCTGCGACCTGCGTCCAGTGATAGGAGAGCGGATCGCCGTCAAAGTCGAAGCCGCTCCCATCGAGAGTGACCGCGCCGACGTTGTCATAAACCGACTCTCCGTGACCGGCATCCGCGATCGGCGCCGTGTTCACGTTCTGGATGAACACCTGCACGGGAGCGCTCGTGTTCGTCGTGATGCCGTCGCTGACGGTCAGCGTGAACTCGAGTGTCTCGCCAGCGATCGAGTGAGGGCCGGGCACCACATGGCTGAAGACCATCAGCGGGTTGTTGGTGCCATTGTTCACGAGGCTCACCGGCGTGCCGGCAGTCTGTGTCCACGTGAAGCTGAGCGGGTCTTGATCAGGATCACTGCTGCCGGAGCCGTCCAGCGTCACGGCGGAACCCTCCGGCGCTGTGGATGCGACCGTTGCCATTGCGACCGGCGTCAGGTTGTTGTGCTTCACGATGACCAGCACGTCATCCGAGCGGGTGCTGCGTCCGTCGCTCACATCCAGGCGGAACAGGAGCTGCAGCGGAAGCGGCTGGCCATTCGGGTGAATCTTCAGGCTCGGCGCGGTGAAGCTCGGCGTCGCGGTGTTGGCATTCGCGAGCACCACGACAGGCGTGCTGCCGGTCTGAGTCCATGTGTAAGTCAAAGCCACACCTTCAGGATCATAACTGGCCCCGCCGTTGAGCCCGACGACGATCGGCGCATTATTGCCATCGATGTCAAAGATCGTCTGGTCAGGCCCGGCGTTGGCGATGGGCGGCTGATTGGCCGGCACGCTGATCGAAAACGACTTGCTGGCCTGGAGCCCGGTCGGGTCGGTGAAGACAATCGTCACACCGACAGACGAACCGGCATCGGCCAGTGTCGGAGTCCAGCGAAAGGTCGCGGCGAGAGGCTGCGGTGCGCTGGTGCCGGAAGCGGGCGTCAGCGTGGCGCCCGCAGGCAACCCTTGATGGGTGACGGTGAGATTTCCACCATCCTGATCGGTGCCCGTGATGACATTGCTAAAGAGCTGGCCGATGGAGGCAGTGAAAGGCCCCGCATTGCCTGAAGCAACGGGAGGATGATTGAGGCTGCCATCCACGATCTGGACGATGAAGTCGAACGGAACCCGGCTCGTGCCCGTGCCAAGATGGTTGTCATTCGCGACTATCTGCACCGCATAGAGCTGCCCCGTCGCTGTGGAACTGGTGTCCCATGTGAGGACGCCAGCGGAGGAAACTGCGATCGACTTGCCGCCAGCCGAGGCCAGCGTGGTGATCGAGGACTCGGCGCTGGTCGCCATGCGGAAGGTGACGGAATCGCCGTCCACGTCGGAGAAGGACAGCGGAATCGTATTCAAGCCGCCCTTGACCATCTGGAGAATGATCGGGCTGGTGATGATGGGAGATCCCGCGTTGCCGTTGCGCATATCCACGACGCCGATCACATTCTCCGAGCTGTCGTTGGAATTGACGAGATTCGAGATGCGGCAGCAACTGTTGCCGGTGATCGTCCAAGGGCCGGCCGTGGAATAAGTGTGGGTCAACACCTGCCGGACCACGGTGAAAGCGGGATCGGTCGCGATGACCGTATAACCCGAATTGCTGAATGACACGCCATCCCCCCAAGTGTAACTGAGCGACGCGACCGAGTTGACGCGCCACGCTTCGGTGATGGTGAGTTCGATGGTGTTCGCCGGGGTGGCGAGTTTCTTCCAGGTGAGGCTCGCGCCCCGGAAGTGACTGGCCTGCACGCTCATGGCGCTGACGAAAAGCCCGACCGCGAGGGTGAGCATTATTTTTGCGCCCGCGGCGCCAAAGCGCGTGGGCCGTGATGTGGGCTGTGCCGGGGGGCGCTGGAAGGCCAGCGTTGCGCTGCGGAGCAGGCGGTGGAGTTGTGGGATCATAGTTTTGTTTTTCGTGGACCTCGTTTTCCTAAAGCGCCGGGTGGGATTTGAAATCGCGCGGGGCCGACGCCCTCCACGCAAAGTGTTCACACCCTCGCGTGCAGTGCTTCTTGCAAAGCGCTGGGCGAGCGTGCGTCCGGCGATCAGAACATCAGAAACCGCGAAAGTTGGCTGTCGGGTAGATGCCTCCATTTTTCCCGCGGGGTGCGTGTCAGGTTGCCCGGACAACCATCGTCAGGTGCCTGACAGTATTTGGTTTACATCCCGCAATCGTGCCGCTGTGCTGACGGCGAGGCGAAATCTCCGAAGGGCCGGCCCCTCCAGAGCGGGTTTCCACAACCACTATCCCATGAGCGTCATTCAGAAAATTGCGGTGCTCGTTGTCCACTACGAGCCGGTCATGCGCATCGGGCTGAAGGCGCTCATCGAGAGTCACCCGGCGCTGCGGGTGTGCGCGGAGGCCGACACGGCGCTCGCGGCGCGCCATCATTGTGAAAGCCTTCAGCCGCAGGTGGTGCTGCTCGCGCTGGCCCCGGCGGCGGGGTGGGGATTCACAATGCTGCGCGAGCTGCGTCACTGCGCGCCGGAGGCCAGCTTCGTGGTCTTCGCCGAATCCGACGACTCGGCCACGATGCAACGGGCGTTCGAGGCGGGAGCGCGCAGTTGCGTGACGCACACCTGTCCCGCGGCGGAGGTGGTTGCAGCCATTCTCCACGCGCTCGACGGCGGGCTCTACGCCGCGCCGCGCCTCGCGCATTTGCTGCTGAAAAACGTGGCGTCCGGCTCATTGGGGATGCGCGGCCCGGCCGAGGCGGTGCTCACGGAGCGCGAGCTGGAAGTCTTCCGGATGATTGCCGCTGGAAAAAGTACCCGCGATGTGGCCGCGCAATTGGGCGTGAGCATCAAGACGATCGAAACCCATGTGGGGCGGCTCAAAACGAAGCTCGGCTTGACCAGCATCCACGAGCTGCGGCAGGACGCGGCTTTTTCCCGCACGGCGGGCAAAGAGCGGGTCTTGCATCCGACCATGAGGACGGGAAAAACTCCGGGCACCGCCCGCATTTCCTCCCCTCGCCGATGAAAACCAAATCCCTTCCCATTCTTCTCGCCGCCCTCGTTTGCGCCGCCGTGCTCATCGCCGAGGAGCAGCGCCTCGCCGGCCTGCGGCAAAGTCTCGCGCTGCTGCAAACCAACGCCACCGCCGCGCAGGAGCAGATGAACCGCGACGCCGCCGAGCTGAAAAAACTCCGCGAACGCAGCACCGTGCTCGCCTCCGAGTCCGAGCAGTTGCGCGAGCATCTCACCGAGGCCAAAGCCGCCGCACCCGAGGCCGCCGCGGGCGGCGCGGGCGCGACCGCCGACAGCGCGGGCGCGAAAAAAGACGACCCGCAGGCCGGCTGGATGAAGGGCATGGCGAAGATGTTCCGCGACCCCGAAATGAAGAAGGTCATGCGCACGCAGCAGAGCATGGGCATCCGCATGATGTACGGTGACCTCGGGAAGGAACTCGGCCTTTCCACCGCCGCAGCCGACCAGCTCCTGGAGCTGATCGCCGACCGCCAGATGGCCGCGACCGAGAAGGCGATGGCGAGCATGGACGGCGCGGAAAAAGACCCCGCCAAGCTCGCCCAGGCGGGCCAGGACGCGCAGCAGGTGGTGACGGAATACGAGGCGAAGCTGAAGGCCATGCTCGGGCCGGAGAAGCTGGCACAGCTCAACGATTACGAGCGCACCCTGGGCGACCGCATGGCCATGCAGCAGTACGCCGGCAGCTTCGCCGCCGCCAGCCTGCCGCTCGACGACCCGCAGCGCGCGGGCCTGCTCCAGATCATGAAAGAGGAGCGCCTGAAAGTGCCCGCCGGCCCGCTCGACGCCGGCAGCAAGGACGTGGCCGCCTCGATGAAAGCGATGCAAAACGGCGACGCCCTCGAAAAGTCGCTCGAAACGCAGCGCCAGCTCCAGCAGCGCGTGTACGCCCGCGCCCACACCGTCCTCACACCGGATCAGATGAACGCCTTTGCCGAGGCGCAGAAGCAGCAGCTCCAGATGCAGGAGATGGGCATCAAGATGGGCCGGGCGATGCTGGGCGGCGACAAGGCGAAGTGACCGGTTCGCGCTGGGCAAAGCGGCCCGCCATTTGCTATGGAAGCGCCCGGCATGAATCCCGCAGCCACCTTGACGCCCGCACAGATCGCGCAATTTCGCGCCGACGGCTTCCTCGCGCTCCCGAGCATCACCACGCCGGACGAGGTCGCGCAGTTGCGTGAGATTTTCGACCGGCTTTTTGCCGAAGGCGCGGGCTGGGCAAAGGGCGCGCAGTTCGACCTCGCCGGTACCGACGACGGGCGGCGTCCGGCACTGCCGCAGATTTTGAATCCGGCGGAATTCGCGCCCGAACTGCTGGCCACGGAGTTTCGCCGCAATGCGCTGGCCATCGCGCGGCAGCTCCTGGGGCCGGAGGCGGAGCCGTGGTTTGAGCATGCGATTTTGAAACCGCCCCGCTACGGCGCGGCCACCCCTTGGCACCAGGACGAGGCGCACCGCGACGACCCCGGCGTGGCCTACGAGCAGCTCAGCGTGTGGATGCCGCTGCAGGAGGCCACCGAAGCAAACGGCTGCATGCGCTTCATCGCGCGCAGCCATCTCGGGCCAGTGCTCCCGCACCGCTCGCCCGGCGATGACCCGCGCGTGACGGCGCTGGAATGCACCGGCGACTTCGCCCCCGCGAACGCCATCCCCTGCCCGCTGCCGCCCGGCGGCGCGACCATCCACCACTGCCGTACGCTCCACGCCGCCGGGCCGAACGGCTCGGACCTTCCGCGCCGCGCCTACATCCTCGCCTTTCGCAGCGCGGGGCGGCCCGACACCGAGTTCCGCGGCTATCCGTGGAATATGGAAAAACGCACGGCCGCGCAGGCGCGCCATGCGGCGTGGGAAAACCGCGGCGGTGCCCTCGGCCGGGCCAGCCGCGCCGCGGCAAAGGCGGGCGCGGGAATGCTGAGACGCGTCCGGGGCAAAGTCGCGCGCCTGCTCCGCGGATGAAGGCGCGGCTGCGTCTCGCGTGCTCCGTTCTCCTGGTCGGTGGCGCCCTTTACGGCCTCTGCCCGCGCCTGGCGCTGCGGCATCCGCCCGGCGTGCTGGTGGCCGCGGAGCCTGAGCAGCACCTCATCCCCGCGTGCCCGCTGCCCCCGCAGCGCGGCTGGACGCTGACCGCCGCCGCCACCTACACCATCCAGGCGCGGGTGCTGCACACCCGGCGCTATTGGGACGACGGCAGCGGGCTGGTGCCGTACGACGTGGCGCTTGGCTGGGGCCGCCTGTCGGACCAGGCGGTGCTCGACCAGTTGGAGATTTCGCAAGGCACGCGGTTCATGTTTTACGCCTGGGCCGGCACGCCGCCGATTCCGGGCAGGGAAATCGGCAGCCACTCGTCGAACAACCACGTCATCGCCGCGAATCCCGAAGTCGCCGCCGTCATCCGCAAGCTGCGCGTCGGCCAGATCGCCACGCTCCGCGGCTGGCTCGTCAACGCCACCAGCCCCGGGGGCGGCCACTGGAACACCTCGCTCTCCCGCACCGACGACGGCCCCGGCGCCTGCGAGCTTTTCTACGTCGAGTCCGCGCGTGCGGAAGACGATGTGATCTGAGCAGCCACGAGAGCACTCTGTCCATGCGCCATTGGCCTCACGCAAAGGTCGCCAAGGACGCGAAGGTTTCTGCCAAAACTCTGCCCTTTGCGTCCTTCGCGACCTTTGCGTGAGCCATGCTTAGCCTTCGCCGCGCTGCCGCTTTGCGCTCGCCGCCGCCCCGCGCGCGCGGGAAAAGTACGCGCATGCCCCTGACCCCATGCCGCCAATGCCACGAACCCGTGGACCCGCGGTTCGCCGTGTGCCCGCACTGCGCCGCGCCGCAGCCCGCGCTGGCCGCGTGGCACGGCGCGGGTTTTGAATGGCGCACGCGGCTGCTGTGGATGGGCGCGCCCGTGGTGCATGTCGCCTTTGGCAACGGCGCAGATGGCCGCCCGCGCGTGGCGCGCGGGCTCATCGCCGTCGGGCAGCGCGCGGTCGGCGGCGTGGCCGTGGGCATCGTGGCCACGGGTTTTGTCGCCATCGGGGTGGTGGCGCTGGGCGTGTTTTCGGTCGGCGTGGTGGCGGTGGGCGCGTGTATGGCGGCGGGCGTGAATGCGCTCGCGCCCGTGGCCGTGGGCGTGGTGGCGACGGGCTACGCGGCGGGCGGGGTCGCGGCGTTTGGGTGGAAGATTCTTTTTGCCGTCACGCGCTGACGGGGAGAAAACGGCGGCATGTCCCATCGCCACCTGCTCCTCGCCCTCGCCGTTTTCGCCCTCCCGCTGCACGCCGCCGAACCGCTCCCGCGCCTGCGCGTCAGCGACAACCACCGCTTTCTCACCACCGAAAAAGGCGCGCCCTTTTTCTATCTCGCCGACACTGCATGGGAACTCTTCCACCGCGCCACCCGCGAGGACGCTGACGAGTACCTCCGCGACCGCGCGGCCAAAGGCTTCACCGTCATCCAGGCCGTCGCGCTGCCCGAGTTCGGCTGCTTCGACACGCCGAACCGCTACGGCCACCTCCCGCTCACCGACGGCGACGTAACCAAGCCGAACGAGCCTTACTTTGAGCACGTCGATTGGATCGTGAAACGCGCCGGCGAACTCGGCCTCTACACCGCCCTCGTGCCGACGTGGGGCGACAAGGTGAACAAAAAATGGGGCGCGGGGCCCGAGGTCTTCACCCCGGAAAACGCCCGCACCTTTGGCGCATGGCTCGGGCGACGTTACCAGGACGCGCCCGTCATCTGGGTCAATGGCGGCGACCGGCCCATCGAGAACGACCGCCACCGCGCCGTCTTCCGTGCGCTCGCCGAGGGCCTGCGCGCGGGCGACGGCGGCGCGCATCTCGTCACCTTTCACCCCATGGGCGGCCACTCCTCCAGCGAGTACGTCCACGACGAACCCTGGCTCGATTTCAACATGATGCAAAGCGGCCACGGCGGGCGCAACAACCCCAGCTACCGCATGCTCGCCGGCGACTACGCCCGCACGCCCTTGAAGCCCACGCTCGACGGCGAACCCAACTACGAGGACCACCCCGTGCGCGGCTCCAAGGAAAAGGACGACTGGTTCGGCGAGTGGGATGTGCGCAAGGAAAGCTACTGGAGCGTCTTCGCCGGCGGCTGCGGAGTTACTTATGGCTGCCATCCCATCTGGCAGTTTTGGGATGGAAAGACCAAGCCGCTGGCCGACCCGCGCCATTCCTGGCGCGAAGACCTCGCCCTCCCCGGAGCCACCCAGACCGGCTACCTCCGCCGCCTCATTGAGTCCCGCCCCTATCTCACCCGCATCCCCGACCAGACGCTCATCGTCTCGCCCAATCCCGATGGCCCCGACCACGCCCAGGCCACCCGCGACACCGACGGCACCTATGCCTTCATCTACCTCCCCACCGGCCAGCCAGTGAAAGTAACTCTCGCCAAACTCAACGGCAAAAAGCTCCGCGCCGTGTGGTGGGATCCCCGCCGCGGCGGAGCGGCCCCGAACGGGGCTGAGTTGGAAAATAACGGCACAGCCCATGACTTCACCCCACCCACCACTGGCGCGGCCAATGACTGGGTGCTCATCCTCGATGACCTCGATAAGTATCTCCAGCCACCAGCGGCCGCCAAGTGAACCCGATGGCCGGTTATGCCAAACGCGCAGCCATGTTACTCGGGCTAGGGCTCGCCCTGGCTGGGCAATGTGGCGCTGGTCAAAGCGAGTTACTTGGCAAGCTGCAGGCGAGAGTAACAGCCGATCCCGCGGACTTTGTCTCCTGGAACAAGCTCGCCGACGCGGAGCTAAGCCAGCTTAGCACGACCGGTGACCTGGCCTGTCTAACCCGCGCCGCCGGGGCCGTGGAGCACTCGCTGAAGACGGCGAATCCCGAGTTCAATCACGGCGGGCTCGCCCTGCGCGCGCGCGTAGCCTTGGCGGCCCACCGTTTCGCCGACGCCCAGCGCGACGCGGAACAGTTGCGCACCCTCATGCCCGACAGCAGCTACCCGCTCCAGCTCCTCGGCGACGCGCTGCTCAACCGCGGTGATTATGCCGCCGCCGCGCCGCTGTGGGAGGAAGTGCTGATCCGCGATGGCAGCACCCTTGCCACCGAGCCGCGACTGGCGCAGCTCGATCTTATCTACGGACGCACCGGGCGCGCACAAGAGCGGCTCGCCGCAGCGCTGGCGCTGGCGGAAAAACTCGCGCCCGCGTCGGCGGATGCGGTCGCCTGGTATGAGGTGCAGCTTGGCGAACTCGCGTTCCGCACCGGCGACTGGGAGACCGCGGAGAAACAGTACACTGCCGCCCTTGCCACCCAGCCCGAGTACTATGCCGCGCTGGAACACCTGGCCGAACTCCGCGGTGCGCAAGGCCGGACCGACGAAGCTGCGGCTCACTACACCCGAGTTATCGACCGTCTGGCCCGCCCCGAGTTTATGCAGGCACTTGGCGACCTCTACTTAGCCGCCAGCCGGCCCGGCGACGCCCAGCCCTGGCATGACCGCGCGCTCGCCGCCTACCTGGCTTCAGTCGGGCGCGGCGAGGGGCTTTACTTTCATCATCTGGCCGGCTTTTACGCCGACTCGGTTAAAGATCCTGCCAAGGCTGTGGCATGGGCACGGCGCGACCTTGCGCTGCGCCATAGCATCCCAGCCTACGACGCCCTGGCCTGGGCGCTGCACCAGGCCGGCCAGCACGACGAAGCCGCCCGCATGGCCGCCAAGGCACTCGCCACTGGCACGCACGACGCCCACATCCTTTACCACGCTGGCCTGATCCGCATGAGCGCGGGCGCCGTCGCCGACGGCGCGGCCCTGCTCCAGCAGGCGCTCACGGCCAACCCGCGTTACAACACCATTCACGTCCACCGCTGATGCTGCGCTGGCTCCTCTTGGTCCTGTTACTCGCCGCGCCCGCCGCGCCGGCGCATCCCGTGGCGCAGGGTGCCATGGATGTGACGGTGCTTGCCGGAGTCATCGAAATCCGCGCGCGGGTAACTAATGAAGAAGCCTTGGTCGCCGCCGCGTTTGGGGGCGGGGCGGATGCCGGGGCGACGCTCGAGGAAGTCTGGCAGCGGCACGGCGAATACCTGCTCGCGCATCTCCAGCTCAAGGCGGATGGCCGCGCACTCTCGGGAAAAGTAACCCGCGTCACGCCGCCGGCTGCCACCGCGCCAGAGGGCCGCGTGACCTATGACTTAAGTTACGCACTGCCGCCGGGACAGCCGCGTCCCGAGGTTATTGTGCTCCGGCAAAATGTGCTGACTGAGTTTGTCTTCGCGCCAGGCAATCCCTGGGAGGCGAGTTACATCGTGAGCCTTTCCACGGACGGACGGCGGGTGCAGGAGGGGCGGCTGCTCGCCTCGGGCCGGCCGCTCGCGCTCGGCTGCAAGTGGACTGCACCGCCGCTAAGCCGGCCGACGATGGTGGGCGCATTCGTGCAGCATGGGATCGCTCACATTCTAGGCGGCTACGATCATCTGCTCTTCGTCGCGGGCCTCGTACTCGCGGTAGTTAGCCTGCTGGACTTGGTGAAAGTGGTGACGGCTTTCACGGTCGCGCACACCCTTACCCTCACGCTCGCGGCATTAGACATGGTGCGGCTGCCGGGCGGGATCGTGGAGCCGATGATCGCGGCGAGCATCATCTTTGTGGCGTTGCAAAATCTGCTCGCACCCGCGCGGAGCCACGGCTGGACGAGGCTCGTGGTCGCGTTTGGCTTCGGGCTGTTCCACGGCCTCGGCTTTGCCGGCGGGCTGCGCGTGGCGATGGAAGGCATGACCGGCAGCACCATCTTCCTAGCCATCGCAGCATTCAGCGTGGGCGTGGAAATCGGCCATCAGCTCGTGGCACTGCCGCTTTTTTCCGCGCTGAAAATGCTGCGCTCGGCCAGTCGGCGCGCGCGTGATCCCGACCGACTGCCGCGCTGGGCGGTGCGCCTCGCATCGGGCGCGGTCGGCGCGGCGGGCGTGGTCTATCTCGTGGCGGCGCTGCGGTGAAAGGTCAGCGCTTCGGGCGCGGCGGCGCGGGCGGCGTCGCTGGCTCGGTGCCGGGCATGGTGACGTGCATGGTGCGCGGCGCAGCCGTGGTGACCAGGCCGCGCTGAGCCCCGCGCTGGGCCGTGGGATTCGAGACGCGGAAGAGCCGGGCCATCATCGCCAGGGCGTTTTCATTAAAGATGTCGCCATGATCCCGCATGATTTCCTTGGGGACACGGATGATCCAGTAGGGCGTCTGCAAATCCGCGGACATCGTGGGTTCCAGTTGCCACATCGTGCTTTCGCCCCCGGCCGCGCCGGTCACGAATCTTACTTTGCCACCAGGCCCGGTCAGTTCCTCGCTAAGATTGCGCCGGAAGGCATCCAGCATCGCGGGGCTGCAGGTGTCCTTGTACTCATAGCCCGGCAGTTTCGCCGAACCTGCCACTACCACCGCCTCATGGCTGATGAGCCGTGCATTGTGGCCCGGGGTGCGGGTGAAGTATTCCTTCTGCGACACGTTATGGCTGCTCGGCCCGTACTTGGTATCCCATTGGTATTGCCGAAAGGTGCCCGTGGCATTGGAAAGCTGGGTGCCGGCGGGAAACAGCTTGCCGGTCGCCCAGTCCGCCTTGGAGGTGATCGAAACCATGAGCGGATGGCGCGCGCTGATCTCGTCGGACGCGGCACTCGCGCCCGAGGCCGGCACCCGGCGGCGCAGCAGGTCGGCCATCTCTTTCGCGTAGATGGACTCGCCGGCGGAGTTCAGCAGCACCACAAAGTCGGCGGGCGTGGTGAAGGTGTTGCCTTGACTGCCATCCTCGGAAATGACTTTCGCCGCCAGCGCTTGGGCCATGGCCTTTTCCAACACGAGCGCGCCAAAGGAATGCCCGATGAGTATGGTGCGCGCCTGATGCCCGCTCGCACGCGCGCCGCGGCGGGCCGCGGCCACGGACTGAAAGATGCCCTCCGTCACCGGCAGACCGGCGACGCGGGTGGCGGTGTCCTTGCGATTGTAGAAAGACAGCTCGTGGGGGAGAAAGCAGGCCGCTTTGGCTAGGAAGTCGGGCAACGAGCCCTCGTCAAAGATGCCGTCGCCGCCGGCGATGGATTTGCCGCGCCAGCCCACATAGACGCCGAAGAAGCGATGCTGGCCGTTGTCGGCCTTGGCGAGGTTGTGCAGGAGGCAGTGGAATTTCGCGACATCGTGCCCGCGCAGGTCGCTGGCGTCGTTTTGCCAGCCATGCACATAGACGACGAGCACCACATCCCGGGCCTGCGTGGCGCGGGTGATGGCCTGCACCGTCCAGCCGAGCTGGCGGCGGTCCCAGTAGTCGCCCTTTTCGTCATATTCGATGTAGCTGAGATCGAAGCGGTGGTTCGGCACCACGGTCGAGAAGGGCTCGTACTGATCCTTTTGCACACCTTGCACGAACGGCTCCTGCGGGTGGGTCATCCAGGGGCGCGAATCGCGATCGCGATAGGCGCGATTGGAAACACAGCCTGCGAGCAACACGCCCGCGGCGCCGAGCGCGAGCCATGCCCCATACGCGGCGGGCCGTTTCGGGCCGGTTGCTTCATCCACACACAGCATCGTGCAAGGGGCGTTTTTCATAGGGCTTCTCCAGGCTCTCGGGGTTGAGGGCGCAGCGTATTCACCGACGCGCGACGGGAACAAGCCCAAACCCCGCGCGGCCGCCCGCTGCGCCCCCGGGCATTTTTTCCTGGAAAAAACCGCTGGCCTCGCCCGATGCGCGATGTTACCCCTGCCACCTGTCACGGAAGGGTGGCTGAGCCCGGTTTAAAGCACTCGACTCGAAATCGAACGAACGGTTAAACGTTCCGGGGGTTCGAATCCCCCCCCTTCCGCCACTGTCTCCCACGTCTGAGCGGGGCGCTGAAGGACGATGGTGAAAGCCCAGCGCACCTCCCCCATGTCTCCAGCTTCAGCATCACCGCCCAGCCCACCACCGCCCGCCGAGGATTCCGCCCCGGCGCGCTTCGCCGCTTTTCGTGAGCGCCAGATCCGGGTGCTCGAGCTGCTGGCCGCCGGCTCCGCGCTGCCCCGGACGCTGGAAGCAGCCGTGCAGATGATTCAGGAGCAATCGCCGGGGACGGTGGCTTCCGTGCTGCTGGTGGCGGAGGACGGACTTCATCTGCGGCACGGGGCGGCGCCGGACCTGCCTGCGGAGTACTGCCAGGCCATCGACGGCGCCCCCATCGGGCCGAATGTGGGCTCGTGCGGCACGGCCGTCTTTCGCGGCGAGCGCGTGATCGTGAGCGACATCGCCACCGATCCGCTGTGGGCGGATTACAAGGGGCTGGCGCTCGGGCACGGGCTGCGCTCCTGCTGGTCCGAGCCGATCCGCGATACGCAGGGCCGGGTGCTGGGCAGTTTCGCCATGTATCACCGCGTGGTAAGCACGCCGAACGAGGAGGATCTGCAGATCATCCGCGTGGCGGCGCATCTCACCGGCATCGCCATCGAGCGCGAACGCGCGGAGGAGGCCCGCCGGGCGGCGGAGCGGCAGCGCGCGCAGATGGAGCGCAAACTTCTCGAAACGCAAAAGCTCGAAAGTCTCGGCGTGCTGGCCGGCGGTGTGGCCCACGATTTCAACAACCTGCTGACCGGCATCCTCGGCAACGCCGGCCTGATCCGGCTGGACCTGCCGGAGCATTCGCCCGTGCAGGAAATGCTCGTGGACATCGAGCACTCCGCGCAGCGGGCGGCCGATCTTTGCCGGCAGATGCTGGCCTACGCGGGCAAGGGGCGCTTTGTGGTGCAGCGGCTGGATTTGAGCGCGCTCGTCGGGGACTCCACGCGGCTGCTGCAGCTCTCGGTCAGCAAAAAGGCGGTGCTGAGTTTCGACCTCCCGGCGGCCCTGCCGCGCATCCAGGCCGACGCCACGCAGCTCCGCCAGATCGTGATGAACTTGGTCATCAACGCCTCCGAGGCCATCGGTGAGAAGAGCGGCCGCATCGCGGTGACCACCGGGCTGATGACCGCGGACCGCGCCTATCTCACTGAGACCTATCTCTCGCCGGATTTGCCCGAGGGCGACTACGTTTTTCTGGAAGTCAGCGACAACGGCGCGGGCATGAACGCCGAGACCCGCGCGCGGATTTTCGATCCGTTTTTCACGACCAAATTCACCGGGCGCGGGCTGGGGCTGGCCGCCGTGCTCGGCATCGTGCGCGGGCATCGCGGCGCGCTGAAGGTCTATTCCGAACCGGGCCGCGGCACGTCTTTCAAACTCCTGCTGCCCTGCGTGGACGGGCTGGCGGAAAACTCGGAGCTCGCCGCGGGTGCCACGCCGCGCTGGGTCGGCGAAGGCACCGTGCTCGTGGTCGATGACGAGGAGACCGTGCGCACGGTAGCCTCGCGGATGCTGCGCGCGCACGGCTACCAGGTCGTGCTGGCCGCGGACGGCCGCGAGGCGCTGGCCCGCTTCCGCGAGCGCGCGGGGGAGTTTCGCATCGTGCTGCTGGACCTGACCATGCCGCACATGAACGGCGAGGAAACTTTCCGCGAAATGCGCCACCTGCAGCCCGACGCCCGCATCCTGCTGATGAGCGGCTTCAACGAACAGGAAGCCATCAACCGCTTCACCGGCAAGGGCCTGGCCGGCTTCCTGCAAAAGCCTTTCACCCCTGAATCCCTCCTCTCCAAAATGCAGGAAGTGCTCGCCTGACCGCGCGCGGGCGGCAGCGCCGCGGCGTGGCGGAAAGGATTTGCCAACCCCGCCCTGCTCCCCATAGTCCGCGGCTCTATGAACGACATCCGCATCATCCTCCACACCTCCCGCGGCGACCTCGAAGGCACCATCTTTGCCTCGAAAACGCCGATGACCGCCGCCAATTTCCTGAACCTCGCCGCGCGCGGCTTTTACAACGGGGTGAAATTTCACCGGGTCATCAAGGACTTCATGATCCAGGGCGGCGACCCCACGGGCACCGGCTCGGGCGGCCCCGGCTATCGTTTCGCCGATGAAATCCACCCCGCGCTCAAGCACACCAAGCCCGGCCTTTTCTCGATGGCCAATGCCGGCCCCGGCACCAATGGCAGCCAGTTTTTCATCACCCACGTCCCCACCCCGCATCTCGATGGCAAACACGCCGTCTTTGGCGAGGTGACCAAGGGCCAGAACGTCGTGGACACCGTGGCCGCGGGCGACACGATCACGTCCGTCGAAATCCTCGACCCCACCGACGAACTCTTCGCCGCGCAAAAGGCGAACCTCGACAAGTGGAACGCGGTGCTCGCGAAGTAGCCGCACCCGAAATTTTCGAGAGGCGCTGATCGCAGGGTCAGCGCCTCTTTTTTTGCCTAGAAAACCATCGGCTCACCCTCGGTCATGATAGTGATGCGCTCGGCGATGCCGTGCTCGCGGGCGCAGGTGAGCAGGCGCTCCGGCGGCTCGTGGAGCGGTTCGTAGCTCAGGCGGAAGGTGCCATAATGCATCGGCACCATGCGCGCCGCGCCCAGCTCGACAAACGCGCGCAGCGCCTCCTCGGGCGTCATGTGGACCTCGCGCCCGCTCGGCGGGTCGTAGGCGCCGATGGGCAGCAGGGCCACGTCGATGGCGTGCCTTTCGCCGATCTCCCGGAAGCCCTCGAAATACGCCGTGTCGCCGCAGTGGAAAATGGTGCGCCCGCCTACCTCGATGACGAAGCCGCCAAAGCCGCGGTGCGAGTCGTGCAGCACCCGCGCGCCCCAATGGTGCGCGGGCGTGAGCGTGATCTTGGCCGGGCCGCACTGGTAGCTTTCCCAATAGTGCAGCTCATGCACGCTGCGAAAGCCGAGGTCATGCACGAGATTGCCGACCTCGAACGGCACCACGATCGGCTGATCCGCCGCCACGCCGCGCAGCGACTTGCGGTCGAGATGGTCGAAGTGCGCGTGGGTGACCAGCACGAGGTCGATGGCCGGCAGATCATCGAGGTGCAGCCCCGGATGTTTCATGCGCTTGAAGACCTTCAGCCACTTCGCCCAGTTCGGATCGATCAGCAGATTCTGCTCCCGCGTTTGAATCAGAAACGTGGCGTGGCCGATCCAGGTGATGCCGATTTCGCCCTCCTTCAGCTCGGGAAAATTCGGCGGCGCATGCCCGCCGGAGCGCGGCTCGAACATCGACGGGATCAGCACTTCGGTGAGAAAATTCCGCTTCTGCCAGCCGTTCCCTGGCCGCAGCCCAATCTTCCGCACGCCCACCTCCGTCTTGGTTCCTTTGGCTTTGGCGGACTTCTGGATTTCCGCCTTCGGCTGGCGGTTTGGAAACGATTTGGGCACGGCGCAGGAGTGTATCGGGCGCGGCGCGGCGCGCAAAGTTTTCATGCACCCGCCTGCGCCGGCGGTGTAGATTTGCCCCGTGACCAAAACCGCCCTCCGCCACGAAATGCGCCTCCGCCTGAAAACGCTCGGCCCCGCGCGCGCCGAAAAATCCCGCGCCATCACCGCCGCCCTCGCCGCGCACCCCGCTTTCGCCCAGGCGGAGTCCATCGCCCTTTTCGCCCCGCTTCCGGGCGAGCCCGACATCGAGCCGCTGTGGGAACACAAAGGCCATCGCTTCTGCTATCCCCGCGTCGTGGGCGAGCGGCTGGAATTCGTCGCCGTCCGCAATCTCGCCGATCTCGCCCCCGCCGCCTGGCACCCGCTCCTCCGCGAACCCGCCGCCAGCCCCGAGATCATCACCCCCGCGGATATCGCCCTCATCATCGTCCCCGGGCTCGCCTTCACCCGGGACGGCCGCCGTCTCGGCCACGGCGGCGGCTACTACGACCGCCTCCTCGCCCTGCACCGGCCCCACGCCGTGGCCCTCGGCGTCTGCTTCGAAATGCAAATCGTCCCCGACATGCCCTGCGAGCCGCACGACGAGCGCACCGATGCCGTCATCACCGAAAGCAGCACGTAGCCCTCACGGCGTGCGCATTTCAAAACGCGGGATGCGCGTGAACACGAAATCCCCCGCGCGCGTCACCCCAAACAGCGCGCCCTCCGCGGCGCTGTCCGAGCCGATGGTGTGATAGCTGTGGTAGGAAAAATCCTCGCCCGGCTCCAGCCGCGGAAACTCGCCCACCACTCCGTCGCCCTCCACCACCACGCTCTGCCCATCCGCATCCGTCACCACCCACTTGCGCCCCTTGATCGTCAGCGTCACGTCCGAGTCATTGTGGATGGTGAGAAAATATACGTACGGATGCGGCCGCTCCGGCGGCGCATCCAGATGCGGCATGTGCTCCACACGATCGACGGTGACGCGGAGTCCTGGGAGTTCGGTGATGGCGGACATTTGGGATTGCGGATTGCGAATTGGT
>JANPHJ010000320.1:0-14076 GCA_031424395.1 Chthoniobacter sp.
AGTAGAGATTTTTGTAGAGGAAGCGGCGCAGGGCGCGGTTCGCGCGGAGCAGTTTGGCGCTGTAACGGATGAGCGGTTTGGGTTGGTGGCGGACTTCGCCGGCGCTTTGCACGCGGGCTTTACGGATGGTTTCGGCGCTGGTGGCGATCACGTCCTGCACTTGCCGGTCGATGATGGAGCGGATGACGTAGCTGTGGAGTTCGCGGCCTTTGAGTTTTGGGAAATGGCCGCGCACTTCTTCGTAGCTGTGCGTCCAGGCTTCGAGGCCGGAGAGCTGTTCGACGGTGATGAGATGGAAGTCGAGACCGTCGTCGAGGTCGTGGCTGTAGTAGGTGATTTCGTCGGCGAGATTCGCGATCTGCGCTTCGAGCGACGGGCAGGCGTAGCGGTCGGCGGTTGGCTCGGGCGGATCGTAAAATGCGGCGTGTTTTTTCAAACCTTCGAGCACCTCAAAGGAAAGATTCAGGCCGGGGAATCGTGGATATTTTTGCTCCACGAGTTCGACAATGCGGACACTTTGATCGTTGTGATCGAAGCCGCCGTGGTCGCGCATGAGCCCGTGCAGCAGCTCCTCGCCGCTGTGGCCGAAAGGCGGGTGCCCGAGGTCGTGCGCGAGCGCGATGGTCTCGGCGAGGTCTTCATTCAGCCCGAGCGCGCGGGCGATGGTGCGGCTGATCGAGGCGACCTCGATGGTATGCGTGAGGCGCGTGCGGAGGTGGTCGCCGGTGCCGTTGAGAAAGACCTGCGTCTTGTACTCGAGCCGCCGGAAGGCCCGAGAATGAATGATTCGTGCGCGGTCGCGCTCGTAAGCGGTGCGGTGCGGGTGCGCCGGCTCCGGGTGCGCGCGGCCGGCGGAGTCGCCGGCCTTTTGCGCGTAGGGGGCCAGCGTTTGGCACTCCTGCCGCTCGCGTTCAGCGCGGGTGCGGATCATGCGGCTTTTCCTCTTCGGCCTTCTCGATCAGCTCCCGCTCCAGCCGCCACCGCTCGCGCCGCACTTCGGCGCGCACTTTCACCATGTCGTAAAAGGCAAGCAGCACGGCCAGCAGCGTGATCCACGCGCAGCCCGCCCAATAGATGAGGAAGACCAGCGGATGCGCGCGCAGCAGCGACCAGCAGAAGGTGGAGCCCGCGAAGATCAGCACGAGGGCGGCGAGCACGCTGTAAAACATCACCAGCCGCCGCGCCCGCTGGTCGCGGATGAGGCCCTTGCTGATCTGGATGATGAACCTGGCGTTGCTCACGGTGGAGGGACTTTCGGGGATGGACGCGGGGGCGTCGAGTCCCGGTGTGCGGCCGGTGGCAAAAAACTGCCGTCTTCCGCCCGGCCCGAACGCCGCCACGGCCCGCCGGTGCCTTTTCGCCTTGGCAACTTTCCGCGCCCTCCGATAGCCTCCGCGTTCCTTTGCATGAAAAGACTGCTGCTTACGCTCGCCCTTGTATTTATCAGCATCGGCGGCGCATGGGCGCAGTTCGGCAGCTTCGGCGACATCCCCATCGAGATCAGCTCGGAATCGACCCGCGTGGAGGGCGGTCTGGCCATCGCCGAGCAAAACGTGGTCATCCGCTACAAGGACACCGCCATCTACTGCGACTACGGCCAGTACAACCCCGACACCCGCGACCTTTTCCTCTCGGGCAACGTCCGCATCTACCGCGAAGGCAAGCTCTTCACCGCCGAGCGCGCCCTCTACAATCTCGAATCCAAGGTCTTTAACACCGCCGACTTTCAGGGCGAAACCCTGCCCTTCCGTTTCGGCGGGGCCACGCTCTCCACGCTCGGCTCGAACGCCTATCTCGTGAAGGACGGCCTCTTCACCACCAGCGACTCGTCGAAGCCGGACTACTATCTGCGCGCCAAAACCATCCGCATTTACACCAAAGACCGCGTCGTCTTCAGCAACGTGCGGCTCTACGTCGGGCGCACCCCGGTCTTCTGGTATCCGTACCTTTACCAGTCGCTCAATCAGGACTCGGCCTTCACCTTTGTCCCCGGCTACAGCAGCGTCTGGGGCGCGTATCTGCTCACCCAGACGACCTTTCCGCTGAGCGAAAACATCTCCGGCAAGCTGCGGCTCGACGTGCTCGCCGACCGCGGCGTCGGCGTCGGCCTGGAGGCCCGCTGGGGTGCGGAAAAGCGCGCCGGCTCCCCTTTTCTCAGCAAGTCCACCGAGACCAAGGACCAGACCGAAAAACGCGAGAAAAAAGGCGGTGAAAACTGGGGCCGCTTCCTCAGCTACTACATCCACGACTCCGTGCCCGGCACCAATAAGACCGGCCTCACGCGCGAGGACCTCGACCCCAACCGTTACCGCGTCACGCTCCAGGACCGCACCTACTACACCGAGGACATCTACACCACGGTCAATATCAACAAGCTAAGCGACAAACGGTATCTGCAAGACTTTGACGAGACCTCCTTCCGCGAAGATCCGAACCCGGACAATCTCCTCGCCATCACCAAGTGGGACGAAGACTACACCCTCACGCTCATGGGCCGGCAGCAGATCAACAAGGACTTCGACGGCACCGAGCGGCTGCCCGAGGTCGCCTTCGAGATGAAACGGCAGCCTGTTTTCAAGACCCCGCTTTTCTACGACAGCGAAACCACCGGCGGCTTCCTGAGGCGCAACTTTGCCAAAGACTCCGTCTTTCCCGACTACAGCACCTTCCGCGGCGACACCTTTCATCAGCTCAGCTTCCCCGGGACTTACCTCGGCTTTCTCTCCTTCGTTCCGAAGATCGGCGCGCGCGGCACTTACTACAATCACGCTGGCTTCACCGAGGAGGTCACCACTATCCGGCGCATCAAGCAGAAAGGCGTGAAAGGCGCCCCGGACACCTTCACCACGGAAACCAGCATCGACGAAGTCCTCCACCGCGGCGGCACCCTTTTCCGCGCCGCCGTCACCGCGGGTTTTGAAACTTCGTTCAAGGTTTCCAAAGCCTACGAAGGCGTGCAGTCGCGCCTCTGGGGACTCGACGGCCTGCGCCATGTCGTCCAGCCCTACCTGGATGCGTCCTTCGTCTATGCCGACAAAGACCCCAGCCACATCCTCCAGTTCGACCGCCTGAACCGCTCAACCCAGCTCGCGCCCATCGACTTCCCGCAGTTCAACACCATCGACTCGCTGGACAACTGGTCGATCGTCCGCCTCGGCGTCCGCAACCGCCTGCAAACCCGCCGCGACGACGACACCCTTACCTGGTTCGAGATCGACACCTTCTTCGACCTGAACCTAGACCGCCCCGACTTCGGCGGCCTCGGCGTGCTCGCCGACACCGGCGCCTTTTCCAACCTCTTCAACCGCCTCCGCTGGTTGCCGCTGCCGTGGGTCAATTTCCAGCTCGACTCCCAGGTGCCGCTCTTCGACACCGGCTTCACCGAGGTCAATTCCAGCGTCAACTTTCTCGTCAATAAAAACGCCAGCGTCTCGCTCGGCCAGCGCTACATCGACGGCAACAACCAGTTTCCCAACAGCAACCTTGTCAGCTTCGGCGGCTACTACCGCATCAATGACAACTGGGCGCTCAGCTTCCGCGACCAGTACGAGTTCACCGACAGCGTCCTCGAAAGCCAGGTCTATCAGGTGCATCGCGACCTCTCGAGCTGGGTCGCCTCCGTCGGCGTCAGCGTGCGCGACAACCGCGGCGTGAACGACGTCGGCGTGCTCCTCACCTTCACCCTCAAAGACCTGCCCAACATCCGCGTGCCCTTCTCGCTCGATCCCTCCGGCACCACCAGCGGCAGCGGCACCGGAAAAAACCGCTGAGCCGGCCGCGCGCGGCATTCCGCCGCCGGGCGTCGTTCCTCCTTGCGCCGCGCCGGGACGTTGCCCTTTACTCCCCGACTTTTCCGCGCGCCTGTAGCGCCCCTTTTACCTAAAAACCAACCACCCTACTACTGCCCGCACATGGAACTCTGCATCATTGGCTCTGGATACGTCGGCCTCGTCTCCGGCGCCTGCTTCGCCGAAGTCGGCCATCACGTCGTTTGCGTCGATAACGACCAGCGCAAAGTCGATGCCCTCCAGGCCGGCAAAATCCCCATCTACGAGCCCGGCCTCGAAGACCTCGTCCACCGCAACGTCGCCGCCAAGCGTCTGCGCTTCACGAATTCCATCGAGGACGGCGTCGATCATTCGCAGATCGTCTTCATCGCCGTGCCCACCCCGCCGCAGGCCGACGGCAGCGTCGATCTCACCTACATCGAGCGCGTGGCCCGCGAGATCGCCGGCGTGCTGAAGCCCGGCCAGTACCGCGTCATCGTGGACAAATCCACCGTGCCCGTGAAGACCGGCGAGAAAGTGGCTGACACCATCCGCCGCTACAACAAGCCCGCCCAATTCGATGTGGTCAGCAATCCAGAATTTCTGCGCGAAGGCTGCGCCGTGCCCGATTTGATAAACCCCGACCGCGTCGTCATCGGCTCCTCTTCGCAAAAGGCCACCGACCTGATGAAGCAGGTCTATGAGCCCTTCAAAGCGCCAATCCTCGTCACCGACATCAACAGCGCCGAACTCATCAAGCACGCCGCCAACTCCTTCCTGTCCCTCAAAATCAGCTACATCAACGCCGTCGCCGCCATCTGCGAAGCCAGCGGCGCGGACGTGGAAATGGTCGCTGACGGCATCGGCATGGACCGCCGCATCGGGCGCAACTTCCTCAACGCCGGCCTCGGCTACGGCGGCTCGTGCTTCCCGAAAGACGTGAAGGCGTTCATTGCCATCAGCCGCCAGCTCGGCACGCCCTTCGCGCTGCTGGAGGAGGTCGAGCGCATCAACGACCACCAGCTCGACCGCTTCATCAAAAAGCTCCGCGACGCGCTCTGGGTCTTGAAGGACAAAAAGATCGCCGTCTGGGGCCTGACCTTCAAACCCGACACCGACGACGTGCGGAATTCCGTCGCCATCGAACTCGTCAACCGCCTCGCCACCGAAGGCGCACACGTCACCGCCTACGATCCAAAGGGCGCGGAAAAAGCCGTCGAGTGGAAGCTCATCGACCCCGCGAAAGTGAAGCTGGCCGCCACGCCGCTCGATGCCGTGGACGACGCCGAGGCGCTCATCCTCGCGACCGAGTGGAAGGATTTCCTCAACCAGGATTTCGCCGAGGTGAAAGCCCGCATGCACACCCCGCTCATCTTCGACGGCCGCAATCATTTCAACCCCGAGACCATGCGCGAACTCGGCTTCGACTACCGCGCCGTCGGCCGCCCGTAGCCAAGCCCGCGTGGGGCGGGCTTCCAGCCTGCCGCAGTCCGCCGGGCATCCCTGCCCGGCGAAAAGGAAACGTCCTCCAACAGGAGGGCGTTTTCCTTTGGTCAGCTTTCGGTCTTCCGCCCTCCGCCCTCCGCCCTCATACTTTCCCCATGCCCGCCAACCCGCGCCAGTCCTGCATCCGCGCGCTCCTCGAATGGGAGAAGGGTAAGCATTTCTCCGACGAAATCCTCCACACCGCGCTCGAACGCGAACGCCTTTCCCCGCTCGACCGCGCGTTTTTCATGGAGACGTTTTTCGGCGTCCTGCGGAATCTCAGCCGCCTCGATTTCCTCATCGGACAGCTCCGCGAAGACCGCCTCGACCCGCAGACCCGCGCCATTCTGCGGCTCGGGCTCTACCAGATTTTCCACATGCGCACCGCGGACCACGCCGCGGTCAATGAAACCGTCAACCTCGCCGTCCGCGCCCGCGGCTTGGTGAACGCCATCCTCCGCCGCGCCCTCCGCGAAAAAGACGCGCTCGAAAACGCCCTCGCTCACGCCAGCCCCGCCGTCGCCACTTCGCATCCGCAGTTTCTCCTCACCCGCTGGAACGCCGCCTTCGGCCCCGACGCCACGCAGCGCCTCTGCGCCTGGAACAACCAGCCCGCCGAAGTCCACGTCCGCGCCAACGGCCTCCGCGTCACCCCCGGCGAACTCCTCCGCAGCGCGCCCGACGCCGAGCCTTCGCCCGCGCATCCGCTCGCCATCAAAGTGCGGCAGCTTCCCTTTTCCTGGATCACCCACGGCCTCTGCTACGTGCAGGATCCCAGCACCCTCATGGCCTGCGACCTCCTCGCCCCCCAGCCCGGCGATTTCGTCCTCGATGCCTGCGCCGCGCCCGGCGGCAAGACCACCTACCTCGCCCAGCTCATGCGCAACGAAGGCCGCATCATCGCCTGCGATCTGTACGAAAGCCGCGTCGCCCGCCTGCGCGAAAACCTCACCCGCCTCGGCGTCACCAACACCCGCGCCCTCCAGCACGACTGCATGCAGGCCGGCCCGCCGCTCGCGCCCGCCAGCTTCGACCGCATCCTCGTCGATGCCCCATGCAGCAACACCGGCGTCATCCGCCGCCGCGTCGATGTCCGCTGGCGGCTGACTGACGAGGATTTTCTCCGCATGCCCGCCCAGCAGCTCGCCCTGCTCCGCCGCACCGCCACGCTGCTCAAGCCCGGCGGAACCCTCGTCTATTCCACCTGCTCGCTCGAGCCCGAGGAAAACGAACGTGTCGTGGAGCAAGCACTGGCGGCCATCCCCGGCCTGCGCTTCCTCGAAAGCCGCCGCATGCTCCCCTTCACCGACGCCGTGGACGGGGCTTTCGCGGCGAAGTTCACCCGCGAGTGAGCGCAGCGGAAAATCCAAAAAACCTGCCGTCATTCTGAACGCAGCCATTGGAGGCTTTGCGACAATGGCGGAGTGAAGAACCGCTGACTGTACCGCGGGCGGTGGCGGCGGGGGGGTAGCATGCGTTTTCTCCCACCGCCTCCGCCCTTTTCTGTCAGCGATCCTTCACTGCGTTTCGCCCCCGCCTGCACCCGCGGCGAAACTCCGTTCAGGATGACAGTTGGTTTTCCGACCTCCTACTTCGCGAAAACTTCCGCGAAGAACTCCTTCATCGCCGCCCACGATTCCTTGTCCGCCGCCGCGTTGTAAGCCGCACCCTTGCTGTTGTCGCTGCCTGCCGCCGGGTTGCTAAACGAATGCACCGCGCCGGGATACGCCACGAATTTGTAGTTCACCGCCCCCTTCGTCATCTCGTCTTTGAAAGCGGCCACTTCATCCGCCTTCACAAACGGATCATCCGCGCCGTGGCAGACGAGCACCTTGGCCTTGATGTTATTCGCATCCTCCGGCGTCGGCGAACCCAGTCCGCCGTGGAAACTCACGATGCCCTGCACGTCCGCGCCGCTGCGCGCCAGCTCCAGCACCGTCGTCCCGCCGAAGCAGTAGCCGATGGCCGCGACCTTCCCTTTCTGCACCAGCGGATTTTTCACGAGCTGCTCCAGCCCCGCCTTCACCCGCGACCGCAGCATGGGCCGGTCGCCCTTGAATTTACCCGCCAGCGCGCCGCACTCCTTCGGGTCGGTGGGATGCACGCCCTTGCCGTAGATGTCCGCGCAAAACGCCACATAACCCAGCTCGGCGAGCTGCTGCGCCCGCCCCTTCACGTAGTCGCCCACACCCGTCCAGTCCTGCACCACGAGCACGCCGGGCCGCGGTTTGTCGTTCGCATCGTCGTAGGCGAGGAAGCCTTCCAACACCGCATCGCCGTCATTGTATTCGACGACCTCGGTTTTGATTTTGGCAAACGCGGGCTGGCTCAGCGCAGCGAGCGCGATGGCGGCGGAGAGGAGGACGGTGGTTTTCATGGCGTGAAATTTAGATCGGCAATCACCGTTCGTAAATCACCGCGAAAGCGGACGTGTCCCGCACACTTCGCCAATCGCCAGCCGCACCGCCTCCACCGCCTGCGCGAGCTGCGCCTGCGTAATGCAGTACGGCGGCATCAGCGCCACCACATCGCGGATCGGTCGCGTCAGCAGCCCGTGCTTTCGCGCGGCGAGACAGACCCGCGCGCCGGTCAGCTCATCCGTCGGAAACGGCTCGCCATTTTCCTGCCGCAACTCGAGGCCCGCGATAAAACCGCACTGCCGCACCTCGCCGACGTGCGGCAGCGCGCGCAGCCCGTCGAGCAGCGCCGTGAAATGTGCGATCTGCCCGCGCAGCCGCTCCAGCACTTGTTCTTCGCGGAAGACCGCGAGGCTGGCCAGCGCGGCGGCGCAGCCGAGCTGGTTGGCCGTGTAGCTGTGGCCGTAGTAGAGCGTGCGCTCGGGGCCGCCGAGAAAGGCGGAGAAAATCCGCTCCGTCGTGAGCGTTGCCGCGAGCGGCAGGTAGCCGCCGGTCAGCCCTTTCGCGAGCGCGATGAAGTCCGGCACCACGCTCTCCTGCTCGCAGGCAAACATCGTCCCCGTGCGGCCGAAGCCGGTCATCACTTCGTCGAGGATGAGCAGCACGCCCTGCGCATCGCACCACGCGCGCAGTTCCGCGAGCATCCCGCGCGGCCAGAGCCGCATGCCGGCTGCGCCCTGGATGAGTGGCTCGATCACGACCGCGGCGACGTCACTCGCATCCAACTTCCGCAATTCCTCCATCGACGCGACATGCTCCGCGGGAAACTGCCACGCAGAAAATTTCCCGTGAAACGCCGCGATGCCGCCGAGGCTCGACGCACCCATCGTGTCGCCATGATACGCGCCGCCAAACGCCACGAACCGCGTGCGCTGCGGCTGGCCGCTCTGCTGCCAGAATTGCGCCGCCATTTTCAACGCCACCTCGATGGCCGTGGAGCCGTCGTCGGAAAAGAAAAGGCGCGTCAGCGAATCCGCCGGCCAGAGTGCGACCAGCTCCCGCGCGAGCTGCGCCGCGGGCGGATTGGTAAAGCCGAGAAACGAGGTGTGCGCCACGCGGTCGAGCTGCGCACGGAGCGCCGCGTCAATTCGCGGATGCCGGTGCCCGTGCAGGTTCGTCCAGATCGAGGAATTGCCGTCGAGGTATTCACGGCCCTCGCTGTCCCGCAGCAGCGCGCCCTCGCCCTCCACGAGCACCAGGGGCTCATGCTCTGGCACACACCATTCGCGATGCTGCGTGAATGGGTGCCACGCGTGAGCCTTGTCGGCGGCGGTCGTGCTTTGGGTTTCGTGGTTCATAAAATCGACCTGTCATCCTGAGCGGAGTTCCCGATGGGCGCAGGCGGGCGGCAACGAAGTCGAAGGACCTCTGACTATTTCTTCGGGGCGCAGGCGGTCGGTGGGATGCGCTCCGCGCCGCCTCCGCCCACGGAAAAGTTAGAGGTCCCTCGGCTTCGCTCAGGATGACAGGGGGAAAGGGGGCGCTCAATCGTTGTCCGATGCGTCTTCAGGTGCCGTCTCCTCCCACGACCCACCACGGTCCGTGATCATTTTCTCCACTGCCGTGAGGTCTTCGTAGGAGAGATGCTTGCGCTGGTATTTGCGGAAAAGCACGTCGCGCAGCGCGATCAAATCCTGGACCAGCGGATCGTCGTAATACGTCCACGACGCGTCGCCTTTGACCTTCGCCTGCACGCGCCAGCGCTTGCCAAATTTCTCGGCGCGGACTTCGCGCTTTGCGCCGTCGGCGGTGGTGGTTTTCCAAACGTGGGTGTTGCGCATCGTGTTTTGTGTGGAGCGACCGGAGCTTTTGGCAAAGATGCGCGGGCATTGAAAGACCTTGCCAAAATTTTCGGCTACCTTGCTGCGGTCATCGTGCTCGGAGCGCTGCTCGCGCCGCCGCTCTTCTGGGCCGCGCAGGCGCTGGCGGAGCACGGCGTCTTTCCCGCACTAGCCGGATTTAAGTTCCAAAAGTTTTTCAACCGCGCCGCGCTCCTCTCCGCGCTGCTACTGCTTTGGCCCACGGTGCGCGCGCTGCGCATCGGCGGCTGGCACGATCTCGGCATTGAGCCCGATCCGCGCTGGCGCCAGCATTTGCTAGCGGGTTTTGTCATTGCCGGGCTGGCCGTGGCGCTGATGGCGGCGGGCTACGTCCACTTCGGCATTTATCGTGTCCGCTCGGAAATCGCGTGGGGCAAACTGCCCGTCATCGCCGTCTCCGCGGTGACCGTCGCGTTTCTCGAAGAGGCGCTTTTTCGCGGGGCCATTCTCGGGCTCGTCCGCCGCACGCTGCGCGCGGCCGCCGCGCTGTTCTGGGTCACGGCGCTGTTCGCGATCGTCCACTTTCTCACGCCGGACGAAAGCTACGATCCGCAGCCCATCGGCTGGCTCTCGGGCTTCGATCTCATCCCGCACGCCTTTCACCAATTCGCCGAGCCGATGACGCTCCTCGTTGGTTTCACCACGCTCTTTGTCCTCGGCTGGCTGTGCGGCGATGCCGCGCTGCGCACCCGCGCGCTGTGGATGAGCATCGGCCTGCACGCGGGCGTCGTCTGCGTGAAGATGAGCTTTTCGGTGATGGCGAAGTTCGCCATCAAAACCAAGGTCCGGCCCGACTGGCTGCCGTGGGTGGGCGAGCGGTTTGAAAACGGCCTCGTCCCCGTGGCCGTACTGCTGCTGGCGTGGGGTGCGGTGCGGCTGTGGCTCGCTTATGAAAATCGGCACGACCCTGCGGCGCGCGGGTGAGGCGCTGGTCTCGCTGCTCTATCCGCCGCACTGCGCAAACTGCGGGGCGGACACGGAGGGCGGCGTACATCTGTGCGCGGCCTGCGCGGGGCAGGCGAAAGAGATCGTCGCACCGTTTTGCCAGCGCTGTTCGGAGCCGTTCGACGGCGCGATCACCGGTGAGTTCACCTGCTCCAACTGCGCAGGCCGCGCGCTACATTTCGACTGCGCGGTTTCGCGCTACCTCAGCCGCGGTGTGGTGCGGGAGTTCATCCATCGCTTCAAATACGACCGTCACTTTTATCTCCGCCACCCCCTCGCCGACTGGCTGGCCGCGGCGCTGGACGACGAGCGCATCCGCGCGCAGCCCATCGGCGCGCTGGTGCCCGTGCCGCTGCACAGCGCGCGGTTTCGCGAGCGGGAATTCAACCAGGCCGACGTGCTCGCCGAACTCCTCGCCCAGCGCACCGGCACGCCCCTGCTGCGCGCGCTGAGGCGCATCCGCTACACCACCACGCAGACGCGGCTCGACCGCCACGAGCGGATGGAAAACTTGCGCAACGCCTTCCGCGTGCGACAGACTTCCGCCGTGCAAAACCGCCATCTCGTTTTAGTGGACGACGTCTTCACCACGGGCTCCACCGTGGATGAATGTGCGCGCGTCCTGCGCGCCGCCGGCGCGGCGTCCGTCCGCGTCGTGACCGTCGCCCGCGGCTGACAACTCCTAGCTTCCCGACCCATGGGTATTTTCTCCAAACCATCCTTTCACTCCGACAAGAAGCGCGAATTTCCCGAGGGCCTCTGGCAGAAGTGCCCGGCCTGCGCGGAGATGATTCACAACCTCGACCTCGTGCAGAATTTCCGCGTCTGCCCGAAGTGCGACCACCACATGACGCAGACCGCGCACGAGCGACTGGAGATGCTGCTGGATGCAGGCTCGTTCGAGGAACATGACGCGAACATGGTGTCGGTCGACACGCTGAAATTCACCGGCATGGCGAGCTACACCGAGCGGCTGAAGAGCTACCAAAAAAAGACCGGATTGAAGGACGCGGTCATCAGCGGTTTCGGCGCGATTGAAAGCCAGCGCGTGTCCATCTCGGTCATGGATTTCAATTTCATCGCCGCCACGATGGGCTCAGTCGTGGGCGAAAAGCTGACACGCTGCGTGGAGCGCGCGACGAAGGAACGCATCCCGGCGATCATCGTCTCGGCGTCCGGCGGCGCGCGGATGTATGAGGGTGTGCTGAGCCTGCTGCAAATGGCGAAGACCTGCGGCGCGCTCGCCCTGCACGCGCAGGCGCGGCTGCCCTACATCTCGGTGCTCACGCATCCGACCACCGGCGGCGTGAGCGCGAGCTTTGCCACGGTGGGCGACCTCATCATCGCGGAGCCAAAGGCGATGATCGGATTCGCCGGGCCGCGCGTCATCAAGGAGACCACGCATCAAGACCTGCCGCCGAATTTTCAGACCGCCGAGTTCCTCGAAGATCACGGGCTGGTGGACATGATCGTGCATCGCAAAAAAATGCGCGAAACGCTGGGCAACCTGCTCAGCTACCTCGCTCCCTCGAAGTGAGCTACGACGAGGCCGTCGCCTGGCTTTACGCCACGCAGCTCCACGGCATCCATCTTGGTTTGGAAAACATTGAGCGGCTCGTCGAGGCTCTGGACATCAGGGTTGCCGGGCCGGACGCGCCGAAGTTTCTGCACGTCGCTGGGACGAATGGGAAAGGTTCGACGTGCGCGATGCTCGACGCGTGCTGCCGCGCGGCGGGGTTGCGGACGGGGCTTTTCACCTCGCCGCATTTGCTGACCTTCCGCGAACGCATGCGGCTCGACGGCGCGATGATCAGCGAAGACGAAGTGGCCGCAGGGTTGAGCGAGATTCGCGCGCTGACCGAGGGCTGGGAGCACGCGCCGACTTTTTTTGAAATCACCACGGCACTGGCGCTGGCGTGGTTTCAACAGCGCGGTGCGGAAGTGGTGGTGCTGGAGACCGGCCTGGGCGGACGGCTCGACGCGACGAATGTGGTCACGCCCGCGGTGACGGTGCTCACACCCATCGACATGGATCACCGGCAGTGGCTCGGCGATTCGCTGGCCGCCATCGCGATTGAAAAGGCCGGGATCATCAAGCCCGGCGTGCCGGTGGTGACGGGCCCGCAGGCAGATGAAGTGCGGGTGGTGATCGTGCAGATCGCGTGGTGGCGCGGGGCGGAGTTGAACTTTGTGGTGTCGCCGCTGCGGCGCGCGGAGATCGCACTCGCCGGCAGCCACCAGCGGTGGAACGCGGCGCTGGCCGCGCATGCGCTGGAACTCGCGGGGCTCGACATTTCCAGCGCGGCCCTCGCGCAGGGGCTGCGGACCGTGGAATGGCCGGGACGGTTTCAGCAGATCACGCCGCGCATCGTGCTCGATGGCGCGCACAATCCGGCATCGGCGCGGCGACTGGCGGAGACCTGGCGCGAGATGTTCGGCGAGAAGCGCGCGACGCTCATTCTCGGCATCCTCGCGGACAAGGATGTGCGTGGGATTTGCGAGGCGCTGCTGCCCGTGGCGGGGCGCATCCTCGCGGTGCCCGTGCAGAATCCGCGCGCAGCGACCTCGCAGGAAATCTGTCGCGCGATCGGCGAAGTCGCGCCGCGGCAGGAGTGCATCGCGGTGCGCGATTTGCCGGCGGCGATCCGCATCGCGGGGTCGATGGAACGGCGGACGCTGATTACGGGCTCGCTGTTTTTGGTGGGCGAGGCGCTGGCGCATTTCCAAGCGAACGAGCGGCGGGAAACGAGCGCGCAGTAGCTGCAATGTTCCGGGTGGAGCACGCGAACCGCGTGCGCTTTGCGGCGACTCGCCGCGAAGAAAAGGGTGCGCGGCCTCGCTGGCAAAATCTCCCGCTCGCGGCGACGCGCTCACACCTGTCTTCGGCGAGTCGCCGAAGACAGCACGCGGGTCGCGTGCTCCACCCGAAACTCCCTGCTACACGCCGCGGACGCGGCGGACCGCCGCGGGCATGTCCGGTACGGCGAAGACGGAGGTGCCGGCGACGAGGGTGTCGGCTCCGTGAGCGGTGGCAACGAGGGCGGTCTCGGCGGTGATGCCGCCATCGACTTCGATGCGGAAACCAAGGTCCAGACGGGCGCGGGCGTCGGCGGCGGCGCGAACTTTCGGCAGCATCTCAGACATGAAGGGCTGGCCGCCGAAGCCGGGGACGACGGTCATCACGAGCAGCAGGTCGATTTGATCGAGGAAAGGAACCGCGTCCTCGAAAGGCGTAGCCGGGCGCAGGGCGAGGCCACAGGTGCAGCCGGCGGCGCGGATGGCGGCGAGCGTTTGCGCGACCTCGTGCTGCGCCTCGACGTGGACGGTGATGTTCCGCGCGCTTTTCACGAAGCGGGAAAAATAGTGCTCGGGCCGCTCGACCATGAGGTGCACGTCGAGCGGGACGGTGGCGTCTTTCGCGGCGGCGTCCACGAAGGCGGGGCCGAAGGAAATGTTGTCCACGAAATGACCGTCCATCACGTCGCAGTGCAGCCAGTCGGCACCCGCGGCTTCGGCGCGGCGCACCTCGTCATGGAGTCGGCCGAAATCGCAGGCGAGCAGGGACGGGGCGATGAAAATGGGATGGGTGGTCATGGGTGAAAGTAGAACAGCAAAAAATAACCGCAGAGGCGCAGAGGGGCG
>JANPHJ010000321.1:0-2110 GCA_031424395.1 Chthoniobacter sp.
GCTCGGCCTGCGCATCGTGGACGAAAAAATCTACGTCCTCGGCCGCGACCAGATCACCCGCCTGACCGACCTCAACAACGACGGCGAGGCCGACCTCTACGAGTGCTTCAACAACGACGTGCAGGTCACGCCCGGCTTCCATGAATTCGCCTTCGGCCTCGACACCGACTCGAACGGCAGTTTCTATTTTTCCAAAGGCGGCCCCGTGAATCCCGGCGGCAGCGGCTGGGGCCCGCTGAGCGATCACAACGGCTGCATTTTCAAAGTCAGCAAAGACGGCGCGAAGCTCGAAATCATCGCCACCGGCATCCGCGCGCCCAACGGCCTCGGCGTCGGCCCGAACGACGAAATCACCAGCGGCGACAACCAAGGTACGTGGGTGCCCGTGGACTACATCCACTACTCGAAGCCCGGCGAATTTGTCGGCGTCGTCGATCTCGCGCACAAGGATCCGCCGCCGACTTCCTACCCGCCGCACCTCTGCTGGGTGCCCTACGACATGGACAACTCCAACGGCTCGCAAGTCTGGGTGACCAGCGACAAATGGGGCCCGCTCAAAGGCCAGCTCCTCTACCTCAGCTACGGCAAATCCTCGCTCTTCAACGTGCTCCAGGAACGCGTGGGCGACGTGCCGCAGGGCGGCGTGGTGAAGTTCCCGCTGAAGTTTTCCACCGGCATCATGCGCGCGCGCTTCAACCCCACCGACGGCCAGCTTTACCTCGGCGGCCTTAAAGGCTGGCAGACCGACGGCGCGAAAGACGGCGCCCTCCACCGCGTGCGCTACACCGGCAAACCGCTGACCATGCAAAACTGCCTGCACATCACCGACAAGGGCGTGCGCCTCGACTTCACCGCACCGCTCGACCCCGCCACCGCGGGCGATGCCGCGAACTACTCCGTGCTCCAGTACAACTACCGCTGGACCTCCGCCTACGGCTCCGCCAAGTACAAAGTCAGCAACCCCGAGGAGAAAGGCAGCGACAAGCTGGAAGTCAAAACCGCTGTGCTTTCCGCCGACAAAAAATCCGTCCTGCTCGAAATCGACGGCCTCAAGCCGGTCATGCAGATGGAGATCAAAATGAACATTAAGAGCGCCGACGGAAACCCGGTGCCCGACAAGGTGGGCAACACCATCAACGTCGTCGCGCCCGCAGACAAACCCGGCGTGACCTACACCTCGCAGCGCTGAGGGCGCGGCGCGGACGCCCTCGTCCGCCGACCCGTCATTGACGGCTCATCCGTCCAAAAGCTAAACCCGAAGGGCGGCGAGCAATCGCCGCCCTTCGCCTTTTTACCGACGCCACATTTTTTTCCGAAACATGAAATCCATCGCCCGTCTCCTCGCCTGCTTCGCGCCGTTTTCTCCACTTTTGTGCGCGCAGGAGAGCGCAGTGAAAGCGCCCGCGCTCGCCGAAGCCGCACCGGCGCTGAAACCAGGACTGGCACTGACCTTCATCGCTGGCGGCAAGACCGACACGCGCGCCGCGCGGCTCGTCGCGCTGGAGGTTCCCGCAGGCCAGCCGCCCACGCCGTTTCTCGCCGCCGGCCCCTTCACCGCGAAGTGGGAAGCCGACATCGTCTCGGACATGCGCGGCGAATTCCGCTTCGCCGCCGAGGTGCAGGGTACGGTCAAGGTCACGCTCAACGGCGCGACGATTTTGGCAGGCAGCGCCCGCGTGGAGGGCGCGGCGGTGAAGCTGCAAAAGGGCGCGAACAAGCTTGCCGTCGAGTTCACCAGCCCGGCCAAAGGCGACGCGCGGCTGCGGCTGCTGTGGGCGTCGAAAGAGTTCTCCTGGGAGCCGGTGCCGCCGACGGCCTTTCAGCACCATGCCAGCGCCGCCGACCTCCGCGCCGGCGAGCGCGTGCGCGCCGGCCGGTTGCTGTTCGCCGAGCTGCGCTGCGCCGCGTGCCATGAGGCGGCGGCGCTGCTTCCGGCGAAGGGCGAGGGCCTGCCCGAGCTGGCGCAGGACGCGCCGCAGTTCGGCGAGCTGGGCGCAAAGTTCAACGAGCCGTGGCTGGCGGCGTGGATCAACGACCCGCACGCCATCCGCCCGCACGCGCTGATGCCGCGCGTCTTCGCCGACGCCAAGCCCGGCGCAATCGACCAGCG
>JANPHJ010000322.1:0-6898 GCA_031424395.1 Chthoniobacter sp.
CCGGGTTCGCGACTACATCGGCGCGAATCTGGAAAAGAACATCACGCTGATCGAACTGGCCGACCTGGTCGGCCTCAGCTCGCATCATTTCTCGCTCGTCTTCAAGAAGACCTTCGGCGATACGCCGCACCACTATCTGCTGGCGCGGCGCATCGACCTGGCCAAGAAGTTGCTCGCGGCGCGGCGGCTTTCGATCAGCGAAACCGCGCTCGAGGTGGGCTTCGCCAACCAGAGCCATTTCACGCGCCTCTTCCGCGCCCGCGTGGGCATGACGCCGGGCGCGTACCGCGGCCGCTTCCGTAAATTCGCGCCGCCGCGGAGCCCGGCGGCGTGAGGCTGCGCGCTGGGATTGCGCGCTGGGATTGCGCGCGGTGCTCGTTCCCGCAATGCTGCGCGCCGCATTTATGAAAGCCATCCAACTCGAAAAGCCCGGCCACTTCCGCACGCTCGACATCCCCGAACCCGCCGCGCCTGCGCCCGGCGAGGCCCTCGTCCGCATCCATCGCATTGGCATTTGCGGCACAGACTACGCGGGTTTTTTGGGGAAGATGCCGTTTTATTCCTATCCGATAATCCCCGGCCACGAGCTGGGCGTGGAGGTGCTGGCGGTGGGCGTGGGGGTGACGAATCTGCGCCCCGGCGACCGCTGCTCGGTTGAGCCTTACATCAACTGCCAGCAGTGCTACTCGTGCCGCCGCGGCCTCACGAACTGCTGCGAAAAACACCTCACCCTCGGCGTGATGTGCGACGGCGGGATGTGCGAGCGCATGCTCCTGCCCGCGCGCAAGCTGCACGTCTCGACGGAACTCACGCTGGAGCAGCTCGCGCTGGTGGAGACGCTGGCCATCGGCTGCCACGCCATTGACCGCGGAGCGCCGCGCGCGGGCGAGCATGCGCTGGTCATCGGCGTGGGGCCGATCGGGCTTTCGGCCATCGAGTTTGTGAAAGTGGCGGGCGCAAAAAGCATCGTCATCGACATCAATGAGGCGCGGCTGGCGTTTTGCAAAAACACGATGGGCGTGGATCACACCATCCTCGCGAAGGGCGACGGCTCGGAGCTGAAGGCGCTGGAGGAAATCACTGGCGGACAGCTCGCGGATGTCGTCGTGGATGCGACCGGCAGCAACAAATCCATGAGCGCCGCGCTGGGCTACTGCTCGTATGGCGGGCGGCTGGTCTATGTGGGTATCACGCAGCAGGAGCTGGCCTTTTTGCACGCCCCCATCATGCACCGCCGCGAGCTGAGCATCCTCGCCTCGCGCAATGCGCTGTCGGGCGACTTTGCCCGGATCATCGCGCTCATCGAGGACGGCACCATCGACACGAAACCGTGGATCACGCACCACGCGAAATTCGACGAGATGATCGCCGCTTTCCCCTCGTGGCTGAAGCCGGAGACGGGCTTGATCAAGGCCATGGTGCAACTCGACTGAGCACGCTTCGCCGGTCGCGTTGACGCTCCCCGGCGCACCGGCTATTTTCCGCGCCATGACCGCCCCCTCCTCCAGCCACGCTTTGCTGAGCGTCGAGGAATTTCTCGCCGCCGAACCGAGCTACGAAGTGAAACACGAATACCTCGGCGGGATGGTGTATGAAATGGCTGGGGCGAGCACGCCGCACATCACCATCACCGCGAATCTCATGGGCGCGCTCGTTGCACGGCTGCGCGGGCGGCAGTGTCAGGCGTTCGGCTCGGATATGAAAATGCGCCTCTCGGTTTCCGCGACCACGTATTTCTACTACCCGGACGCGATGATCTTCGGCGGCACCGCGGGGCTCGGCCCGTCGTGGTGCGAGCGGCCGTCGGTGATTTTCGAGATTCTGTCCGAGAGTACGCGCTCCATCGACGAGCGCGAAAAACGCATGGCCTATCTCACCCTGGCGAGCCTCGATGCCTACGTGCGCATCGAGCAGGAGCGGCGCGAAGTCGTCATCGAGCGCCGCACCAATGAAGGCTGGCAGCGCGAAATCCTCGCCGCCGACGGACTCGTGAGCCTGCCCACGGTCGGGGTCGACTTTCCCGTCGCCGAACTCTACGAGCGGCTCCCGCTCCCGTGAAACTCGACGCGCACCAGCATTTCTGGAGCTACGATGCGGCGCAGTATCCGTGGATTCCTCGCGGCTCGGCGCTGCATCGCGACTGGCTGCCGGGCGATCTCGCGCCGCTGCTGGCGGCGGCTGGGCTGGACGGGTGCATCGCCGTGCAGGCGCGGCAGACGGTGGAGGAAAGCCGGTGGCTGCTGGAGCTGGCGGAGCATCACGCGATCATCAAGGGTGTGGTGGGCTGGGTGGATTTGCGCGCGCCGAAAGTGGGCGCGGATTTGGCGGAGCTGGCGCGGCATCCGCGGTTCGTGGGCGTGCGGCATGTGGTGCAGGAAGAAGCGGACGACTTCATGCTCGGCGCCGGTTTTCAGCGCGGCATCGGTGAGTTGCGGGCGCACGGGCTGACCTACGACATCCTCATCGCGCAGCGGCAGCTCCCGTCTGCGATCGCTTTGGCGAAGCGGTTTCCCGGGCAGCCGTTCGTGCTCGACCACATGGCGAAACCGGCGATCAAAGCGGGCACGCTGTCGCCGTGGCGCGAGCAAATCCGCGAGCTGGCGCAAGCGCCCAACGTGCTGTGCAAAGTCTCCGGCATGGTCACGGAGGCGGACCGGAAAGCGTGGCAGCCGGCGGACATCCGGCCGTACCTCGATGTGGTCTCCGAGGCGTTCGGCGCAGACCGGCTGATGTTTGGCAGCGACTGGCCGGTGTGCCTGCTCGCGGCGGATTACGCGCGGGTTTTTGCGCTGGTGCGCGACTATCTCGCGCCGTTGCCGGCGGAGGCGCAGGCGAAAGTGCTCGGCGGAAACGCGGCACGCTTTTATCTCACGCGTCAGCCGTAGCGCAGCGCTTCGATGGGGTCGAGGCGGCTGGCTTTGACCGCAGGGTAAAAACCGCTGAGGACGCCAATGGCGACGGCGAAGCCGAAGCTGATAAGGATCGCGCCGGGCTCGACGATGGGTGTGTTTTCGCTCTCGGTGAGCTTCGCGATCAGCCGGAGCAGGCCAAACGCCGCGCCCAGGCCGAGCACGCCGCCGCACACTCCGATGACGCTGCTTTCCACAATGATCTGGAGAAAAATGTCGCGCCCTTTCGCGCCGATGGCGCGGCGCACGCCGATCTCGCGGATGCGTTCGGTGATGCTGGCGAGCATGATATTAGTGATGCCGATGCCGCCGACGATGAGGCTGATGATGGCGATCATCCCGCCGCTGATGCGCGTGCTTTTGATGCTGCGCTCCATGTTGTCGAACCACTCCTCGCGGGTGTTGAAGGAAAAATCCTCAATGCCGCGGTGCGTGACGGTGAGCAGCGTGCGCGTCTGGTCGATGGCCTCTTGGAAGCGCGCGACGTCGTTCACTTGAAAGATGAGCTGGTCGAGCTTGAGGTTCGGCCCCTGGTCCACGGTGCCGACGACGTTGGCGGATTTGTAGTCGTAAAACATCGTCGTGATCGGGATTTGCACGCTCGTGTTTTTGCGGAAAAAGGGATCGTAGCCGCCGCCTCTTGGACGCGATCCACCCCCGCCACCGCCGCGGCCGAACTGCGCGCCCTTCGGCGGCTCGCCGCGCTGGCGGCGGAGTCTGTCCTCCTCGCGTTCGTAGAAATTGAAAATGCCGATGACGGTGAATGGGCGGCCGTTGATGAGCAGCGATTCGCCAACGGCGTTGTATTCCTTCCGGCCCGGCCAAAGTTTATCGACGATGGTGCGGCCCACGAGACAGACGTGACGCGCTTCCTCGATGTCGATCTGGCTGAGCATGCGTCCGGCGGCGATTTCGTGTTTGTTGATGTAGGCAAAGTCGGGCCAGCAGCCGTAGGCCACGGCGCGAAAGGTTTGGTTGCTGCGGGTGAGCGCGGCGGGCAGTTCGGAAACGGGCGAGACGTAGTTCACGAGGTCGGCTCGCCGCCGGATGATCTCGGCGTCGGCGACGGTCTGGCCGGGCGAGATTTCCGCAAAGCTGAGCTGCTCCTCGGGCACGTCCTGCTTGGTGACGTCGATTTTTTCGATGCCGCCGATTTGCGTCATGAAATCGCGCATGCCGTGGGCGATGCCGGCGGTGAGCGCGAAGGTAGTGAGCAGGCTGGCCACGCCGAGGATGATGCCGAGCATGGTCAGAATGCTGCGGAATTTGTGGGCGCCGATTTCTTTCAGGCCCATGAGGAGGGAGAGCCAGAGCTTCATGGGGCGGAGGGAAAATCCGAAATCCGAAATCCGAAGTCCGAAACACCTTCAAAACACCGGCAATGGGGAAAAACGGAAAAGCACCCCGCGCGTCTCCACTCGGTTTTTGAATTTCTGCTCATTCGGATTTCTTTCGGATTTCGATATTCGGATTTCGGATTTCCGCCCCGGCCTTGGTGTCATTCACGATCTTTCCATCCCGCATTTCGATCCGTCGTGGCGTGTGCGCGGCGATGTCATTGTCATGCGTGACGAGGACGATGGTGCGGCCCTGCGCGCTCAGCTCCTGGAAAAGCGCGAGGATGGATTCGCCGGTCGTCGAGTCGAGGTTGCCGGTCGGCTCGTCGGCGAAAATGATGCGCGGGTCATTGACCAGCGCGCGGGCGATGGCGACGCGCTGCATCTGGCCGCCGCTGAGCTGGAGCGGCGTGTTTTTCACGCGGTTGGAAAGGCCCACGCGCTCGATGGCGGCGAGGGCGCGGCGCTTGCGCTCCGCGGCGCCGATGCCGGAGTAGATCATCGGCAGTTCGACGTTTTGCAGGACGTTGAATTTCGGCAGCAGATTGAAGGACTGAAAGACGAAGCCGATCTTGGCGTTGCGCAGTTCGGAAAGCTGGTTGCCGCCGGCGCGGGAGGTGTCGATGCCATCGATGGTCATGCGCCCGGTGCTCGGCGTATCGAGGCAGCCGAGGAGGTGCATGAGCGTGGATTTGCCGCTGCCGCTCGGGCCGATGAGCGCGGCGTATTCGCCCTGCTCGATGGCCAGGTCGATGCCCGCCAGCGCGACGATTTCCTGCTCGCCGACGCGGTAGCGTTTGGTGACTTCGTGGAGTTCGATGAGCGCCATCGCCGGACGACGCTACGAGCGCTTCGGCGCCTTGCCTGGCTCGACGAGCAGGATTTGCTCGCCCTCTTTCACGCCGTTCAAAATCTGCGCGTGGTCGATGTTGGTGACGCCCACCTTGACCTCGCGCTTTTCCGTGGCGTCGCCGTTTTTGACATAGACGACCTTCTTATTGCCCTCGCTTTTGAAGACCGCCGTGACCGGCACGCTGATCGCGTCCTCGACGTGGGCGATGGGGATATTGAGCGTCACCGTCATGCCGGGGCTGAGCCGCGGGTCGGGTTTTTCGATGATCGCCTGCACCTGGAAACCCTTCACGCTGCTCTTGGTCGTGGCGATGGGCGCGATGAAGGAAATGCGCGCATCCATGGCTTCGTCCTTGAGGGCTTCGGCGTGGATTTGCACCACCTTGTCGAGCGAGAGCTTGGCCTTGTCCACCTGGTTGATGTGCATCTCGATGAGCAGCCGCGAGAGGTTGGCGATGGTCATCAGCGTGCTGCCGCTGTTCACGCTCGCGGCGGCGATCACGACCTGGCCCTCGATCACGGGCACGGTCAGCACGGTGCCGTCGGTCGGCGAAAAGACCTTCGTTTTCCGCAGGCGATCCTCCATGAGCTGGAGCTTGCGCTGGGCTTTGACGAGCCCGTTCTGCCCGATCTCAAATTCCGAGGTGAGGTTGTCGAAAACCTCGCGGCTGATGAGCTTCTGGTCATACAGCTCCCGCGAGCGCTCGAAGTTCTTCTTCGCCTTTTCCATCGAGAGCTTCGCGCCCTCGATCTCGGTCAGCGCGCTGTCCTTTTCCGTGAGCAAATCGCGGTCGTCGATCTCCACCAGCAAATCGCCCTCCTTCACCGTCTGCCCGGCCACGACGTGCATGGCCTTGAGCTTGCCGCCGACCTCGGGCTTCACATCGAGCTGGAAAGCCGGCGTTACATCCCCGCTCACGTCGATGCTCGATTCGATGTCCCGCTTTTCCACGCGGGCCACAGCCTTGTCGCCCACGGTTTCCTTCACCGCCGGCTTCCCGAGCTTGTCGCCAAAGAAATACCATCCGCCGCCGGCGAGCGCGGCGAGAACGAGGATGAGGACGGGTTTTTTCATTGGGCAGACGGGAGGCGGAGACGACGGCTGAAACCTATCTAAGCGCCAACCGGGACGGGCGCAATGATACGTCTGCGTAGAAAATCGGGCGGGCGGGATTTGCTTAGGCCCCCGGAAAAAACGCCGTCATTACGGTGCCGATCCATCTTCCTATTCCCATGCCGGTCTGAAAACCTCCGCCGTCAGCCGGTCCAAACCCCATTGATGCGATGCCCGACGAATTCCAATACGACGTCTTCCTCAGCCACAGCGCGAAGGACAAGGCGGTGGTGCGCCCGCTGGCGGAGCGGTTGCGGCAGGACGGGGTGAAGGTGTGGTTCGATGAATGGGTGCTCAAGCCGGGAGATAGCATCCCGTCCAAAATCGAGGAAGGGCTGGAGCGCTCGCGCGTGCTGGTGCTCTGCATGTCTAAGAATGCATTCGGCTCGGACTGGGCGCAGTTGGAGTCCTGCACGGTCCGCTTTCACGATCTGCCCCACAACGAACACCGTTTCACCTTCTTTCGATGCCCATGACAAACGCCGTCACTCTCCTCCACATTTCCGATATGCAGTTCGGCAAATTCCACCGCTTCGCCGAAGGAAAAGACGGATTCCCCAATCCGCACGACACCCTCACAGCCCGGCTCATCGACGATCTCAACCATCTTGCCGAGCATAACGACGTCCGCCCTGACCTCATCATCTGCACAGGCGACCTCGCCGAATGGGGGATGGCCAAAGAGT
>JANPHJ010000323.1:0-6892 GCA_031424395.1 Chthoniobacter sp.
GACCGTCCGCGCCAACCTCCCCGTGCTCCACCGCTACTACGCGCTGCGCAAGCGGTTGCTCGGGCTCGATGAAATCCACGCCTACGACACCTACGTGCCCATCGTGAACAAAATCGAAACCGACGTGCCGTGGGACGCGGCGTGCGATCAAGTGCTGGCCTCGCTCGCGCCGCTCGGCGGCGAATACACGGCCACGCTCGGCGCGGGCCTGCGCGGGCGCTGGTGCGACCGCTACGAAAACAAGGGCAAGCGCAGCGGCGCGTTCAGCTCCTCGAGCTTCGGCAATCCGCCGTTCATCATGATGAACTACAAGCGCGACGTTTTCTCCGACGTGTACACCCTCGCGCACGAGGCCGGCCACTCGATGCACACCTGGTACGCGCAGCGCACCCAGCGGTATCAGGATTACACCTACCCGATCTTCCTCGCGGAAGTCGCGAGCACCTTTAACGAGGAATTGCTCACCCACCATCTCCTCGGCGAGACCAGCCACCCGCGGATGCGCGCCTACATCATCAACCGCCAGATCGACGACATCCGCGGCACGGTCTTCCGGCAGACCATGTTCGCGGAGTTTGAAAAGCTCATCCACGCGATGGAGGAAGCCGGCGAGCCGCTCACGCTCGACAGCTTCCGCGCGACCTATCGCGGGCTGCTCGATGCCTACTTCGGCGCGGACTTCGCCATCGACACCGAGCTGGAGCTGGAGTGCCTGCGCATCCCGCATTTTTACCACGCCTTCTACGTCTATAAATACGCGACCGGCATCAGCGCCGCGGTCGCGCTCTCGCAGCAGGTGCTCGGCGGTGGCGACGTGGAAAGGTATCTCGGCTTCCTGAAATCAGGCGGCTCGAAGATGCCGCTGCCCACACTCGCCGAGGCCGGCGTGGACATGTCGAGCCCCGCGCCGATCGCCGCGGCGCTGGCCGTTTTTGCGCAGCGGGTGAAAGAGCTGGAGGAGCTGCTCGGGTGATGCTCGAAGGCCACGAACGCACCCTCCTCGCCGCGCAGGGCTACTCCGAGCTGGCCATGCACGACGACGCGCTGGCCCAGCTCGATTCGCTGCCCGAGGACACGGCGAAAAATCCGTCGGTGCTCGAGCTGCGCGCCGTCGTGCTCATGCAGGCGAAGCGCTGGAAAACCGCGCTCACTGTGAGCCGCGAGCTGTGCCGCCTGGAGCCGGCGCAGACGAGCGGCTTCATCCACGCGGCCTTTTGCCTCCACGAACTCGGTCGTACCGACGAGGCCCGCGACTGCCTGCTCACCGGCCCCGACGCGCTGCGCGCCGAGCCCACGTTTCACTACAACCTCGCCTGCTACGAATGCGCGCTCGGCCACCTCGACCTCGCCCGCATGCACCTCGACAAGAGCTTCACCCTCGACAAAAAAATGCGCGACTTCGCGAAAAGCGACCCGGACTTGGCGGCGCTGCGCAAATAGCGCCCCGCGCTCACACCGGCACCATCTCGTGCGCGTTTTCAAAGTGCCGCAGCGCGGGCTCGGCGCGCGTCGGCTGGATGAGCGGGAGGATGCGGCGGACCAACGCGTTCAGCACCGGCGACGGATGCGCCACGTAAAGGTCGAGCGGCGCGAGCGCGAAGCCGAGATGCAGCTTCGGATCGTAGTTCAGCGGCGTGCTGTGGTAGGTCTTCAGGCCCTGCGCGAGCGCCCAGGAGAGGATGTCGCGGAAGGTCACGAAGTAGAGATGCAGGTCGAGCGCGACGGCGTAGTCGAGGCCGAGATATTCATCGTAGATCGCTCCGTCATGCACGAGGCAGATGCTGAAGGCGACGAGCTTTCCACTTTGCCGCCAAAGGAAAAAACGCGCGCGCTCCGGCATCTCCGCGCCGAGGCGCAGCAGGAAGCCGCGCGTGAGTTTTTCAAACTGCAGCGGCGAGCGCGCGTAGGTCTGAAGGTAAAGCGCGAGCGCCTCGTCGGTGTGCGCGCCGAGTTCGTGCACGACCGTCATTTCGAGCGGCGCGGCTTTGGCCAGCGCCTTGAATTTCCGGCGCAGATTCTTGCGCATCGCGTGGCTGAGCTTGCGGGCCATGTAGTCGTCCCAGCTCGCGTACTCCAGCGCCAGCCGCGTGGCCGGCATGCTGGGGATGCGGACGTAGCAGGCCCCCGCCGCCGGGGCGCAGTGCAGCGGGTCGAGCGGCGAGCGGTACTGCGCGGGGAAGTCTTTCCACACGACCAGCGCAGCCCGGTTCGCGCGCGCCACTTTCACCATGACCTCGCGCAGCACCGCCATGCCCCAGCGCTCAGCGGGCACCGCACCGCCGAGATGCCCTTCGCCCGCCGCGCAGCCCACCATCAGCATCTTCAGCCGCAGGCAGCGGGGAAAAATCCGCCGCACCGCTTGGATCGGCGCGCGCAGCCAGCCCGGCGCGGTCGCCACGAGATCCTGATCGACGAAGAAAAACGGCTGCACCCCGCGCCGCTGGCCGTCGCGGTCTTCGAGCAGCAGCCCGTGGCACACGAAGTCGAGCGTGCCGCCGACGATGTCGTAGTAGCGCGCGTCCTTTACGAGATGGGCGAAGGCCGCGCGCCAGCCGGGGTCGTCGCGCAGTTCGGCGATGGCAGCGACCCGGGCGCGGCCGGCGGAGGTTTCAAAAATGGCGGCAGGAGTCATGGAGCGAAGGCGCAAACTGATAGCCGGGATTGACAGGATGGCGAATCATCCACGACTGCTGCGCCACTTTTCATGCTCCGCCTCCTCCTGGCCCTCACCTTTCTCCTCGCGCCCGCCGCCGGGCGCGCCCGCGCTTTCGACCTGCACCGCGACACCTTCGCCTTTTCCAATGACACCGTCTTCCAGTACGGCGTCGATGAGCAGGGACGGCTCCACATTGCGCAGCGCGAAAAGCCCGCGGAATTTTCCCACCGCTGCTTCGTGCTCAACCGCGCGGTGCTGCAGTTCTGGCAGTTCGCGCGCTTCGAGCCGCATGCGCCGCGGCTCACGCGCGATGCATACCGCGCGCGCATCCTGCAAGTCTGCCGCGTCCCGGTCTGGAGCAGCCGGCCCGAGCGCATCGTCATCCCCGGCTACGCCGATCTGCACAGCTTTTCGCACGCCTACGAGGGGCTGCTGAAAGAGCACCTCGGCAACTGGCTGCCGACCTACCTGCGCGTGGGCAACTGGCGCATGACCATGGGCCACCTCCGCGCCGGCCAAGCCGCCGCCGCGCGCTGGCTCAGCGCCTCGCTCGACCGCGGCCAGCCGCGCGCGCTCTACCTCGCGCGCTTCCCGCACATGAACCACGTCGTCATCCCCTACGCCCAGCGCCGCGAGGCCGGCGGCAATCTCTCCTTCACCGTGTACGACCCCAACTATCCGAACGAACCGAGCTGGCTTTTCTACCGCGCCAGCGAGCGCAGCTTCGAGTTTCAGCCGCGCTGGTACTTCCCCGGCGGGCGGGTAAATGTCATGCGCGTCTTCATTTCGCCCTTTCACTGAGCGCCATGCTGACTCCCCGCTTGTCACCCGTCCCGGCATCCTCCACCTTCGCGCACCTATGATGCAGAAAAATTCCGGCTGTCTGTGGATGCTCGCAGGCTTCGGCCTGTGCCTCGGGCTGCTTTTTGTCGGGGCGGTTTTCGCCGTCGGCTCGCTCGGCATGCGCAACCCCGTGAAACCCAGCGCGCCGAAATTCGAGGAGACAGTTGTCGTGGACGCGAAGCCGCCCGGCGACGGCAAGGCGCCGGATGGAAAAATCGCGCTCATCTACCTGCGCGGCATCATCACCTCAGTCGAGCCCGGCACCGTGGGCGATACGATGGTCGATGACGTGAAGCTCCAGCTCGAACAGGCCGCCCTCGACGACAGAGTGAAAGCCGTCGTGCTCTACGTCGATTCACCCGGCGGCGAAGTCACCGCTTCCGACGTGATCTACAACGCCGTGCGCAAAGTCCGCGACGGGGGCTTCGGCGCGGAGCACAAGAAACCCGTGGTCGTGTATATGGGCTCGCTCGCGGCGTCCGGCGGCTACTACGTGGCCTGCGGGGGCACCTTTCTCATGGCCAATGAGACCACGCTCACCGGCTCCATCGGCGTCATCATGCGCACGCTGAACTACCGCGAACTCATGGGCAAAGTCGGGCTCGAGGCCGTCACCTTCAAAAGCGGCGCTTTCAAAGACATGCTCAGCGGCACGCGCGAGATCACGCCGGAAGAAAAGGACTACGTGCAAAAAATGGTCATGGACACCTACGGGAAATTCGTCGGCATCGTGGCGCGCGAACGCAAACGCGACGAAGGCGAACTGCGCAACGGCCTCGCCGACGGGCGCGTCATCTCCGGCAAGGACGCGAAAGACGCCAAGCTCATCGACGCCCTCGGCCAGGTCGAGGACGCCTACGCCAAGGCCATGGAACTCGGCAAAGTGAAAGGCGCAGCCATCATCCGCTACGAGTCGCCGTTTCACTTTGGCCGCATCTTCCGCCTCCTCGGGCAGAGCGAAAAAGCCAGCGTGGAGGTGAACGTGGTGCCGTCCCTCCTGCCCAAACTCGAGGCCGGGCGGCTCTACTTTCTCCCAAGCTTCTACGCGCCGTAGCCCTTGCCGCCGGACCCTTCCCAGCTCGTCCTCACCGGGCTCTTCGCCTTCGCGGTATTCGGCGCCGCCGCGGTCGCGCAGACGCTCGTCATCCGCCGCATCGCGCGCGACGGCGGCCAGGTGCCGGTCGCCGATTTCCGCATGCCGGACGCGCTCGTCGCCCTCGTCCTCGCCACCGCCTTTATCGGCCTGGGCGTCGCCGCCGTCGTGCGCCATGCGGAAAAAGCGCACGCCGTAAAGATTGAGCACGTCATCCCCGGCTCGCTCGTCTTCGTCATCCTCGCCGCGGGCGTCGCCGGCTTTTTGCAGTACCGCGGGCTGAAGCTCGTGGGCCAGCTTGGCCTCGGCCGCGTCCCGCCGCTGCGCGTCATTGGCTGGGCGCTGGGCCTCGTGCTCGTCGCCTTCGCGCTGGCCGGCGCGGCCAATCTCCTCACCCTGTCCCTGCTCCACGGCCACGCCGAGCAGCAGCCGCTCATCCAGCTTTTCCGTGACGTGACGCAGCGCAGCGACCGCGGCGCGGTGCTGAAAATTTTCCTCGCCGCGGCCGTCCTTGCCCCCGTCTGCGAGGAGTTTCTCTTCCGCGGGTTTTTCTACGCCGTCGGCAAACGCTACCTCGGACCGCTCGCCAGCGGCCTCGCCAGCGCCCTGCTTTTCGCCGCCATCCATGAGAGCGCTACCGCTTTCGCCGGGCTCTTCGTCCTCGCCCTCTGCCTCACCCTCGCCTACGAGCGCACCGGCTCCCTGCTCGTCCCCATCGGCATGCACGCGCTCTTCAATTCCGTCAGCCTCGCCGTCATTTACCTCCAGGCCAGCGACCTCCTCCCCGCGCCGTGAAACTCTCCGACCTCGGCGAAAACCGCGTCGTCGCCGCCCTCACCCGCGCCCTCGCGCTCGGGGCCGATGTGCGCGTCGGCGCGGGCGACGACTGCGCCGTCATCGGACGCCCGCGCGACGCCCGCTGGCAGCTTTTGAAAACTGACGTCGTCATCGAGGGCGTCCATTTTCTCGCGAGCGACGACCCGCGCCGCGTCGGCTGGAAAGCGCTTTGCCGCGCCCTCAGCGACATCGCCGCGATGGGCGGCACCCCGCAGCACGCGCTCATCACCCTCGCCGCGCCGCCGCATTTTGAAATGGCCCGCGCCACCGCGCTCTACTCCGGCCTGCGACGGGCCGCGCGCCGTTTCGGCGTCAGCATCGTCGGCGGCGAAACCGCCCGCTCGCCCGGCCCGCTTTTCCTCAACGTCGCCCTCACCGGCACCGTCGAGCGCGCGCGCTGCATCCTCCGCAGCGGCGGCCGCACGGGTGATGCGCTCTACGTCACCGGTCGTCTCGGCGGCTCCCGCGCCGGCAAGCATTTGGATTTCACCCCCCGCCTCGCCGAAGCCCGCTGGCTCACCGCCAATTTCAAACTTCACGCCATGATGGACCTCAGCGACGGCCTCGCCACCGACCTGCCCCGCCTTGCCACCGCGAGCCGCTGCGGCTTCACTCTCGACGATTCGTCACTCCCCAAAACCAAAGGCTGCTCCACCCGCCAAGCCCTCACCGACGGCGAAGACTTCGAGCTCATTTTCACCCTCGCCCCACGCCATGCCATCGCCTTGGAAGCCGCATGGCCACAGCACTTCCCTCGCCTCCCGCTTACCCGCATCGGCCAGCTTCTTCCGCCCTCCGCCCTCCGCCCTCCGCCTTTCCCCGGCCATGACCATTTCGCATAGCCCCGCGGAAACCATCGCCCTCGCCCGCACCCTCGCCGCCACCCTCCGCCGCGGCGCTGTCCTCGCTCTCAGCGGCGACCTCGGCGCGGGCAAAACGCACTTTGTCAAAGGCCTCGCCGCTGGCCTCGGCTCTATCGCCAGCGTGACCAGCCCCACCTTCACCCTCCTCCACGAATACCCCGGCGGACGCCTCCCCCTCTACCACTTCGACTTCTACCGCCTCGACGACGCCGACGCCGCCCTCCGCATCGGCCTCGACGAATACCTCGACGGCGACGGCGCCTGCGTCATCGAGTGGGCCGAAAAATTCCCCGCCCTCCTCCCGCCCCACACCCGCTGGCTGCGCTTCGCCCATCGCGACGACGGCGCCCGCGAAATCCGCGAAACCGGGCCGGATGATTGTTCGGTTTAGCTGAGCCTGGCTCACTGCGTCGGCGGCTTCACCTCGCGGACCATGGCGCCGTGGGCTTCGCTGAGGATGAGGATCGAGAGCTTTTCCACCTCGTTCAGTTCCTGCGGCTGGAGCATCTGGTAGCTCATGGTTTCGCCGCCGCCGCCGGCGCGCGCGAGCGGCACAGGTTGGTGGGCTGCGTCGCTGCTGTTGAGGCTCGCGTAGTCGAA
>JANPHJ010000324.1:0-8475 GCA_031424395.1 Chthoniobacter sp.
ATGAAACAGCTCGAAGGCGATCCGTGGAAGGAGATCGAAGCGAAGTACAAGATCGGCGACCTCGTCAAAGGCAAGGTCTCGAAGATCACCACCTTCGGCGCCTTCATCTCCATGGACGGCGACATCGACGGACTCGTCCACATCTCGCAAATCAGCGAAGACCGCGTGGACAAGATCAAAGACCATCTCAAGATCGGTCAGGAGATCGAAGCCCGTGTCATCAAAGTCGACAAGGCTGAACGCCGGATCGGCCTCTCGCTGAAAGCCGCAAACTACAGCGAAGAAGACATCAAGCGTGAAGCCGCCGCCTTTGACTCGCTCAAGCCGGGCGAAGACATGGTCGGCCTCGAACAGGCCTTCGCCGCCGCCGCCGAGGAATACCGCCCCGGCGACCGCAAGAAGTAACATCGTAAGTCACCGGGAGCGTCTCTTGTGGGCGCTCCCGGATGACGATGCGGTTTGTGATTGGTGATTAGTTATTGGTGATTGGAACTAACCACCGCCCCTAACTGAAACACCAATCACCTTTCACCAATTACCAATCACGCTTAACTCACCACCTATGCCCGCACCTGAAATCACCGCCTACGTCAAAACCCAATGTGGCTGGAGCAACGGCATCCGCGCCGTGCTCAAGAAATACGAACTCGCCTACACCGAAAAGGACATCATCCAGAACCCGGCCTTCCGCTGGGAGATGGAGCAGAAAAGCGGCCAGCCGCTCAGTCCCTGCGTGGAAGTCAACGGCGTCATGGTCGCCGACATCAGCGGCGAAGAACTCGAGCAATACCTGCTCCAGCAAGGCGTCGTTGGTAACTCCGACAAGACGACGAACGTCCCGCTCAACGCCGCCTGCTCGCAGGAGCAGCACGACGCCATGTCCCGCGGCGAGCCGGTGAAATTCCAGAGCTAGAAACCAATCTCGCGATCCCCTTCGCGACCCAGAGAAAGCCGCGCCTCGGAAACGGGGTGCGGTTTTTTTGTCGGGCAAGCGTCCGGTGGGAGAAGGCGGCGGCATGGGGAACCGGCAGCTTTCCCCCTACAGCCGCCGCAGCCATGTGGTCGTGGCGTACTTGGCGGCGGAAAGTTCATGCGCTTCCGCGAGTTCGTCTTTCGCGAGCGGGCGGGGGATCACCTTGCGGGCAAACGCCGCCCCGAGCCGCGTGCAGAAATCCGCGGGCAGCGCAGCACTCTGAACGCTGCCCTGGTGCAGCAGCCCGGCGCGCGCCCGGCGCTGCGCGGCACCGGCGATTTTACCGTCTTCGCCGAGCAGGTCGTAACGCGCAGGATTTTCAAAGCACGCGTCCGAGATTTTCGCACCTGCGGCCGCCGCCACGCGCACCGGCTGCCCCTGCTCCGCGAGCAGCGCGGCGATGCACTCGTGAATCGCCCGGTAGGATTCCGCCGCGCCGGTGCGGAAGAACGCGCAGCCGCGCGGCACGATGAGCGTGTAGGTCACATCCGCGCCGTGCGGCACGATGCCGCCGCCCGTCCAGCGGCGCACCATTTCGCGCCCCGGCCACACCGCGTCCGCGTCCGCCACTTTCCCGAAATACCCAAACGACACTGCAGGCCGCGCCCAGCGATAGACGCGCAGCAGCGGCCCCTCCGCGCGACCGAGCAGCACCTCGTCGAGCGCCATGTTCAGCGCCGCGTCGTGCGGCTCGGGATCGGCCACCTCGGTCAGTTCGTCGAAGATCATCGCGCCTCCCTCACGCCGCGCTTTCCACCGCCGCGATCATCCGCACGGCCTGCGCCGCCGCGCGGACGTTGTGGACGCGAAAAATCGCCGCGCCCCGCAGCATGCCTTGCACGATGCAGGCGACGGTGCCCGCGTCGCGGTCGGCGGGATTCATGATACCGAGCACATCGCCGATGACCGTCTTGCGCGAGACCGGAAGCAGGATCGGGCGGTCGAATTTCGCGAGGCGATCCAGCTCGCGGTAGATGCGCAGGTTGTCGGCGCGCTGCTTCGCAAAGTCGATGCCGGGATCGAGGATGAGCCCGTCGCGCGGGACGCCTGCGCGCTCGGCCTGCGCGATTTTTTCGGCGAAGAACTCTTCGAGCCGCGCCATCACATCGTCGTAGCCGACGTAGGTGTGCGCGACCTTCGGCGCACCGACGCTGTGCATGATGAGCAACGCCGCGCCCGTCGCCGCGCAGAGGCGCGCGTTCTCGTCCGTGGGCAGCGCGCCGATATCATTCAGGATGTGCCCGCCCGCTGCCAGCGCGGCACGGGCGACGGCAGGACGCCAGGTATTGATCGAGAGGAGGGTGGGGGAATGACGAATGTCGGATGACCAATGACGATCCTCCGAATTCCAGCGCTCGATGAAGCGGACCAACGGCGCCGTTTCCTCCTCCTCGCTGATCGGCCCGCGGTTCGTGCGCGCGCTCTCGGCACCGATGTCGATGATGTCCGCGCCGTCCGCGACCAGCCCGCGCGCCTTTGCCAGAGCCGCTTTCACGTCCGCCACGCCGTCGCCGGAAAAGGAATCCGCGGACAGATTCACGATGCCCATGATGAGCGGAAGGCGGGGCCATTCGAGTGTGACACCGCGAGCCTGCAGCTTCATCTGCTGGATGTTGGGGAAGAGGGCTCACGCAAAGAAGCAAAGACGCAAAGCGGGGAAGCCCTTTGCGCCCTTGCGTCTTTGCGTGAGCCCCTGCTGATTGCAAGCGGCTTCATGGCAGCGGCACGAACGAAACCTGCCGCTGCCGAAACCGCACGGTCTGCGTGAAGCCCACGCTTTTCGCCAGCGCCACCGCTTCCGCGAAGCCCGCGCCGAGTTCCGCCACCGCGTGCGCGTCGGAATTGATCAGCAACGGCACCGCCGCCGCGTACGCCAGTTCGAGAAATTCGCGCGCCGGATACTGCTCGCGACATTCCTTCCGCCAGCCCGCCGTATTGATCTCGAAAGGCGTGTGCGTCTCCGCCAGCGCGGCGACCGCCGGCTCGTAGAAGCGCCGCAGCGCGCCGGCCGGACGGTAGCCGAATTTTTTCGGCAGGTCGGGATGCGCCATGAAATCGAACAGCCCGCTGCGCACCGCGCGGCCGTAGGTCTGCCAGTAGGCCGTCCAGATTTCGTCCACGTCGCCGTCGCGATACCGGGCCACATATTTCGGATGATCCACCTCCGCGCCGTCCGGCAGGTAATGCACGCTGCCGATGAAATAGTCCCACTCCGCCAGCCCCCGCAGCTCCTCGATCCAAGCCTCGCGCCCGTCGAGAAAATCGCACTCCAGCCCGAGCCGGATGGTGAGCTGCGGAAACTGCGCGCGCGCCTTTTCCACCTCCGCGAAATAGCGCGGCAGATCCTCGCGCAACATCCGCCAGTCATCGAAATGCGCGGGCATCGGATTGTGATCCGCGAAGCCGATTTCGCCGAGCCCCAGCGCCACGGCCCGCGCGGCAAATTCGACGGGCCAGCCGCTCGCGTGGTGGCAGAGCGGCGTGTGGACGTGGTAGTCGGCGAGCGCGGTTAGCATCGGATAGATGGTTTAGACAGAATTGACAGAATTGACAGAATGTCCTGGGCCGCCAGCCCGTGGTCATTCTGTTAATTCTGTCAATCCTAGCTGATTCCCGCGCCGCCACTCTCCGCTTGCCGCACCGCGCACGGGCCGCCACCTTTCCTGCCCATGAGATACATCGAGACCGTCTTTCAAAAGCTGAAGCGGCATCCCAAGCGCATCGTTTTTCCCGAAGGCACGGAGCCGCGCGTGCTGCGCGCCGCCGCCCGTTTTGTGAAGCTCCAGCTCGGCGCGCCCGTCGTGCTCGGGAACAAAGGCGAGATCGAAAAGGTCGCGCTCGCCGAGGACATCGACCTCGATCACATCGGCATCGTCGATCCGCTCACCTCGTCCGAGTTGCCCGCCTTCATCAAGCGGCTGGAGAAGCTCAAGCGCTACCACGACATCGGCCCGAAGCGGGCCGCCGACATCCTCGCCAACCCAAATTATTTCGGCGCGATGATGCTCCAATACGGCCTCGTCGATGGCCTCGTCACCGGCGCGCGCGAGACCGCCAGCAGCTCGCTGCGCCCGCTCATCCAGCTCATCAAGCCGATGCCCACCACCACGAGCATCTCGTCCTGCATGATGCTCGACCTTTCCAACAAGCGCTACGGCGAGCGCGGCGTCATGTTTTTCGCCGACTGCGCCGTCATCCCCGACCCTACCGTGGAGCAGCTCGCCGACATCGCCGTGCAGGCCGGCACGGTCTGCCGCCAGATGACGGGCAACAAGCCGCGCATCGCCATGCTCAGCTTTTCCACCAAAGGCAGCGCCGACCTGCCTTCGCCGCAAAAAGTAGTCGCCGCCACCGCCCGCGCGCGCCAGAAGGCCGCGGAGCAGATGCTCGAAATGGAAATCGACGGCGAACTCCAGGCCGACACCGCGCTGCTTACGGACCTGGCGCAAAAAAAAGCGCCGACCAGCCTCGTCGCCGGCAAAGCCAACGTCATGGTCTTCCCCGACCTCAACAGCGGCAACATCGGCGCGAAGCTCGTGCAGTATCTCGCTGGCGCAGAAACCTACGGCCAAATCCTCCTCGGCCTCACCAAGCCCTGCGCCGACCTGTCCCGCGGCGCGAGCGAAGACGACATCCTCGGCGTCGCCGCCATCATCGGCCTCCAAGCCATCGAGTATCGGAAGCTCTATCCGACGGAGGGTTGAGTGTTGAAAGCTGAGGGTAGAGCGGCGCGCTTTTTTGTCCGCGATCTCCGGGGTTGGCGTGCCTCTCAATTGTCCACACGGCGCCACGGACTTCTCGCAAAGCCTCGAATCTCAACTTTCAACACGCAACATTTTCCATGAACACCGTCACACCCCGGATCTTCGTCGCCGCCACGCAGCAAAATGACGGCAAGACCACCGTCGCGCTCGGCCTTTTCGCCGCACTCGCCAAGCGGCTCGGGCGCATCGGTTTCATCAAGCCCGTCGGCCAGCGCTTCGTCGAAGTGGACGGCAAACGCATCGACGAAGACTCTGTGCTCATCGACCAGACTTTCAGCGTCCACACCCCCTTGGAGGCGATGAGCCCCATCGCCGTCGAGCCAGATTTCACGCGCCGTTACATCGAGGATTCCAACAATGAATTTCTCGTCCGCCGCATCCAGAACTCATTTGACCGCGCGACGTGGGAAAAGGATTTCGTCATCGTCGAAGGCACCGGCCACGCCGGCGTCGGTTCCGTTTTCGACCTCTCGAATGCGCGTGTCGCCAAGCTGCTGGGCAGCAAAGTCATCCTCGTCACCGGCGGCGGCATCGGCCGGCCCATCGACGAAATCGCGCTCAACAAGGCGCTTTTCGACCGCGAAGGCGTGGAGGTCGCCGGCGTCATCATGAACAAGATCACGCCCGACAAATACGAGTACGTCCGCGACTTCGCGCAGCGCGGCTTTGCCCGCCTCGGCATCGACCTGCTCGGCGCGATCCCCGAGGAGCCCATCCTCGCCAACGCCACCCTCGGCCAGATCGCCAAGACGACGAAGGGCACCTTTCTCAACGGCAAGTCCAAGGCCCGCCGCCGCGTGCAGAAAGTCATCATCGGCGCCATGAACTCCGGCCACGCCATGCAGTATTTCAAGCCCGGCACGCTCATCATCACCCCCGGCGACCGCGAGGACGTGATCCTCGCCGCGCTCTCCGCCAGCACGCTGAGCGAGCACGACGGCCACACTGTCGCCGGCCTCGTCCTCTCCGGCGACCTCGAGCCCAGCCCGCCCATTTTGGAACTGCTCCAGGCTTCCGAGATCCCCGCCATCGCCTCGCCGCTCGACAGCTACACCATCGCCAGCAGCATCCACTCGATGACCGTGAAAACGCTCCCCGGCGACACCGAGAAGATCGACAAAATCCAGTCCCTCGTGGACCGCTACGTCGAGGTCGATCGCCTGCTGAGCAAGCTGTAATCAGGAACTGCGAGGCGGCGCAAAACGAACCGGCGCCAGGAACAGGCGGCTACCTTGCCGCCGCGCGCGCCAGGCGCGTGATTGCCGGTGGCGATGGTCGCCACGCCCGGCACGCCGGCGAGTCCAAAGGCTTCGGACGCGATGACCGGAATCCTGGCGACGGCTTGCAGCAGGCGGCGAGGACTGATGCTCCAACCGCGTCCGGCGCGGCGCGGGCGAGGTCATGGCCGCAGGGCGCTCAGCGCTCCGCGATGGGGGCGACTTTCTTGCCGACGGGCGCGCCGGTGTATGCGCTGAGCGGGCGGAAAAGGCGGTTGTCGGCGAGCTGTTCGAGGATGTGCGCCGTCCAGCCGCTCATGCGCGCGATGGCGAAGATAGGCGTGAACAAATCCGTGGGAATCCCGAGCGAGTGATAGACCGTGGCGCTGTAGAAATCCACGTTCGCATTCAGCCCTTTGCGCTCCTTCATGATCGTCGCGATGCGCTCGCTCATCTGGATCCATTTCGCGTCGCCCAGCTCTTCGCTGAGCTTGATCGCCATCGCCTTCAAATGCGGCGCGCGCGGGTCGAGCACTTTGTAAACGCGGTGGCCGATGCCCATGATCTTTTTTTTCTGCGCCAGCGCGTCCTCGATCCAGTGGTCCACGTTTTCCAGCGAGCCGATCTCCTGGAGCATGTGGATCACGCCCTCGTTCGCTCCGCCGTGCAGCGGCCCTTTGAGCGCCCCGATGGCCGCGCTGACCGCGGAATACATGTCGCTCAAAGTCGAGGCCACGACGCGCCCGGTGAAGGTGCTCGCATTGAAGCCGTGCTCGGCGTGCAGCACGTAGGCCACGTCGAGCGTCTGCACGGCCTCGGTGCCGGGCTCGTCGCCGGTCATCAGCCACAGGAAATGCGCGGCCTCGCTCAGTTCCTTGCGCACCCGCGGCAGCGGCTGGCCGGTGCGGGCGCGGTGAAAATACGCGGCCACGATGCCGATCTGCGCCACGAGCTTGATGGCGATGGCATGGTTCTCCGACATGTCGAGGTCGTGCCGCACCGTGGGGTAGCAGCCGAGCATGCTGACCACCGTGCGCATGATGTCGATGGGCGCCGCGGTCTTCGGCGCGGTCTTGATGAAGTCGATGACGCCCTGCGGCAGCTCGCGCTCGGCGCGCAAAGCGGTGGTCAGCGCGTCGAGTTCGCGCTGGGTGGGCAGGCGGTTGTGCCAGAGCAGGTGGACGACTTCCTCGTAGCTGACTTTGCCCGCGAGTTCATTGATGTCGTAGCCGCAATAGATGAGCTGTCCGATGTCGCCGCGCACGTCTCCGATGCGCGTTTCAGCGGCGATGATGCCTTCGAGTCCTCGGGAAATAACGGCCATGGAATTTGGGATTTAGGTTTTAAGAATCAGGATGTGCGCCGCGCGGCAAACGCGCCGGCGCGGACGTGAAAAGATGCACGCCGCTCCGCATCGGCAGCAAGCGGGAAGCGGCGGAAATTTTTCACCCGGCACGCTGCAAACCTGCTGCCGCGCGATCCCCGCCCCGCCAGTCGCCTGCCCTTCACGCCCCCGGGCGGCGGCGGGCGATCTCGCGGAGGAGTTGGACATCGACGCGGTCCTGATCGCGGTAGGTGTCCTTCGACGCGATGAGCGTGGCGAGATCGAGGTAGGGGATTTCGACGCCGCCTTTGGTCGTGCGGAGGGCGGTGGGAAGGGCGTCGGCGTAGCTCACTTTCCAGGCGCGTGTGCTGACATCGACCTCCACTTCATCCGCGACTTTGACGACGACGTTTTCGACGAAGTCCTGCGGCGTGAGTTCCGCCGCGGCGTGGTCTTCGAGCTGCGAAAGAGCGGCGATGACGCGGGCGTGATTTCCACGTCCTCGGGGATGAGGATGTCCACGTCTTCGGTGGTGCGATCCAGCCCGTGCAGGATCGCGGCGCGCGCGCCGACGATGAGATATTGTGCGCGCCCCGCGTTGAGCAGGCCGCAGACGCGCAGCAGGGGCGAATCGCTCATCGGCAGCTACCAGAGCCGGGGATTCTCGCCGCTGCGGCGCCATTGCTCCCACTCCTGCCAGGTGCGTGCTTTGAAAACAAAGCCGCGGGGTCGCGGAAAAGGATTCAGCAAATCAATCTCGCGCTCCAGGAGCCAGGAACGCGTATGAAACTCCTCCGGGGTGGACGGCGGGCGACGTTTGCCGACGATCTTAAGCGCGTGCATCGCGGCTGCGGAGGGTAAAGGTGGCGCGTTCAAAACGTGGCAATTTTAACCGCCCTCGCGGCGGTCGCGAAAGGAAAAGTTTTCCCGTTTCGGCCCTACGCCTTGCCCCAGTGCCGGAGCAGTGTGGCGGCCATGACGGAGGGCGTCTCGGCGATGGCAATACCCGCAGCCTTGAGCGCGGCGATTTTGTCGGCGGCGGTGCCTTTGCCGCCGCTCACGATCGCGCCCGCGTGACCCATGCGGCGGCCGGGAGGCGCGGTGGCTCCGGCGATGAAGGCGGCGATGGGCTTCTGGCAATTCGCCGCGGCCCACGCGGCGGCCTGCTCCTCGGCTTCGCCGCCGATTTCGCCGATC
>JANPHJ010000325.1:0-7764 GCA_031424395.1 Chthoniobacter sp.
CCGGTTTCCAGCTCGACCTCAAGCTCCCCGGCATCTCGCTGAAACTCATGGAAGAAGCCGTCTATCGCACCCGCGACGCGCGCATGAAAGTGCTCGCCGTCATGGACGCCGTCATCGCCGCCCCGCGCGCACAAATGAGCCAGTACGCGCCGCGCATCGAGACCATCCGCATCCCCGTGGACAAGATCGGCCTCATCATCGGCCCTGGCGGCAAGACTATCAAAGGCATCGTCGCCGAGACCGGCGCCGAGATTAATATCGAGGACGACGGCAGCATCCACATCTACTCGTCGAGCGCCGACTCGCTGTTTCGCGCGAAGCAGATCATCGAGGGCATGACCAAGGACATCGAGATCGGCAGCGTCTATCAGGGCCGCATCGTCACGATCAAAGAATTCGGCTGCTTCGTCGAAGTCATGCCCGGCAAAGACGGCATGGTCCACATCTCGGAACTCGCGGATTTCCGCGTGAACCGCGTCGAGGACATCCTCAAAGTGGGCGACCTCATCTGGGTCAAGTGCATCGGCGTGGACGAAAAAGGCCGCGTCAAACTCAGTCGTCGCGCCGCCATGCAAGAGCGTGGCGAGAGCATGGGCTCCGCGCCTGCGGCTTCCATGGATCGTGGCGACGGCGGCGGCGAACGCCGCGAATACCGTGGCGGTGGCGACGACCGCGGTGGCCGAGGTGGCGACCGTGGCGGACGCGGTGGAGATCGCGGTGGCGACCGCGGCCCGCGCCGCGAAGAACGTGGCGGCGACCGCCCTGCCTACCGTGGCGGCGAGCGCAGCGAGCCGCGCGCCGAGGAGGGTGGCGAAGCGCCTGCCCCGCGCCCGGCCTACCCCGAGTACCGCCCCGGCGACAACGCCCCGCAGCCGTAACCCGCCGGGCGAATCGCCCGTCATTCAATTAACGAACCGCCGCTCCTTGAGGAGCGGCGGTTTTGTTTTTGGGCGGCTCGCTGGCTGGAAAAAAAACTGTGATCCTGAACGGCCTTCTTGGAGGGCGCAGACGGCGGTTCCGGGTGGAGCACGCGACCCGCGTGCGGCGTTCGGCGACTCGCCGAACGCGCCGGCGTGCGCGCCGTGGTTCGTACGCGAGATCGCATTGCGTCGACGCTCACCCAGGTTCGCGGCGGGTCGCCGCGAACAGCACGCGGGTCGCGTGCTCCACCCGGAGTTCGAGGCGAACCACCGCGCAGCTTGCACCGCGCGCGACGCACGCCTAATAACCCGCGCCTGCTCCTGCTCCTCGTTGTGTTGCGCCTCACCCAAAAACTCCTCGCCGCCATTTTTCTCGCTGCTCTCACCGCGCCGGGCGCGCGCGCGGCAGTGGTCATTAATGAAATTTACCACCACCCGAAGGACCAGACCTCGCCGTCCGAGTTCATCGAGCTTTTCAACTCCGGCACCGCCGAGGTGCCGCTCGCCGGGTGGAAATTCGACGATGGCGTGAAGTTCACTTTTCCCGCCGAGGCGAAAATCGCGGCGGGCGGCTACCTCGTCATCGCGAAGGATCTGGAAGGATTCAAAGCCGCGTTCGGCAAGGACGCTTTCGGAAAATGGAAAGGCAAACTCAAGAGCGGCGGCGAAAACATCGTGCTGCGCGACGCGGCGGGCGCGGTCGCCGATCAGGTGAAATACGACACCGGCTTTCCGTGGCCCACGGCGGCGGACGGCGAGGGCTCGTCGCTCGAACTCGTGCATCCCGCGATGGATCATCTCGCCGGCAGTTCATGGCGCAGCTCTGGTTTCGCGCCGGGCAAAACCGCGGTCGGCAAGCCGACGCCCGGCGAGAAAAACTCCACGGCCGCCGACGTGCCGACGCCAAGCATCAGCGCCATCGGCCACGCGCCGGTGCAGCCAAAGGGCGGCGAGCCGGTGCGCGTCGCGGCGCGGGTCATCGCGCCGGGCGGGGTGAAGGCGGTGACGCTGCTCTACCAGATCGAGGAGCCGGGCAAATACCTCCGCAAGACCGACGAGGCTTTTGAAAAAACCTGGACGCCCGTGCCCATGCATGACGACGGCAAGGACGGCGACGTGAAAGCCGCGGACGGCGTTTACACCGCCGTGCTCCCCGCCGCGCTCCAGCAGCATCGCCGCCTCATCCGCTATCGCATTTCCGCCGAGGACGCCAAAGCCCAGACCGTGCGCGTGCCCTACGCCGACGACGCGTGCCCGAATTTCGCCTACTTCTGCTACACCGCGCCGCCGCCGTGGACGGGCTTCCCCGGCAAGCCCGGCGAGGGCCAGCCGGTGACTTTTCCCGCCCCGCTTTTCAACACCCTGCCCGCGGTGACGCTGCTCGCCGTGCAGGACGACGTGGAGAAAAGCCAGTGGGACGGCGGGGCCAACAAGAAGCAGTTTTTCGGCACGCTCATCGCCGACGGAAAAGTGTACGACCACATCGAGTTTCATAACCGCGGGCAGGCCAGCACGAACGTCTGCGGCAAAAACAAGTGGGGGTTCAAATTCAATCCCACGCGCGATTTCAAGCCAGCCGAAATGGCCGGCCACCCACTGGCCCGCAGCATGGACAGCATCTCGATGAACGCCTGCGCGAGCCCGTGGGTGCAGACTAATCGCGGCATGGCTGGACTCGACGAGGCGCTGCCTTTTCGTTCGTACGAAATCGCGGGCGTGCCCAGTTCGCGCTGCCGGCATGTGCAGTTCCGCGTCATCGACGGCGTGGAGGAGCAGACTAAAGACCAATACACCGGCGACCTCTGGGGGCTTTACCTGCTCGTCGAAGATCCCGACGGCGGCTTTCTCGACGAGCGCGACCTGCCCGACGGCAACCTCTACCGCATGGCCGGCGGCGGCGACAAAAAGCACCAGGCCGCGAAGCAGGACAAAGGCAACGGCGACGTGGACGCCTTCATGGGCAAAGTGCGCGGCGGCGCCGATCTCGACTGGTGGCGCAAGAATGTGGACCTGCCCGCCTATTACAGCTTCCACGCCATGAACCGGCTGCTGGCCAACGTGGACCTGCGCGAAAACGAAAACCACTACCTCTACCACGGTGCAGACAACCGCTGGGTGCCGATCCCGTGGGATCTCGACATGATGTTCATCCCCAAGTCGCACCAGAGCGGCCGCATCGACCTCGCGCGCTGCCTCGACGTGCCGCCGCTGCGCATTGAGTACCGCAACCGCTGCCGCGAAATCCTCGATCTTTTCTGCGACGACCTGCGGCCCAACGGCGGACAGTTTATCCAGCTCGTCGATGAATACGTCGCGGTCATGCACCCCGCCGGCCAGCGTCTCGGCTGGCCCGAACTGGACCAGTGCCTGTGGAATTTTCACCCGCGCACCGCGGACAAAGGCGCGTTTTACCGCAACCCGGTGAAAGGCGGCCCCGATGGCAACTGGGACCGCAAACTCGCGACCCCGGACTTCATGGGCTTCGCGAAATTCATCGCTGACTTCTGCACCAACGTGCGCCCCCCCGGCACGGCGTGGAAACTCGATGACGGCATCCCCGCCGGCTACGGCTACGGCTATCTCGTCGCCGATTCCGAGTCCGCCGACATCCCTGACCGGCCCGTTATCACCTACACCGGCCTGCCCAGCTACGCGGCCAACGGGCTTGCCTTTGCGAGCACGCCTTTTGCCTCGAAAAGCGGGAAACAATTTGCCGCCGTCCAATGGCGGCTCGGCGAAATCGCCGCGCCCGGCCTGCCCGGCTACCAGCCCGGCCAGCCGCGCCACTACGAACTGGAGCCCGTCTTCATCACCGCCGATCTCGCGCCCTTCAACGCCGCGCTGCGCCTGCCCATCAACATCGCCCAACCCGGCTCCACCTACCGCGCCCGCGTGCGCATGAAAGACAACACCGGCCGCTACAGCCGCTGGAGCGAGCCGCTGCAATTCACTGCTACACCGCCCGCCGGCGCACCGCCCAAGCCCGGGACGTGACGGGTCGCGGTGTTCACGCCGAGGGACTTTGACCGCAAAGGCGCAGAGGATTTTGAGAGGGTCGCAGAGGAATTCTTCTCACTCCCTCTGCGTTCCTCTAATTCATCTCTGCGCCTCCGCGGTTAACTCAAAACCTCGCAGCCTTTTCCGCCCGGAGCTGCCCGCAACCCGCCGCCACGTCGATCCCGCGCCGCTGGCGCACCGTGCTCGGCAAGCCGCGCGCGCGCAGCACGCGCTGAAACTCGCGCCCCGCCGCGCCCGCGCTCGCGGTGCCGGCGAAGCCGTTCGTCGGATTGAGCGGGATCAAATTCACATGCGCGTGCATCCCGGCGAGCAAGGCGGCGACTTGCTCGGCGTGGCGCGGTGAATCGTTCGCCCCGGCGATCAGCGTCCACTCAAAAAAAATCCGCCGTCCGGTTTTCGCGCCGTACTCGCGACACGCGGCGATGAGTTCATCCAGCGGCCAGCGCCGGCTCGCGGGCACCAGCGCCGCGCGTTCCGCCGCGTCCGCCGAGTGCAGGCTCACGGCGAGATTGAACGCCCGCCTTTCCTCCGCCAGCCGCAGAATCCCCGGCACCACGCCCACCGTGCTGATCGTCACCCGCGACGGCGCGAGCGCCACGCCGCGGTCGTCGGTCAGGATTTCGAGCGCGGTCAGCACCGCGTCGTAATTGTGCAGCGGCTCGCCCATGCCCATCAGCACAAGGTTCCGCAGCCGCGCTGCGCCGCGCGCCCGGAGCGCGCGCTGCACATGCAGCACCTGCGCCACGATCTCGCCCGCGCGCAGATGCCGCACAAAACCCATCTGCCCCGTGGCGCAAAAGACGCAGCCCATCGCGCACCCCGCCTGCGTGCTCACACACGCCGTCGTGCGCCCGGTGTAGCCCATCAGCACCGTCTCGATGGTCTGCCCGTCCGCGAGGCGCAGGAGAAATTTTTGCGTCAGCCCGTCGCTGCTCGCCGTGTCTGCCGCGACTGCCAGCTCATCGAGAATAAAGCGCCCGCCTTCACCCGCATGCTCCGCCACCCACCGCGCCAGCGGCGGGGAAAACTCCGCACGCTCCGGCAGCGCCAGCGCGCCCTCGCGCTGCACCGCCCGCCACAGCGCACCCGCATGCGCGGCGCGCAAACCGTCTGCGACCAGCGCGCGTTCGAGCGCGGGAAAGGTGAGATCGTGGAGTGAGGCAGACATGCGCGGCGCGCGAAAGAACGCGAACCGCGTGCACCGCGCAACCGTGAAGAACGTTGCAGGCGCGGCGATTCGTCTGCTTCGCTGCGGCATGTCTCACATCGCAGTCATTGGCGGCGGCCCGGCGGGTTTGCGCGCGGCGGAAATCGCCGTCGCGGGTGGCGCGCGCGTCACCATTTTCGATGCGAAACCGTCGGTCGGGCGCAAATTCCTCGTCGCCGGCCGCGGTGGGCTGAACCTCACCAAAGCCGAGCCGCACGACCTTTTCGCCACCCGCTTCTCAGACCCCGCGCGCTGGCCCGCGCTGCTCGCCGAGTGCGATGCCGCCGCCCTGCGCGCGTGGGCCGCCGGGCTCGGCATCGAGACCTTCGCCGCGTCCACCGGCCGCGTCTATCCGCGCGAGATGAAGGCCGCGCCGCTGCTGCGCCGGTGGGTGGCGCGGCTGCGCGCGAGCGGCGTGCATTTCGCCATGCGCCACCGCTGGACGGGCCTGCGCAAAGGCGCGCGGTGGCAGCTCGATTTCGTCGGGGAAGGGGATCGCCCTATCACTGCCGAGGCGGACGCCGTCATCCTCGCGCTTGGCGGCGGCTCGTGGCCGGACACCGGCTCAGACGGCGCGTGGACGCGGCTGCTCGAAAATCTCGGCATCGCCATCGCCCCGCTCCAGCCCGCGAACTGCGGCTGGGAATGTGCGTGGCCGCCCGCCGTCCGCGCGCTCGCGGGTCAGCCGGTAAAAAACATCACCGCCCGTGCGGGCGAACACGAAGCCGTGGGCGAACTGCTCATCACCGGATACGGCCTCGAAGGCGGCGCGCTTTACCAGCTCGGCCCGGCCCTGCGCGCGATGCGCGAGCCGGTGCTGACCGTCGATTTCAAACCCACGCAGACCGCGGAGCAACTCGTGCGAAAAATGAGCGGCGCACCCCTCAGCTCCGCGCGTGAGCGCTGGCGTTGGAACGACGCGGTCCACGCCATACTCGCGCCACACGCGGAAAATCTCCCGACCGTCGAGGCGCTTGCCGCGTATGTGAAAGCCTGCTCCATCCCGCTCATCCGCCCGCGCCCGATTGCCGAGGCCATCTCCACCGCCGGCGGCGTCCGCTGGGACGAACTCGACGACCACCTCATGCTCCGCAAACTCCCCGGGATTTTCGTTGCTGGCGAGATGATCGACTGGGAAGCGCCCACCGGCGGCTACCTCATCACGGGCTGCTTTGCCACCGGCACCCGCGCGGCGCATGGGGCGCTGGAGTGGGCGCGGGATTAGGAGCACGGATTTCCAATCCGTGCGGCCAGCGGTCGTCCCGGCCGCTTTGCCATTCGGCGGGAAGAATTCCCGCCGGCCGCACGGGTTGCAAACCCATGCTCCGGCCTGCGCCGGTCACTTCAACCGCTCGGGATTCAAAGCCTGGAGCGGCTTCGGCACGAACCGCCCATTTTCCCGCACGAGCTTGCCGTCGAAGTGAATCGTCCCGCCGCCGTAGTCTTCGCGTTGGATGTTCACGAGGTCCCAATGCACCTGCGAGCGGTTGCCGTTTTCGGTCTGCTCGTAGCACTGGCCGGGCGTGAAGTGGAATGAGCCGTTGATCTTTTCGTCAAAAAGAATGTCGCGCATCGGCTGGAGGATGTGCGGATTGAAGCCGATGGCGAACTCGCCGATGTAGCGCGCGCCCGGATCGCTATCGAGGATTGCGTTCAGCTTCTCGGTGTTGTTCGCCGTCGCCTGCACGATCTTCCCGTCCATGAATTCCAGTCGCACATTGTCGAACGCCACGCCCTGATAAACCGTCGGCGCATTGTAGGTCACCACGCCTTGCACGGAGTGCTTCACGGGCGCGGTGAAAACCTCGCCGTCCGGAATGTTGTGCGTCCCGCCGCACGGAAACGCGCTGATGCCTTTGATGGAAAAGCGCAGGTCGGTGCCCGGTCCTTTGATCTCCACGAGGTCGGTCGCCATCATCGCCTCGGCCAGCGCCGCCATGCCCGGCTGCATCTTCGCGTAGTCGAGCGTGCAGACTTTGAAATAGAAATGCTCGAAGGCCTCGGTGCTCATCCCCGCGCTCTGCGCCATCGAGGGGCTGGGCCAGCGCAGCACGCACCAGCGCGTTTTTTGCACGCGCCAGTCGAGCACGGTCTTCATCTTTTTCTGCAAAAGCTTCATCCGCTCCGGCGGCACGTCGCTCATCTCGGTGATGTTTTCCCCGCCGCGCACGGCGATGTAGGCGTCCATCTTTTTCATCTGCGCGAGCTGCACCGCGGCAGTCACCGCGAGCTGCTCCTCCTGCGCCTCGCGCGCCATCTCGCGCGAGACCCGCGCCTGATGCGTCTGCACCAGCGGCACCGCGCCCACGCTGCGCGCCGCGCGGATGAGCGCGATGGTCATTTCCGGCGGGATGTCGAAGGCGTCGATGAGCACCTTTTCGCCCTTTTGCAGTTTGGTGGAAAAGGTGACGAGGCCGTGGGCGAGTCGGTCAAAGCGGGGATCGTGCATAGGGCGGGGAGGCTAGCGGGGGCGGTGCGCTTGCCAAGCACGTAGCGGGCAAAGAGTTACGGAAAGGCGGGAGAGGAGCACGGATTTTTAATCCGTGCGGTCAGCGGTCGTCTCGACCGCTGACTCCTTCTCGTCGGGAAGGATTCCCGCCGCAAGGCTCTGCGGTCGGG
>JANPHJ010000326.1:0-7815 GCA_031424395.1 Chthoniobacter sp.
GGCTGGTATTACACGCAGATCGGCGGCGCAGACTACGCCTGGTTTCCGCGTCTGCATCAGCACACCACCGGAGCCAGCCCGTATGAGTTGCGGCACTGGGACCGTTACTGGGAACTGCGCCGCGGCCTGTTTGCCACCGGCGCGCTCCTCACCGAGATCGACGCCGAGGCCGCCACTTTGCTCAATGGCAATGCCACGCCCGTTGGCAACAGCACGCCGGCGACGCTGACGCCGCTCCAGGAAAACGCGGTGATGCGCCACTACCGCCGGTGGCCCATCCTCGGCACCTATACCTGGCCCAACGCGCCCGGCTTTGCCAACCGCATCTATTTCAACAGCAATGGCAACGCGACCACCGGCGAAATCGACTGGATGAAGAACTGGCTCACGCAGCGTCTCGCTTGGATCGACGAGCAGAACTTTGTCGGCACCGTCATCTACCGTCCGCCGAATCTCAGTTCCTACGGCGGCAATGTGAGCGTCGGCACGACCGTGACCATGAGCGCCTACACCGGCACGCCGCCGGCGACTTATACCTATGCCACCGGCACCATCTACTACACCACCGATGGCTCCGACCCGCGGGGCGCGAACGGCACGCCGGCCGGCACCGCTTACTCCGGCCCCATCACGCTAAACGCGTCGCAGACCGTGAAGGCCCGGCTTTACAACGCGCCCAATTGGTCGCCCGTCTCCAACGCCGCCTTCGTGGTCAACGCCGTGCCCGCCAGTGCCGCGAATCTCGCCGTCGCCGAGATCATGTACCATCCCTTCAATGCCAGCGCCGCCGAGATTACGGCGGGCTATGTGACGAACGACTTTGAGTATGTCGAATTGCTTAACACCGGACTTACCGGGGTCGATCTCAGCAACGTCGCCCTTACCGACGGCGTGCTCTTTAACTTCGGCACCAGCAACCCGACGCTACTCACGCTGCCCCCCGGCGGCAGCGTTATCATCGCGGGCAATGTAAACGCCTTTCTCCTCCGCTATGGCAACAACCCTGCCGTGCGCGTCGCCGGGGCCTACACCGGCAACCTCTCGAACACCGGCGAGCAGCTCATCCTGACGGGCGCGACCGGGAGCACCATTGCGCAGTTCACCTTTGGCACCGTCGAACCCTGGCCGATCGATGCGGACGGTGCGGGCTACAGCCTCGTGCTAAACAACCCCGCTCCCAGCCTTGGCTCCGCCTATTACAACGACGGCGCCAACTGGCGCTCCAGCGGCATCGTCAAAGGCACACCCGGCCTGGCTAACAGCACGCCTTTTTCCGGTTCGCTGACGGGCGACACCGATGGCGACGGGATCAAAGACTTCTTTGAATACGCGACGGGCTCCAATATGGGCAGCGCCGCCTCGCGCAACCTGCCAGTTACGAGCGTCGCGTCCTTCACCGTCGCTGCAGTAACGCAGAACTACCTCAAGCTGGATTACCGCCGTAACCTAACGGCCGACGGCGTCCACTATACCGTCCTCTACAGCACCGACCTGGCCGCATGGCTCAGCGATGCCGCATCCGTCAGCTATGTCGGCAGCCATAATAACGGCGACGGCACCGCCACCGTGACCTGGCGCACCACCCAACCCGCCGACGGCGCGCACCCGCGCATGTTTCTCCGCCTCTCGGTCAGCCCCTAAAGTCCAAGTCCGCGGGGGCTAGAAGCGCATTGCCACCGGCGCAGGCCGCGCGCAGTCTGGGCGCGCTGTTTCCACCATGAACTCCGGCTTTCTCGACAAGCTCATCGAACGTCTCAACCGCGTGCGGCCCGAGGAAGTCCAAGGTTACCTGCTGCAGCTCGCGGATGAAAAGGGGTTCCTCGAAACCATCTTCAACGCGATCCACGAGGGGGTGATTGTGACCGACCTGAAGGGGCGCATCAACTATCTGAACCGCGCGGCGTGCGAGCTGTTCGGGCTGGAGCGGGAGAAGTGCCTGGGGGCGCCGCTGAGCGACCGGCTGCGCGGGCTGGACTGGGACAAGCTGGTGGAGGCGGAGAAGGTGGTGAGCCGCGACATGGAGGTCTTTTATCCGCTGCACCGGTATCTGAATTTCTATGTAGTGCCGCTGAAGCTCGACCAGCCCGCGGCGCGGCGCGCAGCGGAGGCGGAGATGGTGGGCTACGCGGTGATCCTGCGCGACATCACGGAGACGCGGCGCTCGACGGAGGAGACCATTCAGTCGGAAAAGCTCACCGCTTTGACCCTGCTCGCCGCGGGCGTGGCGCACGAGATCGGCAACCCGCTGAACTCGCTCCACATCCATCTCCAGCTCATGGCGCGCAAGCTGCGCAAGCTGCCCGCGGGGCCGCGCGCGGAGTTGGAGAAATCGCTGACTGTGGCGCGCGATGAGATTACGCGGCTGGACTCGATCGTGCAGCAGTTCCTCGGGGCGATCCGGCCCGCGCATTTGGAAAAGAAACTCGAAAATGTGAACACGCTGGTTGCGGAGTCGGTGGCGTTTTTGCAGCCGGAGATTGAGGACCGCAACATCCTCGTCGAGCAGGAGCTGCGCAAAGACCTGCCGCTCATCGAGGCCGACCGCAACCAGCTCAAGCAGGCCTTTTACAACGTCATCAAAAACGCCTTTCAGGCGATGAAAAGCGGCGGCATCCTGCGCATCCGTACGAATGTGGATGAGCAGTTTCTGTCAGTGAATTTCGCGGACAGCGGCGGCGGGATTTCGCAGGGGGACATGAGCAAGATTTTCGAGCCCTACTTCACCACCAAGGCGAGCGGCAGCGGGCTCGGGCTGCTCATCGTGCGGCGCATCGTGCGCGAGCACGGCGGGGAGATCGACCTGGCGAGCGACCACGGCAAGGGACTCACGCTGACCATCCGCCTGCCGCTGCGCCAGCAGCTCGCGCGCATGCTGGAGGCCGGCCCGCGCTGAATCGCCGCTTGCCGCCGGGGGGCGATTGTGTTCCAACTTCCTCACTTCCATGAACACCACTGCCACCGCCCGTCTCCACCGTCTCCTCACCGCCGCTGCGCTGCTCGCGCTCACGGGTTCCGCCGCCTTGGCGCAGGCTCCCGCCGCGCCGGCGACCACAACGCCCGCCGCCACCACCCCGACCGCGCCAGGCGCGGTGGCCGCGGCCGACAAGCCGAAACCGATGGCACCGAACGACAAGAAGTTCCTCAAGGATGCGGGCAAATCCATTTACTTTGAGCTTCAGCTTGCCGATCTGGTGAAGACCGGAGCGAAAGAGGAGGGGACGAAAAAATACGGCGAACTGGTGAACCGCGAGCTGAACAAAGCGTGGACGGCGCTCGGCGAAATCGCCAAGGCGAAGGGGGAAACGCTGCCGGCGGAACTGACCGGCGGGGACAAAGGCGCGGTCGAGCGGTTAAAAAAATCCAAGGATGAAGCCTTCGACAAATTTTTCTTCCGTGAGTTCGTCAAGGAAGCCAAGAGCCTGGAGCGCGATTTCACCTCCGCGTCGAAAACGGCGGTCGATCCCGAGATCAAAAATTTTGCGGTGAACTACATGGCCATCGTGAAAGGCCATGTGAATGACGGCGAGAAGGCGGAAAAAGCGGTCGGCAAAAAGCCCTAGGGCGGCAGACGGCTGCGCCCGTCTTTTTTCACCAAAAGCCCCACTGCCCGGTGCACATGACGTAGAGGCCGAGGAGGAGATTCGTCACAGCGTGGGTGAGGACGCAGGCGCTGAGCGAGCGGGTACGGTAGGCGACGAGATTAAAAAGCGCGCCGGTCAGGATGGCGGCGGGCCAGTCAGGAAAGGTGTGCTCGATCATAAAACCGCCCACGACCACGCCGAAGGAGAGCCATGAAAACGTGCCCACGGGCACGTCCGTGAAATCGTCGTCGATCAGATAGCGCAGGAGAAAGCCGCGCCAGAAAATCTCCTCGACGAGCGGGACGACGATGACGAGGCGGACGAAGCGCAGGCCGGTGTTCAGGAGGTAGGGCCAGCCGTGGGTGCCAAAATAACCCGCGTCGAATCCATCGCGACGCGGGGCGGCGCCGAGAAATTCCTGCGGCGCGATCCAGATGACGAGGGCGATAACGCCGATGAGCACGGCGATCCAGGCGCGGGCCGGCGGGCGCAGACGGAAGGCGCGCCAGTAGCGGAGGAGGAGCGCGCCGCCGACGAGCGTTTGCAGCGGGCACACCCAGTAGCGCGGCTCATCGGCCCACCAGAGGCCGCGCCCGGCGAAAAGCCAGCCGACGAGGTAGCCTGGCAGGGCGACGGCAAGAAATCCGACAAATGGCCCGACATGAGCTTTTTCCGGGAGAGTAGCGCCAGACATTTTGAATCAACTTTTTTGCAAACCATGAAAGAAAACGAAACCGCCCTCGCAACGCCAGAACAACTCCTGCAAATGCTCGACCTCCAGCTCGCCCTGCGGCGGGCCCAGCGCGGGCCGGCCGGGCGCAATCGCGCGATGCTGCTGGCGGGGGGCGTCCTTTTCATCCTCATCGGCGCCGGAGTCGCGCTGCTGGTGCTCGCCCAGATGCTCGCGGATCTGCCGCAGGGCGGACGGCGGGCCGCGGCGGCGGCCACGCTGACGGCGGAAAAGTTTTGAGAATCCCGGAACCCCGGCACATCGGCTGCTTTAGAAAGAAATCGCAATGGCAAAAGCTCTCACATCCGCAATCGGCATCGACCTCGGCCGCTACTCGCTCAAGTCCGTGCTGCTCCAGCGCAAGGCCGCGAACCGCTTCGTGGTCACGCATTACGCCTCGCATGTCCTTAGCGGGCCGGTGGATTCCGCCGACCGCCTCGAGCAGGAGCTGAAGGCGCTGTTCAAAACCATGGGCGGCTCGGCGAGAGCTTGCGCCGTGGGCGTCTCCAGCCCCGACGCGCTCATCCGCATCATTGAGCAGCCGGAGACCCCGGTGCATCTCCTGCGCGACGCGCTGCGGCTCAACGGCATGGCGCTGCTGAACCAGGACTGCAAGGACTTCGTTCTCGACTGCGACCAGATTCCAACCACCGAGCAGAGCGCCGATCCCGAGGTCGCTGGGCGGAAAAAGTATCTCGTCGGCGGCCTGCCGCGCGCCCAGGTCTCGCTGGTCGGCGGCGCGGTCGAGCACAGCGGAGCGAGCCTGGGCGCCATGCAGCTGGCCCCCATCTGCGCCTTCAACGCGTTTGAGTTTGCCTTCCCGGAAATCTTCAACGAGCAGGCCTTTTTTCTCGTCGATATCGGCCACACCGGCTCGACCGTTATGGTCGGCTCAAAGCGCGAGCTGATCCTGGTGCGGTCGATCGACTTCGGCGGCAAGGCGCTGCTCGACGCGCTCACCGCGATGAGCGGGGAGGAGCGTGCGGCGGTGATCCTGGCGCTCGAGCAGGAGGATGAGGTCATGGTGGAATACTGCCGCGTGGCGCTCTCCTCGCTGATCCGCGAGATCCAGAATTCCATCGGCTTCCTCGAGCACCGGCATGAGGAGACGGTAAGCAAAATCTTCGTCTCCGGCGGCCCGGCCAAATCGCCCGCGCTGCTCAAAGTGCTCGGCGACGAAATCGCCCTGCCCTGCGAGTCGTGGAGTGCGGCCGGCAAATGCGAGACGGCGCTCGGCGCCGGCCAGGCCGCGGGCTTTGCGCTCGAGGCGCTCGATCTCAATGTCGCCTGCGGCGCGGCGGCCGAACTTTTGAAAGGGAACTAAGACCATGGGCCTGCACCTGAATCTCTACCACGAAGTCAACAAGGCGAAGGCGATCAAGCGCCGCGACCCGCTGAAGCTTTCACTCTACGGCCTGGCCGCGGTCATCGCGGGCTTTGCCGGCTACTATGTCCTCGAGCTCGTGCAGTACCACCACATCAGCAGCCAGCTCATGACGGTGAAAGGCGAGTTCACCAAGCTCGAGCCGCTGGCCAAAGCCGCCAAAAAACGCGAGATCGAGATCAACGCCGAGATGAAGTCCGGCGACCTCCTGGTCAAAAAAGTCGAGGACCGCTTTTACTGGGCGCCCCTGCTCGAGCAGATCATGCAGGTCGTGCCGCGCGAGGTGCAGCTCACGCGCATGGCCGGCGACATCAGCGGCGACCGGCTCCGGCGCTGCTCCATCTCGCTCGACGGGCTCTCCGCCGGAGCCGATGCCCGCAAGGTCGCCGAGGATTTGCGCACCGCGCTGGCGGATAAATTCGCGACCACCCACCAGAAGGTCAGCTCGAAATTCCGCTCGCTGGAGGACGGCGCCGAGCAGGTCATGCTGGACGGCCGACAGGTGCCCACCGCTATGTTTGCCATCAGCCTCGAGCTTTATGCCGGCGCCGAACCCGTCGCCGACCCAACCGCACGCAAAAAGAAATGAACCTCGGCAAAGAAGAAATCCAGAAAATCGCCCTCGCCGCGCTCCTCGTCATGGGGGTCGTCTACAGCTACTTCAATCTGCTGCTCGGCCCGCTCACCCTGCATCAGGAAGCCCTGGCGAAAAGCGTGACCGCGCTCGGTCCCGAGATCGTCGCCGCCAAGGCCCAGATCCAGCACACCCGCGAGCTGGAGGCTGCCGTGCCGCAGCGCATGTCCACCACCAAGCAGGTCACCGCGCTGATCCCCGAGGGCTCACCCGTCGCGTGGTTTCCGCCGCGGATTGCGGACTTTTTCAAAAGGCAGGGCTTGGAGAAAAGTTCGACCCGCCTGCAGAGCGAAGCCGTGGTCAAGGAGATGGTCGGCTTCCGCCAGCTCTCCTGGGCCATCGATCTGCCGAAGGTCGGATTCATCCGCTTTGCCACCGCCATCGCCCAGCTCGAAAACGACGAGCCCCTCGTCGAGATCAACACCGTGCAGCTCGATGCCAGCCGCGAAGATGTCGAGCTGCAGCACGCGCTCCTCACCGTCACCAATACCGTCAAGCAATGAGCCCTACCCGCCACCTCCTCACCGTCGCCGGCACCCTGCTGTGCGCCGCCTCCTTGCAGGCTGAAAATGCCGCGCCCGCCAAACCTGCGGACGCCCCGGTCAAGGCCGAGGCCGCCCCCGCCCCCGCGCCCGAGCCCTACCAGCTCAAGCGCCGCTCCAGCTTCGCCTGCGCCGACGATACCGCGCGCGCCCCGTTCTGGCCCATCGGCTGGGTCCATCGCAAAGGCGTGTCCTCCTCCGTGGCCGCCGTGGCCGTCGCGAAGTCCGTGCTCGATGCCGCCAGCTTTCGGGTCACCAGCATCCTGCTCGGCAGCGGCCCCGGCGCTTCGCTCGCGGTGATCAATGGCCGCGCCTACAGCGAAGGCGAATTTTTGAAAATGCCCCGCAGTGTCGCCGCCCCGCCGGTCCCCGGCGCCCCCGCGCCCGCCCCCGTACCCCGCATCCGCGTGCAGCGCATCAGCGATGGCAGCGTCGTCCTGCAGCGCGAAGACCAGCTCCTCACCGTCGCCCTGCAGCGCCCCGAGCTGGTGCTGAAAAAAGTGGACGACACCCTCCTCGACGAGGAGCGCTGAGCCGGCGTGCCACCGGCGCATTCGCGCCCGGCCCCGCCCCGCCCCGAGCCCTTCCGGCCGGTCCTTGAGGCGTCGTCGCCGCCGGGACTTCCCGACCCCGCGCCACCACTGGCACCTCCAAACGGAAGTACAGCGCCAGCTCGGTCGGGGCGTCGAAGATCGATGTCGTCCACATGGTGCGCAACTGCATCGCGATCATCGAGGGGAAGAGCAATGGGACGAACAACCCGACCCACATCACGCAGAAGACCGCGCTGAAGCTGCTCGTGCATTATGTGGGCGACATCCATCAGCCGCTCCACGTCGGCGCGGCTTACTTCGATGCCAGCGGGCAGCCGGCCAATCCAGATACCACGCCGGGCACGAAGTTCGCCGTCGGGGGTAACTCCATCAACTTCCACAGCACGAATC
>JANPHJ010000327.1:0-32333 GCA_031424395.1 Chthoniobacter sp.
GTGCCATTGACCGGATCGCCGCCGATGCCGACGCAGGTGCTTTGCCCAAAGCCGCGCGAGGTGAGCTGCCACACGGCCTCGTAGGTCAGCGTGCCGCTGCGCGAGACGACGCCGACATTGCCTTTTTTATGAATGTAGCCGGGCGCGATGCCGATGCGGCAGCCGCCGTGCGATTTCTCGCCGGTGCCGGGCGTGACGAGGCCGGGGCAGTTCGGCCCGATGAGCCGCGTCTTCGCGCCCTGCATGGCGTATTTCACGCGCACCATGTCATTGACCGGGATGCCTTCGGTGATGGCGACGGCGAGCGCGAGCCCGGCATCCACGCACTCCATGATGGCGTCGGCGGCGAACGGCGGCGGGACGAAAATGGTGCTGACCGTCGCACTGGTTTCGCGCGCGGCTTCGGCGACGGTGTCGAAGATCGGCACGCGATGCGCGCCGTGTTCAAAGACCTGCCCGCCCTTGCCCGGCGTGACGCCGGCGACGAGCTGCGTGCCGTAGTCGAGCGACAGCCGCGCGTGGCGCGAGCCGAAGTCGCCGGTGATGCCTTGGACGAGGATGCGGGTGGATGGGGTGACGAGGATGGCCATGAGGAGGAAGTTATGAATTCAGAATTATGAATTAGTGAGAGTGGCGGCGGTGGATGCAGACGGTGTTGCCTTCGGGATCGAGGACGAAGGCCATTCGGCAGACAGGCGTGGGGAAGGGTTCCATTTTGAAAGTGACGCCCGCCGCTTTCAGCTCGGCGATGGCGGCGTCGAAGTCCTCCATTTCAAAGGCGACGCTCGCGCCGTCGGCGCTCGGGGTCCAGCCCGGCGCTTGGCCGAGGGAAAACGCGCCACCGCCGATTTCATATTCGGTCCATTCCGGCCCATCGGGCGACGCGTGGATCATGGTTGGCTTCAGGCCAAGGATGTTTTCGTAAAAGGCGCGCGCCCGCGCCATGTCGGTGACGGGGTAGCAGGTAAAGGCGATTTCGGTGATCGGGGTCATGGCTCGTGCAGGCGGAGTTTCGGACGTGTTTTTTTAGGCACGGATGGATACGGATGAAACGCGGATTTTACATACCCATCCGTGCTGAGCCGGGTCCATCCGTGGCTGGTTTTCCTAGGATCCTTTCACTGCGGCGACGATCTTCTTCGCCGCGTCGGCGAGGTCGTCGGCGGGGATGATGGCGAGGTCGCTGCCGGCGAGCGTGGCTTTCCCGGCGGCGACGTTGTTGCCTTCGAGGCGGACGACGAGCGGGATGCTGAGCGCGGTTTCTTTCGCTGCGGCGAGGATGCCGGTGGCGATGATGTTGCAGTCCATGATGCCGCCGAAAATGTTGACGAGAATGCCCTCCACGCGCGGATCGCTAAGGATGATTTTGAAGGCCGCCGTGACCTGTTCCTTAGTCGCGCCGCCGCCGACATCGAGGAAGTTCGCGGGCTTGCCGCCGGCGTACTGGATGATGTCCATGGTGGCCATCGCGAGGCCCGCGCCGTTGACGAGGCAGGCGATATTTCCGTCGAGGCCGATGTAGTTGAGCAAAAATTCGGAGGCGGCGACTTCGCGCGGGTCTTCCTCGCTCTTGTCGCGCATGGCGACGATGTCGGGCTGCCGGTAGAGCGCGTTGTCGTCGAAGTTGAATTTCGCATCGAGCGCCATGAGTTCGCCGGTCTTGGTGACGACGAGCGGGTTCACCTCGATCTGCGAGCAGTCGCGCGCGATGAAGAGCTTGAACATCGCGCCGAAGAGTTTCGCCGCCGCGCCGATCTGCGGGCCGGAAAGGCCGAGCGCCTTGGCGATTTTGCGCGACTGGAACGGCTGAAGCCCGAGCACCGGGTGGATGGGCTCGCGAAAGATTTTCTCCGGCGTGTGCTCGGCGACGTGCTCGATGTCCATGCCACCTTCGGTGCTGGCGATGACCACCGGCGCGCTGCTCGCGCGGTCGAGGAGGATGGCGAAATAGAGTTCGCGCGCGATGGTCGCGGGCTCGGCGATGAGCACCTTGCGGACGAGCTTGCCCTCCGGCCCGGTCTGATGGGTGACAAGCGTCTGGCCCAGCATTTTGCCCGCGAGATCACGCACCTGATCGACCGAGGTGGCCATGTGGACGCCCCCTTTGAAGCCGCTCGTAAATGTCCCTTTGCCCCTTCCGCCCGCATGGATCTGCGCCTTCACCATGAACTCTTTGGTGCCAAGTTTCGCCGCCGCGTCGGCGGCTTCGTCGGCGCTGTGGGCGACGGCGCCGCGAGTGGTGGCGACGCCAAATTTTTCAAAGAGTTCGCGGGCTTGGTATTCGTGGATGTTCATGCGGAAAGGCGGTGGAGCGGCCTGCACTTCACCCGCAACGGGGTGCTGAGCGCAAGCACCGAGGCGAAAAATGCACGATTGACAAACGGCCGGTCGCTCCCGTGGACTATCCATCGCTTTGACGAAAACCAATTCTCCTCAGCCGAGGGGAACGTCCGGGCAAACTCCCCCGCACCTCCCATGAACACCCGCCCCATCATCCTCACCTGCTGCGCCACGCTCGCGTGGAGTTTCGTCAGCAGCAGGGCGCACGCCGCCCTCAACACTGTGCTCGTCTCCAACGTCGATGCCTACTTCGGTTCGCAGAGCGACCTCTACGAGGACAGATTCCCGCTGTCGCTGCCCCCGTCATGGCTGCCCGTCGGCCCCGGGCCGTATCTCCCTACGGCCACCTTTCTCATCGCCAGTGCGCCGCCGCCGTCGCCTTTTTTCGCGCCCAGCGGGGTCACGCCTTTCAGCGGGCCGGGCTCTTTTTCGAGCTTCGCCGATGTGCCGGGAAACTCCGCGTTTTCCTTGATCCAAGGCTACATAGCTCCGCTCGGCGACTTCATTGATGACGCGCAAATCGGGCTGTTCATGTCCATCAATCAAGTTGGAGCCTCGTCGTATGCCTATGAGCAGTTGGACTACAGCATCGACTACGACCTCGTGAACTCTCCGAACAGTGCGGGCTTCCTGAGCGGGGTGTTGCCTTCGAATGTGACCCGCAGCTTCAATGTCTTCGGCAATGTCGGCACCGCCCCCGGCTCGTATGCGCAGTTTGGAGGCGAAATGAATTTCTGGTCGGTCAGCGGCGGTACGCCGACCGCCATGGGCACGCTGAACTTTAGCTACCTCAACCTCGCGGGCGGAGCCTTTAGCACCGTCGTCACGAGTTCCGGCACCATTGGCTCTATTCCGATCAATAACCCCGACTTCATCCGCATCACCGGTTCCTTTTACGTGGCCGGCGACCCATCCTCGATCACCGTGCAATCGGCCCCAGAGCCCTCGTCCCTCGGCCTGCTCGGCATGGCTGGGCTGGGTTTGCTGAGGAGATTCCGCCGGCGTCCGTAGCCGGGCCGCGTGCGGCGCGGGGCAAAGGCGGGTGCAGCTTGCCCGCGACCGCGCCGCCTCCATAGCGGCACGCACCGCTATGCTGGTGCGTCGCCGGTGACGAAACCGTGGGCCTCGCCCAGCTCACGCTGGGTCAACTCCTCCTGGCCGATCGCCAGCTCGCCGCTGAAGTAGCCGCCTTTCTCGACGACGAAGGACCGCGCCTGGATGCTGCCGTCGAGCACGCCGCCGGACGCCACTTTTACGCAGCCGTCGCACTGGATGTTCGCGGAGATTTTCCCGTGGACCTCGACACCGCGCGCCTTCACTACGCGGGCAAATTCGATGTCGGCCTTTTTGTCGATGAGCAGCAGCTGCGCGTCGAGGTCACCGAGGAACCGGCCCTGCACTTTCATCCGCGCCTCGCCAGTACAAAGAAGCTGGCCGCGCAGCTTGCCTTCAATGACCGCCGCGCCGCACGCGATCTTCGCGCTGGTCACGTCGCCTTTCGCCGTGATGACGATCTCGCCCTGAGTCTGGATGCTGCGCCCAAACGGCCCGGCGATTTTGAAATCCCGCAGGTCCACGTACGAGCTGCACTGCGGGCACAGGCTGGACTGCGCGGCACTGCTGACCTGCTGCCGATGGCCGCAGCTAAAGCAGCAGATGTCGCGGACTTTTTCGCCCGCGACCATCTTCGAGAGCTTGTCGAAAATAGACGGCCCCTTAAGGCTCGCGACTTCTTTGGCCAGCAGCTTCTCGATCGAATAGTGCTGCCCGCACTTGCGGCAGAAGGTCGATTTGGCGAACGCCGACTCGAGCTGGCTGAACCCGCAGTGTGGGCAGTCAGCGCTGACCTTATCAGCCGGTTTTGGGGTATTGGCCACGGCGGGCCGCGTTTAGCGGGCGGTGGCGGCCGCGCGCGGGGCTTCCTGCGGACGCGCCGCGCCTTTGGGCGTTACTTCGGATTTGCCGACAAAGGTGGCGCCTTCCTCGATGACCAGGCGCGCCGCCTTGAGGTCGCCATGGAGGACGGCGCGGGCCTTGAGTTCGCAGCGCTCCTCAACGGTGATGTTGCCATGCACCTTGCCGAGCACGGTGGCGGACTTGGTCTTGATCTCGCCGCGGATTTCCGCGTTCTCGCCCACGGTCAGCGTGCCGGTGGAAGTGATCTCGCCCTCGACCTTGCCGTCGATGGTGAGTTCGTTCTGGAACTTGATGGAACCTTTGATTTCGACGTCGGCGGAAAGGAGGTTTTTGCCTGCGGAGATGTCAGCCATGGGAAGTGAGGTGTGGTGGTTTTGCGGGTGGTGTGGATGGATCGCAGCGGGGCTTTTCGATGAGTCGAAACCGCCCCGCGGAGCGAAGTGGGCGCGACTATGGTGCCGTGGAAAAATCGTGTCAACGCCCGCCGCGCACATTCCCTTCGGCGCGGGATGTTCGACAAGTCCGGCTTGCTGCGTTACGGCGAAAACCCATGGTGCGCGCCGCGGGGTCGAAAATGGCGAGCGGCCCTTCCGCGCCCGCGGGTTGCAGATCGCCCAGGGCGTATTTGCGCACCTCGCGCGAGCTGCGGTCCAGGACGAAAAGCGCGCTCAGATTCCGCGAGAAAAGCGTTCGACACGTCGCCCGCAGGCAGCGGCAGCCAGGTGTTTTTTTAAACGAAAACCGCTTCCGATGCGGCGCGCCCTGCAACTCCAGAGCGCCGCGCGCTGCATAGCGTTCCACTGGGGCGATTGTAAATGGTCGGCGCGGGCGGCGGGCTGCGCGCAATCCCGGTTGACCGCACTGCGAAGGCCCCTAGCTTTCGCGCTGGAAAGCATCCGTTGCGCGGGCCGGAACGATCCTTTAGCCTGCCAACCCTTTCCCAGCACCACCGACACCTCTATGGCCCAGCCCGACCCTCGTTCACCCAAAAGCAACCGCCCGCCCAACGGCAACGGCACCGGCGGCGACCCGAATTTTAACTGGCGCGGGCTGGTGCTCTTTGCCATCGCCATCGCCATGCTGGGCGGGGCCTACGTTTTTCATAATGGCGGCGGGCCCATGATAGGTGGAACGAAGGAGCTGGCGTATCCTGATTTCATCACGGCGCTGGAGGCCGATCGCATCGACAAAAAAGGCATCGACCTCGTATCGGAGCCCGGCAGTGCGACGGATTTCCTCATGGGCTCCCTCCTGCCCGAGAATGGCCGGCAGATTGGGGAGCGGTTCAAAACGCAGATCAATTTGCAGTTCGATCCGTATCTCAAATGGCAGATCGAGGCGCACGGGATCAAGGTCACGCCCAGGACCGACAGCACTTTTCTCGCGTCGGCGCTGCTGAATATTTTTCTGCCGCTGGGGCTGATCCTGATGATTTTCTACTTCTTCTTCCGTCAGCAAATTCGCATGGCCGGCAAGGGCGCGATGAATTTTGGCAAATCCAAGGCGCGCATGATGTCGCGGGACAAAAACAAGATCACCTTCAAGGACGTGGCCGGCGTGGAGGAGGCCAAGGAGGAGGTGCAGGAAATCGTCGAGTTTCTGAGCGACCCGAAGAAATTCCAGAAGCTCGGCGGACGCATTCCGAAGGGCGTGCTTATGATCGGCGCACCGGGCACGGGCAAAACGCTGCTGGCTCGCGCCATCGCCGGCGAGGCGGATGTGCCGTTCTTTTCGATCAGCGGCTCGGACTTTGTGGAGATGTTCGTGGGCGTGGGCGCCAGCCGGGTGCGCGACATGTTTGAGCAAGGCAAAAAGTCCGCGCCGTGCCTTATTTTCATCGATGAAATCGACGCCGTGGGCCGGCACCGTGGACACGGCATGGGCGGCGGGCACGACGAACGCGAACAGACGCTCAATGCGCTGCTCGTGGAGATGGATGGCTTCGACACGCAGGAGGGCGTCATCATCATCGCCGCCACCAACCGCGCCGACGTGCTCGATCCCGCGCTGCTGCGACCGGGGCGTTTTGACCGGCAGGTCACGGTCTCACTGCCCGACGTGAAAGGCCGCGAGGAAATCCTCCGCGTGCATGCGAAAAAGGTGAAGCTCGCGGAAAACGTGGACCTCTCCATCGTCGCGCGCGGCACGCCCGGCTTCTCCGGCGCAGAGCTGGCGAATGTCATCAACGAGGCGGCGCTCATCGCCGCGCGGCGCGGGCTGAAGGCAATCACCAACGACGAATTTGAAGAAGCCCGCGACAAGGTGCGCTGGGGCCGCGAACGCCGGAGCATGGCGATGAGCGACAAGGAAAAAAACTCCACCGCCTGGCACGAGGCCGGCCACGCCCTCGCCAGCGTCCTGTTGGAAAACACCGACCCGCTGCACAAGGTCACCATCATCCCGCGCGGCGGCGCGCTCGGCGTCACCATGTCGCTGCCGGTGGGCGATCAGTATTCACTGGGCAAAAAGGAGGCGCTCGACCGGCTGGCGATGACCGCCGCCGGGCGGATCGCGGAGGAGCTTTACACCCACGATCTTTCCACCGGCGCGGGCATGGACATCAAAATGATGACCCGGCTCGCCCGCAAGATGGTCTGCGAATGGGGCATGAGCGAAAAGATGGGCATGGTCGAGTACGGCAAGAACGACGACTACGTCTTCCTCGGCAGCAATCTCGGCCAGGGCCGCGAATACAGCGAAGCCACCGCCCAGATGATCGACACCGAAGTGCGCAAACTCTGCGACGACGCCTACGCGCGGGCGCTTCAACTCATCACCGACCATCGCGACAAGCTCGAGATCATTGCCAAGGCGCTGCTGGAATTTGAGACGCTCGATGGCAAGCAGATCAAGGACATCCTCGACCACGGGCGCATGCTGACCCCGCCGACCGCGCCGACCAAGCCGCCGCGCCCGCCCTCCGAGCCGCCGCCGCTCAAGCGCGAGGAGGGCATCATCATCGCGCCCGACTACCCGCCCGGCCTGACCGGCGCGCCAGCGTAGCGCCGCCATGGCCGGCCCGGTGCCCCAGCCCATCGCGCCCGAGGAGCTTCCCGAACTCGCCCGCGCCGTCATCGCGCGCGCGAAATTTCCCCAGCTCGCCACCCTCGACGGCGACCAGCCGCGCCTGCGCCCCGTCTCGCCGGTGCGCGTGGACGGTTTCACGATCTACGTGGCGAACCTCCGTAGCTACGGCAAGACGCACGAGATCGCCGCGAACCCCAAAGTCGAGCTGTGCTACCTCGACGAGCACCACGACCAGGTACGCATCACCGGCACCGCCGAAGTGCTCACCGACGCCGCCCTGCTGCGCGAGATTTGGGAAAGCAACGCGCTCCTCCGCCGCTACCTCGACTCGCCGGAAAACCCCGCGCTCATCATCTACCGCATCCGCCCCGAGCGCGTCCGTTTCATGCGCGAGTGGGCGCTGCAATACCACGAGGTGCCACTGGAAGCGTAAGGATGCGAGTTAACGCCCGGCACCTTATGGCGCGGCGAGTACCTGCACGCGGAGGAAGCGCCCAGGCGGCGTGCCGAAGAGGACGTTGTCGCGCACTTTGAGCGTCGTGGTGTTGTTGGTCAGCACGGTCGTCGTCGCGGAACTAAAGGACCCGGGCTGGGCGCCGAGCGGCGTGGCCGCGCTTTCCACCTGATAGGCGACTCCGGGGTGCTTGGTGACCGTAATTGTCAGGTAGCCGCCTTCGATGACGGGTTGCGGCAGGCTGGCGGCGTCGGGGATGGTCGGGTTCAGACCGAAGGCGAGTTCCTGAATATTGGTCAGGCCATCGTGGTCAGAATCGTCCTCGCCACTGTGCCCGGCGACGGTGGGCCAGGAAGCCAGCTCCCAGGTGTCTGGCAGGCCGTCGCCATCCGCGTCGCCCGGGGAGCCGCCGTCATACCGCGCCAATGCGAAGCCGAATTGCGGCCCCCGGATTCCTTGGTAGCCGGACTGGCCGACGGCTACGATTTTCCCGTCGCTTTGCAGCGCCACGCCGGCGGCCCCGTCGTCGGTGCCGAGGTCCGTCGTCACTTTGCCCGTGCCGTGGAAGGAGGTGTCCAGGGCCCCACCGGAGGTGTAGCGCACGAGAGCGAAATCGGAGCCGTTAGTCGTGGTGTTGCCGACCACCACGATTTTGCCATTACCCTGCACGACTACGCTCCGTCCGCTCACAGTGCTGCCCAGCGCAGTGATTACGCTGCCCGTTCCATTGAAACTCGTATCGAGCGCGCCATTCGCGGCGTACCGGACCAAGGCGACTTTGGAATCTCCGTTGTTCGCAATGCCAGCGCCTGCAACCAGAATTTTTCCATCGGCTTGCACCGCCACACCCCGACCTTCCGTGTGGTAGCTGCCGCTGATGGCCGTGGTGACTTGGCCCGTGGCATTGAAGCTAGCATCCAGACTCCCGTCCGCTTGGTAACGCACCACCGCAATCTGCTTGGCGGCACTAGCCACATGCCAAGTCGTTCCCGCAATGATGATCTTTCCATCGGCCTGCAATGCCACGGCGTTCGCATCGTCGCCGGAGGCGGAGGTGCCGATGGCCGTGGTCACGATCCCCGTCCCATTGAACGTTCCGTCCAGCGTGCCGTTGGGATTGTAGCGAGCCACTGCGAAGACGGAGTTCCCGCTGCCAGTGGTCCACGAGATCCCGCACACCACGAGCTTCCCGTCGTGTTGAATGGCAATTCCGGTGGGGATGTCATGTCCGCCGGCACCGATCGGCGTGGTCACGCGCCCGGTGCCATTGAAGGTCGTGTCGGGCGTGCCCCCGGCGTTGTAGCGCGCCAAGGCAAAGACGGAGTTGTTATTCCCCGGCAACACCGTGTAGCCCGCGAGCACGATTTTTCCATCGCTCTGCAAGGCCATGTTCCAAGCCTGCTCGTAGCTATAGTCCACTGGGTTAAAGTTCGTCGTCACCTTGCCAGTCCCGTTGAAGCTGCTGTCCAGCGCCCCATTGGTATCGTAGCGGACCAGCGCGAAGTCATCGACCCCGGTGCCAGTATAGGCATACCCACCCGCCACGATCTTGCCGTCCGGCTGCACCGCCACCGCGTAGCCGTGCGCGCCGCTGTAGGTGAAGCCGTTGCCATTCTGTGTAAACGGGGTGATGACAGTGCCGCCGCCATTGAAAGCAGCGTCCAGGTCACCAGGTGTGGCGTGAACGGGCTTGGCGGCCATTAGGGCCAACGCAAAAAGCAAGGCAGGATGCGCGATGTTTCTCACAGGGGGGCGGCGGGGATGCTATCAGCAGGGAATGTTGCCCAGCTGCCACGAGTCGCTACTCCACCAGCCCAAAGGTTCGCACCGTTTGCACTTTGCCTTTCAGCGTGTGCTCGCCGGTGTCCTTGAACTTTTTTTTGTCGGGCATCTGCTCCGCGAAATCGCCAGACATGAGCACGCGCTGGCCGAGTTCTTTCGACAAGGCTTCGAGGCGGAAGACGGTGTTCACGGCGTCGCCGATGATGGTGGCGTCGCGGGCGGCGGTGACGCCGACATTGCTGCAGGTCACGCGACCGTAGTGGAGGGCCACCGCGATGCGGAAGGGCTCGCCGTTCGGCCAAGTGCGCGCATCGGCGAGGGCGGTCATGCGTTTCGCGGCGGCAAAGGCCGTGCCGCAGTCGGACACGCCGCGCCCGGTCGCGCCCCAGTAGGCGAGCATGGCGTCGCCGATGAATTTGTCGATCGTCCCGGCGCTCTGGGCCACGATGTTGCCGGTCTCGCGGAACCATGCGCCGAGGGTCTGCGCCATGTCCTCGCCGGGCACTTTTTCCGACATGGTGCTGAAGCCGCGGATGTCGCAGACCAGCAGCGCCACGGGCCGCGCCTCGACCACGGAATGATCGACGCTGCCGACCATGGTCATGGCGTTGGTGTCGCTGCCGGGCTCGTCGTCGTGCTCCACGAAAATCATCTGGTTGTCGGCGATGCGGATTTTCGCGCCGTCGGCGAGGGTGACAGGCATGACCACGCGCTCGTCATTGACGTAGGTGCCGTTGCGGCTGCCGAGGTCGATGAGCTGGTACTGCCAGCCATTGTGGCAGCGGATGAGCGCGTGCTGGCGGGAGACCAGCGGGCTGAAGCTGAGGCAGACGGAGTTTTCCCGCGTGCGGCCGATGGACGCGGTGTTGCCGATGCCGACCTCGAAAGGTTCGGCGGCAGCGGGTTGGATCTTGAGTTTCGCTCCCATTGGGTCTGGCACTATGCGGGTTGCAGATTGCGCATGGCTGCAAAAAACTGCAACTTCACACACTTCTCACGCGCTACGCATACGTAAGAAACAACCATGCCCGAGGCCGCCATTTTCGACCACTACGAAGTTCAGACCCGCGATGACGGTTCGCTGTACGAACTCGGGCGCGGGGCGATGGGCATCACCTACAAGGCGTTTGACACCAGCCTGCGCATGACTGTGGCGCTGAAGGTCATCAATGCGACTTACCTGAACAGCGAGGTCGCGCGGCAGCGATTTGTGCGCGAGGCGCGTTCGGCGGCGAAGCTCCGCCACCGGCATGTGGCGTCGGTTTTCCATCTCGGCACGGAGGGCGACACCTGGTTTTACGCTATGGAATACATCGACGGCGAGACGGTGGAGGCGCTGATCAAGCGCCAGGGGCCGCTCGCGCCGCTGATGGCGCTGACCATCACCGCGCAAGTCGCGCGCGCGCTGAATGCGGCGGCGCAATGCGGCCTCGTGCATCGCGACATCAAGCCGGCAAACCTCATGCTGGTGCGCGAGGACGATGAGATCGTGGCCAAGGTGATCGACTTCGGCCTGGCAAAAACCTCGCTGCTCACCGAGGGCGAAGACATGGCCTCGCTGAGCTTGGGGGGCTTCGTGGGCACGCCGCATTTCGCCAGCCCGGAGCAGCTCGAGGAAAAGGAAATCGACGTGCGCTCGGACATCTATTCGCTGGGCATTACGCTCTGGTACATGCTCGCCGGGCAGGCGCCGTTCGCGGGCTCCATGGCGCAGGTGATGAGCCAGCATCTCTCGAAGCCGCCGCCTTTCGAGAAGATGGAAAACCTCCCGCCCGCCGTCGCGGACGTGCTGCGCAAGATGCTGGAGAAAGATCCCGACGACCGCTTTCAAACGCCGAACGAACTGCGCAAGGCGATCGAGGACGCGCTCGAAGGCAGCGCCGCGGCGCCGGCGGCGGCAGGCGGCGCGGCTGAGGACGACGAAAATTTCGACACGCTTTTGGAGACGTCATCGGAGCGTCCGGGCGAGACGCGGTTCGAGGTCGGCGTGGTGCTCGCAGGCCGCTACCGCATCAGGGAGGTGCTCGGCGAGACGAACGCCGGGCGCGCCTTTCGCGCCTACGACGGCACCGCGCAGCGCGACGTGCGGGTGCTGGTGTTGCACCGGGAATTCCTCGACGACGCGGGCGCCTGCACGGTGCTGGAGCGCGAGGTGGAAAAGCTGCGGCCGGTGCGGCACGCGAACCTGCTCGGCGTTTTTGATTTTGAAACCATCGAACGGGCGAGCTTCATCGCGCTGGAATGGACGGGCGGCTTTTCGCTGCTCGAACTGCTGCGCGCCCGCCGCGAGCTCGAGGCTGGCGAAACGCTCGCGCTGCTCCAGCAGGCCGCGGCGGGCGTGGATCACGCGCTCGGGCTCGGGCTCGGCGGGCTGGAGTTTGGTCTGCACCAGGTGTTCGTGCATTTCGCGCAGCCCATGGCGAAGGACACGCTGCTGCGCGCGCCCCTCGCAGAGTGGGCGCCGTTTGTGCTGAAGCTGTATCCGCTGGGCTTCAAGGGCGACCTCGCCTCGTCGCAGACCTGGGCGGGCGGCCAGACCATGGTCGAGGCGGCGGCGGGTGGAAAAGGGGAGGACGTGGAGCTGCGGCCGCGCTACATCCAGGCGCTGGCGGCGCTCGGATATGAGCTGCTCGGCGGCACGCTCTCGCCGGTGGCGTTGGGCGGTGCGTCCGGCCCGCGCTACACGCCGCTCGCCACGCTCTCGGAGGAGGGCAATGAAGTGCTGCACCGCGCGCTCGACCCGGCGCGTTCCTTTGCCAGCGCGCAGGAGTTTTGCACCGCGCTCGCCCAACTCGACGGCTTGCAGGTGCGCCGCCACGAGGCGCACGTCTCGGCCGCCGCGCCGGTGGCCGCGCGCTCCGTCGCGCCCGTGGTCCCGCCGCCGCGGCCGCCGGCGAAAAAGCAAGCGCCGGTCACGCTCATCGCCTTGGCCGTCGCCGCCGTTTTGCTTGGGGCAGGCGGTTATTTTTTCCTGCACCAGGGGGGCGACAAAACGGTGGCTGAACACCGCGAGCCCGCGCCGCCGCCCGACCTCGGCGAACCGAAAACGGAAACCCCGCCGGTCACGCCGCCCGACGAACCCAAGGTCATGCCGCCGCCCAAAGCCACGCCTGCGCCGGCCACGCCCGCGCCGCCGCCGCCGCCGGCCACGCCCGCGCCGCCCACCCGGCAGGACATGCTGAAGGCGCGGCTGGCCAAGGCGCAGACGCTGGAGGAAGGCGGCAAGTGGGAGCCTTCGCTCGACGCGTGGCTGGCCATCGCGCGCGAGTTTCCCGAATCCCCCGTGGGCAAAAACCATCTCGAGACGCTGCTCAATCATCTGCGCGACCGGCCGAGCCCGATCTCGTTTGCGGAGTTCACCTCCATGCGCCCGCAGATCACCGAGGCCGCGCAACTCGACATCCTCTCGGCGATGATGCTCATTGGTGACAACCTCCGCACTGCTGAGCCGACCGTGGCGCTCAACTGGTATGCCACCGCGAGCGAGAAAGGCGATCCCGGCGCGCTCACGCAGTACGGCTTCATGCTCTCGAAACGCCGGGGCGCCAGCAAAGCCGACGTGGTCAAGGCGGCGGAATGTTTCCAGGCGGCGGCGGACAAGGGCGACGTTGGCGGAAAATTCGCGCTCGGCGAGTGCTACCTTTTTGGCAAAGGCGTGGAGAAAGACGAGGCGCGCGGCATCGAGCTGCTGCGGGCCGCCTCCGACGCGGGCGACACGCGGGCGACCAACAAGCTGGGCGACTGCTACTCGCACGGCACCGGGGTGAAGCAGGATTTTGCCGAGGCCTTCCGGCTTTTCAACGCCGCCGCGGGCAAGGGAAACCTGAAAGCGCTCGGCAATCTCGGCGTGCTCTACATGACCGGCCGCGGTGTGCCCGCGGCCAATCCGAAAAAGGCCGCCGAGCTTTTTCAAAAAGGTGCTGAAGGCGGCGATGAGTCGAGCATGTTCAACTACGCCCAGTGCCTGGACGAGGGGCTCGGTGTGGCCAAGAACGGCCTGCAGGCGCAGGCCCTGTACCGCAAGGCCGCCGAGGCCGGCGACCCGCGCGCCGCGGAGTGGTGCCGCAAGCGCAACATGCCTTTTGCGCTGCCCTGAGCGCGCTCAGCCGAGGCTGAGGTGGCCGAGCGCGAGCAGGCCGTAAAAGGTGTATTCGGCGTCGAGTTCGTCGTCGGCCCAGTGGCCGTGGAAGCCGCCGTCGGCGCTCCAAAGGGTGTCGATGAAATCCAGGCACCGCTCGCGGATCGGCCCGGGCACCGGCTTTTCGAGGCAGGCGAGGGCGTGGAGCGTGGTGGCCGTGGAGAGCAGGTCGGGCAGGGGCGCAGCGGGCATGGCGCGGAATCCGCCGTCCGGGTGCGCCTGCGCGAGCAGCCAGTCGCCGACGGCGGCGTGGACGGGTAGGCGGAGCTGATGCAGCAGGGTGACGGCGGCGGCGGTGGCGTTCGTCGAGCCGGTGCGGAGGCCGCGGGCATTGGCCCACGCGCCGTCGGGGGTTTCGAGAAACTTCAGGCACTGCACCATGCGCAGCGGCTCGGGCAGCGCGGCGCGCAAATCCTGGTAGGCCCCGAGCGCGACGAAACAGCCGTAGGCATTGCCATGCGCCGCGCCCGCGTCGCCATCGTAGCCGCCGTCGCCCGCGCGGTAGGCCTCGAGCCGCGCGAGCACCGCCGCCGCGCGACCCGCCGGCATTTCCTCCACACCCACCGCCGCCCAGCAACGCGCCAGTGCGCCGAGGTGCACAAAGTCGAGCGCCGCGCCGTCGCCAAAGCCGTGGAGCCAGGAGGTTGCGGGTTGCGCGTTGAGCGTGGAGAGGTCGGCCGTGAGCGCCTGCAGGCCGGCGAGCGCGAAGATCGTGTAGTACAAATCCGGCCGCCCCGCGCGATCGCACCCGCCGCCTGCCGCGGAAAACTGCCGCGCGAAAAAGCTGCGGACCAGCTCCGTGGAATCGCCGAGCAGCTTCGGCGCGAGCCGCGCGACCTGGAGCATTTCGAGGCGCAGGCTCACGGGTGCGGGCGGGGTGAAGACATGCGCGAAAGCTAGGCCGCGCAACCCGCGGGCGGCAAGCGGGACTGGCTATGCACCGGCCGCTTCCGCCTGTGCGCGCCGTGCGCAAAGCTGCGCGCCGAGGCACGCCGCGAGCGTGACCCACGGCACGAGCAGCCACGGCCCCCAGGTGCCGATCGAGGGCTGGATGACCAGCCCTTTGTCCCACGGCAAATGTCCGCCCGAGATGGTGTGGTAAAACGCGAACAGCCCCGCCGCCGATGCCGCCATGACTGCGGCCGACCAGCCCTCCGAGCGCAGCAGGAGGAAGGGCGGGAGCCAGAGCAGGTATTGCACGCCGAAGCCCGGCGCGAAGACGAGGAAGACGAGAAAGGCCAGCGCCAGCGTGGAGAAAACCTCCTCCGCCGGCAGCCCGCGCCGCCGCCACGCCAGCGCGAGGATGCCGCCGATAATGATGATTTTGAAAACCAGAATAACCGCACTTTGCGCCGGCCCGTACGGCGGCAGCGACGAGTGCAGCGCCGGCACCCCAGTCGCGCGCAGTAAAAAAGAAACGCCCCACCAGCCCCAGATGCTGGACTGGCCAAGCGATTGGCGGAAAAAGAGGCCGGGCACTTCAAGCAGCGGGACGGTCCAGCCGGTGAGGGTGACGACCACGGCGGTGACGGTGAAGGGCACCGCGCGCCGCCGGTGCAGCCAGTAGAAAAAGAAGACGGGCGCCACGAGCACGGGGATCACTTTCACCTGCGCCGTGAGACCGAGCAGCAGCCCGCAGAGCCGGGCGTCGCCGGTGACGCAGGCGGCGGCGGTGAGCGTGAGGCCCAGCGCGATGAAGGGGTCGAAATTGCCATGGTAGCCCGAGATCATGAAGGACACCGGGCTGACCGCCAACAGCGCCAGCGCCCACCACGCCGGGCGGCCGGTTTTGCGCCGCACCCACAGCAGGGTGACGACGAGCGCCAGGTCGGCGGCGATGCCCGGCAGCCGCACCATTCGCGCCACGGCGCGGCCCGAGCCGCCGGACCAGTCCGCGACCAGGCCGATGTAGTCCGTGAGCAGCGGCGGGTGATTGTAGATCGGCACCTCGCGATACACCGCCGCCACCCCGCGCTCGGCGACGATGTGCCCGTACTGCGCGAAAAACGCGACATCCGCCGTGCCGATGGTCGTCCACGCGCAATACACCTTGGCCGCAGTGGCGAGCAGCGCGAGGGCGAGGATGAGCAGTTCGGGTTTTTTCATCGGACAGACGAAAGGGGTAAGCGCGTGGCGTGCCGGGAGCGCAGATGCCGGGGCAGGGAGGTGACGGGGTGACAAGCGGCGCGGGCTTTGCCACGCTGTTGGCCCCATGACCGTGGACAAAAAACTCATCCTCTTCGACATCGACGGCACCCTGCTGACCTCCGGCGGCGCGGGCGAGCGCGCGCTGCGCCTCGGCTTTCGCGACCGCTTCGGCATCGACGACGACCTTTCCAAAGTCGAGATCGCCGGCCGCACCGACTCCGGCATCGTCCGCCGCATGCTGGCCGCGCACCGCCTGCCCGAGACGCTGGAAAACATCACCGCGTTTTTCGACGGCTACCTCCACCACCTCGCCCGCGAAATCCCTCGCACCCCCGGCCGCCTGCTGCCCGGCATCCTGCCGCTGCTCGACGCGCTGAAGCCGCGCCCGGACATGGTGCTCGCGCTGCTCACCGGCAATCTCGCCCGCGGTGCTGAGATCAAGCTGCTGCACTACGGGGTGTGGCATTTCTTCGAGTTCGGCGCCTATGCCGACGACCACCATGACCGCGACCAGCTCGGCCATTTTGCCAAAGCCCGTGCCCTCGCACGCCACGGCATCGACTTTCCGCCCGCGCGCATCTTTGTCCTCGGCGACACGCCCCACGACATCACCTGCGCGCGCGCCATCGGCGCGCAAGCCATCGCTATCGCCACCGGCAAATTCACCCGCGCCGCCCTCACCCCCCACGCCCCGGACTTCCTCTTCGACGACCTGAGTGACGTGCCCGCGGTGCTGGCGGCGCTCGGCGCGGAGTGAAAAGCCGCGCGCTTACCGGCCGCGCGGCGCCGGCGGAAGGCGTCGGCTCCGCCTGCGAAGGCCATGGCGCATGGAAGTCGTCCATCCCGCGGATGGGAACGGAAAGCCCGTGTTCCGCAATGAGTTCGCTCGCGGTGCGCAAGCCGAAGCAGCCGGCGTCCGGGTTCTGCGCCCTCCCTCTCGGCGCAGCCGCCAAGGCATCACTTTGAACCTAGCGGCCTTTGCAGCGAACCCATGGAAGCCCTGCCGCTGCATCTTCGGCGTTGACGCCTGCCGGAAGTCCGCTATACGCATCACCGCATCATGATTGGTCAATACGTTGTTTCGACCGATCGAACCCAAAACCAAAACCCAACCCACCGCCCAACTCCCGCATGTCACGCCGCTACATCTTTTCCTCCGAATCCGTCGGTGAAGGCCATCCCGACAAGGTCGCCGACACCATTTCCGATGCCGTCCTCGACGCCTGTCTGGCGCAGGACAAGACGAGCCGCGTGGCTTGCGAGACGTATGTGAAAAGCAACATCGCCATCGTCGGCGGCGAGATCACCACGAAGGCGAAGCTCGACTACGTGCAGATCACCCGCGATGCGGTGCGCGAGATCGGCTACGTGAACGACGACGACATTTTCCACGCAGACAAGATTTTCGTGCAGAACATTCTGACCGCGCAATCGCCGGATATCGCGCAGGGCGTGGATGCGAAAAAAGCGAAAGGCAAGAAGCACGCCGAGCAGGGCGCGGGCGACCAGGGCATCATGTTTGGCTACGCGAGCGATGAGACGCCGGAGCTGATGCCCGCGCCGATCATGTTTGCCCACCGCCTCGGGCGGAAGCTGACGGAGATTCGCAAGGCCGGCAAAGCGGCGAAGTGGCTGCGGCCCGATGCGAAATCGCAGGTTTCCGTGGAGTACGTGGATGGCAAGCCGGTGCGCATCACCAATGTCGTCATTTCCACGCAGCACGCGGCGGACGCGGAGCACGCAGAGATCGAGAAGTTTTGCATCGAGAAAGTCATCAAGGCCGTGCTGCCGAAAGGCATGCTCACGGCGCAGACCAAGTATCTCATCAACCCGACCGGCAAGTTCGTCGTCGGCGGGCCGCAGGGCGACACCGGGCTGACGGGGCGCAAGATCATTGTCGATACCTACGGCGGCATGGGCCGTCATGGCGGCGGCGCATTTTCGGGCAAAGATCCGTCGAAGGTGGATCGCAGCGCGGCCTACATGGGTCGCTGGGTGGCGAAGAACGTCGTCGCCGCCGGCCTCGCCGCGCGCTGCGAAGTGCAGTTTGCCTACGCCATCGGGCACCCGCAGCCGGTCAGCGTCCACATCGACACCTTCGGCACCGGCACCGTCGGCGATGACTCCATCCTCGCCGCGGTCCTCAAGACCTTCAGCTTCAAGCCCGCCGACATCGTGAAGCAGCTCGACCTGCTCCGCCCGATCTACTCGAAGACCACGAACTACGGCCACTTCGGCAAGGAAGACAAAGACCTAACGTGGGAAGCCACGGACAAGGCGGCGGCGCTGAAGAAGCTCGCGAAGTAGGCGAGTTTGTTGCTGTCAGATCGCGAAGGCTGAGTGTTGTCGGGGTGCATCGGTTGACTGTAGGCTCGCCGCGTGCGGCATCCTTCCAGCATCCGAGCCGAACTGGCAGGTTCATCCCTGTCATTCCGGCGAGTCTTCAGCGGTCGCAAGCTGAAGCGCATTCAGTCAGCTTTTGCGTGCCTCGCAGCTTCGTGGCTAGCGGTGTTTCTCGCGCAAGCCGAAACGGCGCCGACGTGTTGCCCGGCCATCCAGATACTGGATCGCAGGCGCACTGAGCATCCTGGCGAGACGAGCGAATCTCCCACGCTGATCGTTATCGGCACGGCGCGTAGTGGCCAAGGCGAGGAGTCCATATCTGGTGATCACGCTCACGAAATTGAGATCGAGCAGGTTCTCTTCGGACATTGGTCGGCGAAGACGGTGCGGTTCGCGTACCCTTGGAAAGTGGAGGGCCGCTTCATTTTCCATCTCGCACCGGCTGGCTACCGAGACGGGGCCGATTTTCAGCTTCGCTACACGATGAAGCCGGAGGAATTGGATACCGCCAAAGCGTTATCCACCGCCCGTCTCACCACCCTCGCGCTCAGTGCGCAAGCCATCTTCGTGGGGCAGGAAGCGGGACCACCAATTTACGACAATCGCCAGATCAAGGTGCTGCGTCCCATCAGCGGAGAGCAGTTCAAAAAAGGGGACAAGCTGCGCGTCGCCATCCACACGACGACGACAAATTCGAGCCGGTATCCACGAGTCCACCCGGGGGAGAGCATCTACTTCATCGGCGCCCACACCCGACTGCGTGCCGGCGTCCCCATCCTTCACGGCGGACTTTCAGCGCTGCCTGTGGAAATGGAGCCGGCTGTGCGCAAAGCGCTTGAACTCCGCGATGGCTATCCGATCGCCGATCTAGCGCCTTGGGCGCGCGGGGCAAAATTCCGGGAGGTGCTTTTTGCGGGCGAAGTTTCCGGGGCCATAAAACTCCTCAGTTCCAGCGAGAAGGGCGCGATCCTTCTCGGGCAGCGGTTTCTGTTTCATCACGCGGCCGAGGCTCGCGAGCCGCTGATGAAAGAGATCGCGACCACGATGCTGCGCGCCGATGTCGCCGAGGGCCGGGAGTTTGAAATCCAGAAAGTGCGGATCGCCACGCTCGGCCAGCTCGAACGAAAAAGCGCGACCGGGGCGGTGGCCGAACTGGCGGGAAGACTGCTCGCGCAGCTTGAGGGCGACCTCGCGCCGGTTCCAGTGCCGGAGCGTGATGAGAACAAGGTGACGATGTGGACCCGCGGTGGCCGTGAGCGCATTCCCGAGGAGCGAACGACCGACGTGAACCATTCCCTCACCTGGCTGCTCGGCGAAATGGAGGACGCCGAGATCGCCGCCAAACTGGAGCAACGCATCCTCGCATTGCCGCCCCGCCTGCAAGGCTGGTGGCGGCAGGAAGTGGAGCTGGCGATCGAAATGGCGGACGTGGATCAGAACCGCCAGTTGCGCGAGGCGCTGCCGCGCATGGCCGAAGTACAGCCCGTCCGATCCGAGGCCGGGCTGCGCCATGCGCACGGGGATACCGTCGGGGGTGTCGCGGTCTCACCCGACGGCATGCTGCTCGCGACGGGTGGCGGTAACGAGACGCGCGTTTGGAGCATGACGGATTGGCAGTGTCTGGGCGTGATCCCGAAGGGGGCTTCCCTGCTTGCCTTTTCGCCCGATGGCCGGTCGCTATACATGAACCGTGGCGAACAATCGGAAGTGCTGTTTTCCCGCTACGACTGGAGGATTGGACAGCTCGAAAGAAGCTACCGGAGCGAAAACGAATGGATCGCCGATATGCAGCTCTCGGGCGATGGCCGGACGATGCTGACCACCAGCTACATGGACGGCAGCCTCATCCTTTGGGACACGGCGACGGGAAAAAAGCTCCGCTCCGAAATGCTTCCCCGGATCAGCACCGCAGCCGCGTTGTCCGCGGATGGCCGGCGGATCGTCCGGCAGGCCGTGCGTCGCGATGATCCTTATCCCGGCGTTTCCGAATCGATCATCGAAATGCTCACGGGAAAAAGCGCCCCGACGCGCCTGCGCTTCAATTTTCAGGTGGATCGCCACGCCTTCACGCCCGATGGGCGCTATTTGCTTTCGTGCGGCTCCGTTCCAACCAAGAACGATTCGTCTGAGAAGGCTCTCCGCATCGACACCTATGACCTCGCCACGAAGCGCGTGCAGACCGCCGTGTCCGTCGAGCCGATTCATTTTCCATCCAAGCTGGTCGTCGCACCCAGTGGCCGCTACGTCGCGATTCCCGACGAGCAGGAGCGCGCGAGCGTCTTTGAGCTGCCGGGGCTGAAACCCATTTGGGCCACGCGATTTCTCGATGGGCATTTAATTGGCAGCCTGGCTTTCACCCACGATGACAAGCTGCTGATTGCGGCGGGCAACCGGCCCACGCCATGCGTTCTGCGGATCGGCACATTTGAGGATGCGATGCCTTACTCCGGGCATCCGACGGCGATCCAAGCGGCGTTCTTTTCGCCCGATGGCCTCGGGCTGTGGAGCGTGGGCGAAGATGGCTCGGTCTGTCATTGGGACGCGGCGACCATGAAGATGATCAAGCGCTTCCCCGCCCTGGCGGGTTTCCGTCTTTCGAGCATTCGCCCGACTGATGGCAAGTATGCGCTCTTTGTCGATAGAGGCGGGATTGCCGGCTCTGATGAGAAGCCAAAGAGCGCGCTGGTCATGGATGTCGAAACGGGAGCGGTGATCTCGAAAATGGATGTGGCTCTCGAATGGCGTGGGCAAGTGTATTGGTTGCCGGATGGAGAACTCCTTATCGTGACCAGCCTTTACAATGACGAGGCCGTCAGCCGGTTGAACTACATGACGGGGCAGATCCTCAGCCGGATACCGTATAAGAACCGCGGCGGGTCGGTCTATTTGGCAAAGAACCGGCGCTCGCTCCTTGTGGTGCCGCCGCGCGAGCCAGCCGATTGCTTCGATCTCGCTTCGGGCGCAGTCACCCACCCGGCGGTCACTGGCGAAGGCGAGACGCGCACTGCGGACGGCGAAACCTACGAACTTCTCGGACGCTCCCCGCTGCTCCAAAAGCTTCCGCCCGTGCGCCGGTATGAGGCGCACACCGTCCTCAGCCCCGACGGGCGGCGTCTGGCGGTCGTCACCGGAGCCCGCAGAGATACCTATGAAAAGAGCGACGGGATGGACGCACAGCCGCCCACGACCATCCGTATCCACGACGCCGAGACGCTGGCCATGCTCTGCGCGTTTTCCACTTCCACGCGAACGGCCAAGGTCCAGTTCAATGCCGACGCCACCCTACTCGCGGTGATCAATGACGATGGGACGATCGAGCGCTGGCCTTTGTTAGACCAACCGCCAGCACCGTGAGAGAGCGTGAAAGAAGTGCGGCGACTGTCAGGCGCAGGCGGGTTCATAGCGTCGCTGTGCCCGATTTCAGCCTACGAGGGGCTGGTTGAGTTCCGTGCGCCAGTTGGCGGGATCGGGTTCAGAATCGGGATTGTTGAGGTAGCATTCCCACAGATCCGGGGCCGGGGTGTGCCCTTGGGTTTCGATCCAGTCCATGAACTCGCCCCACGCTTCAGGGAGTCCTTCGTATGGCCCGTGGTGAACCGTCCGCGCCACGCGCATCGCGGGCCACTGGCCGGGCTGCACGCGGCCCGCGACGGTGGCGGGCGCGCTGACGGCGACGCCGAGTTCGAAGTCGAAGGTGTCCGTCGGTCCGCGGAGATGGTGGGCGAAAACGGGGCCGGCAGGAGAGATGCCTTGGGCGGCGAGCGCGGAGAACAGTTCGCCGATGGCTGGGCCGAAGACTTTCTGCATCTCATCGAGGGTCACGGTGAGATGGATAAACGCGATGGCTTGCGTGGTGGTCTGGACGATTTGCGGGGTGTCGATCATAGGAAAACTGTGGTGCGGTTTTTTTAGCCGCCGGCCATCGCGCCGACGATCATTAGCGGCTCGGTGCCGTCGAGGATCGGCGCGGGCAGCGGGGTCTCGGGTGGGTCGAGGGATAGGTCTTCTTTGCAGGCAAAGAAGCGGATGAACGGGCGGCGCTGGAGCGTGCCGTGGTCGCGGATCGTGCCGCGCAGGGCGGGGAAGCGCGCTTCGAGGGTGTCGAGCGCCGAGCGGATGGTGACGGGCGGCGGCACGTCGAGCTGCACTTCGTCGTCCACGCGCGCGAGGGTGCGGAGGTGAAAGGGCAGCACCACGCGGATCATGGCAGCGTCTGCACTTCCACCGAATAGACGGCGGGCAGGTCGCGCACGATGGCCTGCCAGTTGTCGCCGCCGTCGGGCGAGCAATAGACCTGGCCACCGGTCGTGCCGAAGTAGATGCCGCACGCGTCGAGCGCATCCACGGCCATGGCGTCGCGCAGCACGTTCACGTAGCAGTCCTGCTGCGGCAGGCCGCGGGTGAGCGGCTCCCATTCGCCGCCACCGGTCCGGCTGCGATAGACGCGCAGCTTGCCCTCGGGCGGAAAATGCTCGGAGTCGCTCTTGATCGGCACGACGTAGATCGTCTCCGGCTCGTGCGCGTGGACGTCGATGGGAAAGCCGAAGTCGCTCGGCAGATTGCCGCTCACTTCGCGCCAGTCCTCGCCCGCGTTGTCGGTCCGCAGCACGTCCCAGTGCTTTTGCATAAAGAGCGTGTCCGGGCGCGACGGATGCAGCGCGATGCGATGCACGCAGTGGCCCACTTCCGCATCCGGGTCGGGGAGTTCGTAGGGCGACTTCAGCCCGCGGTTGATCGGCTTCCATGTCGCCCCGCCGTCGTCCGTGCGGAACGCGCCCGCCGCCGAGATGGCGATGAACATGCGCAGCGCATTTTTCGGATCGAGCAGGATCGTATGCACCGCCATGCCGCCCGCGCCGGGCTGCCAGAGCGTGCCTTTGGCGGCGCGCAGGCCGGGCAGTTCGTGCCACGATTTGCCGCCGTCGGTCGTCTTGAAAATGGCCGCGTCCTCCGCGCCGGCATAGACCGTGTCGGGATCGGTGAGCGACGGTTCGAGATGCCAGATGCGCTTGAACTCCCACGGGTGCTGGGTGCCGTCGTACCATTTGTGCGTGCCTACTTCGCCCTCGTAGAGAAAGCGGTTGCTGCGGCCCGTGGGCGGGGGACCGGGCGGCGGCTCGCCCACGCCGTCGGGCGGCGACCAAGTCTTGCCGCCATCGTCCGAGCGCTGGATGACCTGCCCGAACCAGCCGCTCGTCTGTGAGGCGTAGATGCGGTTCGGCTCCACCGGCGAGCCTTTGAGGTGATACATTTCCCAGCCGGCGAAATGCGGGCCGCTGACCTGCCAATCCCGCCGGGTGCCATCGGCGGTGAGAATGAACGCTCCCTTTTTTGTGCCGACTAAAACGCGAACGGTGCTCATGGTTTTTTGATGGTGGAGATTTTTGGAGGCGCAAATCTACGACGAATGGCCCGGCCATGAAAAGACTCGGCCAGCGGCATTTTTCCAAGCAGGCCGCGCGGGCCTGCCGCCCCTCCGACAGCGCGGGAATTTCAATTTGACGCCGGTCCGATCTCCCATACCATCCATCATCCAATCTTGATACGTCAATGCGTCCGACCGCGGCGCGGTGGCGTTCTGCTTCCACCAACCTGCAACTTTTCACCACTATGAGCACCACCACCCTGACCACCAACGCCACCGACTACCAAGTCGCCGACATCAGCCTCGCCGACTGGGGCCGCAAGGAAATCGAGATCGCCGAGCAGGAAATGCCCGGCCTGATTTCCATCCGCAAACAATACGCGCCCGGCCTGCCGCTGAAAGGCGTGCGCATCACCGGGTCGCTGCACATGACCATCCAAACCGCGGTGCTCATCGAGACGCTCGTCGCTCTCGGGGCGGATGTGCGCTGGGCCTCGTGCAACATTTTCTCCACGCAGGATCACGCCGCCGCGGCCATTGCCGTCACGGGCGTGCCGGTTTTCGCGTGGAAAGGCGAGAGCCTGGAGGAGTATTGGGACTGCACCTGGAAGGCCATCGTGAACAACGACGGCAAAGGCCCGCAGCTCGTGGTCGATGACGGCGGCGACGTGACCCTTTTCATCCACAAAGGCTACGAACTCGAAGAGGGCGACAAGTGGGTGGATAGCGAGTCCGGCTCGCATGAGGAAAAGGTCATCAAGGACCTGCTCAAGAAGGTCCACGCGGAGAACCCGTTCATCTTCCACGAGATGGTGAAGGACTGGCGCGGCGTCTCGGAGGAGACGACGACCGGCGTGCATCGGCTCTACAAGCTCCAGGAACTCGGCAGGCTGCTCATCCCGGCGTTCAATGTGAATGACTCGGTTACCAAGTCCAAGTTCGACAATCTCTACGGCTGCCGCCACTCGCTCGTCGATGGCCTGAACCGCGCGCTCGACGTGATGATCTCCGGCAAAGTCGCCGTCGTCATCGGCTACGGCGACGTGGGCAAAGGCTGCGCGCAATCCCTGCGCGGGCAAGGTGCGCGGGTCATAGTCACCGAGATTGATCCGATCAACGCGCTGCAAGCGGCGATGGAAGGCTATGAAGTAACAACTATTGAAGACACCCTCGGCCGCGGCGACATTTATGTTACCACCACGGGTAACGTCGATGTCATCACCATTGAGCACATGACCGAGATGAAGGATCTGGCGGTTATTTGTAACATCGGCCACTTCGACAATGAGATTCAGGTCGAGAAGCTTGTGAATTATCCCGGCATCAAGCGGACGAACATCACGCCGCAGGTGGACAAATACACCTTCAAGGAAGGCCAGGAAATTTTCCTCCTCGCCGAGGGCCGTCTCGTGAACCTCGGCTGCGCCACCGGCCATCCGTCCTTTGTCATGTCCAACTCGTTCAGCAACCAGACGCTCGCGCAGCTCGACCTCTGGAAGAACAAGGACATCTACAAGCCTGCGGTCTATGTCCTGCCCAAGAAGCTCGACGAAGAAGTCGCCCGCCTGCACCTCGCGAAGATTGGCGTCAAGCTTACCACGCTCACCGCCAAGCAGGCTGCCTACCTCGACATCCCGGTCGAAGGCCCTTACAAGCCCGCGCACTACCGCTACTAAGCGGCAGCAGTCGCCTAACTATCAGCCAAGCCGCCGCGGGGAGCCGCGGCGGCTTTTTGTTTAGGTTGAGGCGCAGGCGCAAATGTGAATGCTGCGCGTCATGTTTCACGCCCTCATCCGTCTCACCGCCGCCCTTTTTCTCACCACGCTCACCGCCACCGCGCAACAGCCGGCGGCGGATGTGCGGCCCACGGTCTGGCTGATCGGGGACTCGACGGTGAATAACTCCACAAAGGGCCTGCTCGGCTGGGGCAAGCCCATCGCCGAGCTTTTCGATCCGGCGAAGGTGCGGGTCGAGAACCGGGCGCGCGGCGGCACGAGCAGCCGGAGCTTTCTCCGCGAGGGCATGTGGGACGCGGTGGCGAAGGAAATCCAGCGCGGCGATTTCGTGCTGATGCAGTTTGGGCACAATGACGGCGGGCCGATTGACCGGGAGAAAGCGCGCGCGTCGCTCAAGGGCAACGGCGAGGAGACCAAGGACGTGACGGTGGTGGAGACCGGCGCGGCAGAGACGGTGCATAGCTATGGCTGGTATCTGCGGCACTACGCCGCGGAGGCGAAGGCGAAGGGTGCGACGCCGATCATCCTCTCGCTCATCCCACGCAATATCTGGAAGGACGGCAAGGTGGGGCGCGCGACGAATGACTACGGCAAAGCGGCGAGTGAGGCGGCGGCGACTGGCGGATTTCTTTTCGTCGACCTCAATGCCATCATCGCCGGGCACTACGACGAGCTGGGGCAGGACAAAGTGGCGGCGGAGTTTTTCACCGCGGATCACACGCATACGACGCCGGCTGGGGCGGCCTTTAATGCGGGGTGCGTGGCGGAGGGTATCCGCGGGCTGAAAGGCTGCCCGCTGGCCGGCGCGCTGCGCCCCGCCGTGGCGAAGACGCCGTGAATTGAGCCGCCCTACCGCTTTACCTCTGGCTCGGCGGTGCCGCGGTGGCGGCGGTAGGCGCGGACGATGGACTGGACGAGTTCATGGCGGATGACGTCGCGCTCGGTGAAGTGGCAGAAGTCGATGCCGTCCAGCTCATGCAGCGCGCCCATGGCCTCGACGAGGCCGGAGCGTTTGTTCGCGGGCAGGTCGATCTGGGTGTGGTCGCCGGTGATGACGGCTTTGCTCTCCGCGCCGAGGCGGGTGAGGAACATGAACATCTGCTCGGTGGTGGTGTTCTGGGCTTCGTCGAGGACCACAAAGGCGCGGTTCAGGGTGCGCCCGCGCATGTAGGCGAGGGGAGCGATCTCGATGACGCCGCGCTCCATGTAGCGCTGGAGTTCCTCGGCTTCGACCATGTCGTGCAGGGCGTCGTAGAGGGGACGCAGGTAGGGCATGATTTTTTCCTTCAGGTCGCCGGGGAGAAAGCCGAGCGCCTCGCCGGCTTCGACGGCGGGACGGGTGAGGATGATGCGGGTGACCTGCTCTTTTTTCAGGGCGGAGACGGCCATAGCCATGGCGAGATAGGTTTTGCCGGTGCCGGCGGGGCCGATGCCAAAGACCATGTCGTGGGTCTGGATGGCGCGGAGGTAGGCGCGCTGGCCGGCGGTTTTGGGGACGATGGGCGGGCGCTTGGGGGAGGTGATGATTTTGGTGTCGAGCAGTTCGTCGAGGGTGGACTCGTCGGGCTCGGTGACGGAGCGGAGGGCCTGGAGAAACTCGTGCCGGCGAACGCTGACGCCACCAAGCCGGGCGCGGTCGAGTTGCTCGAAGACGCGGCGGGTTTGCGCGATGCGCTCGGGTTCGCCCTCAATGCGCAGCCAGCCGTCGCGGGTGGTGATGAGGACTTCGAGGGTTTTTTCGAGGCGCTTGAGCAGCGCGAGGTCGCCGCCGTAGAGCGACTGCAAGATGCGGGCGCTTTCAAACTGGAGGGTCTGGTCGGGCATTCGGGGGGAGGGTTGAGCGTTTAGAGTTGAGGGTTGGGTGACGCGCAGCGAGCGCGTGACAATTTCACCTTAGGAGAGCGATGAGGAAAGGGATCACGTTTCCGAAAAACGATCGGCGACTCTCAACACCCTCAACGTTCAACCCCCGCTTACCCCGCGGCCTAGCGGAAGCCGTAGGCGAGCGACCACGAAGTCCGCTCGGCGGGCGATTTTTCCACCTCGACGATGAGGTAGTAGGTGCCGGTCTTTTTCGGCTCGACGCGGGCGGCGGCGAAGTGCGGCTTCTGCCAGGCCTCGACTTCGGCGAGGTTGCCCTCGGCGTCGTAGATGTGGATGGAAATCTTGGCGGTCTTGGTGTCGGTGCCCATCCAGAACCAGTAGGTGTTGCCTTTGAAAAGCTGGTGGACGATGGCCTTGGTCTGCTTCACGCCGAGGTCGCCGCCCCAGTAGTCTTCGCGGACGGTGAAGCCTTCCTTGACGTAGGGATCGGCGGCTTCGAGGGCAAAGGAGAGGGCGTCGTCGATGGTAGCGTGGACCGGGGCCGCACCGAGGGAGAGGCAGAGCAGGAGGACGAGGAGAGGGGCGATACGTTTCACAAAAAAGTCTTTCGGTTAATGCTGGGCCTTGGTGTTGATGGCGGTGACGACGGCGGCGGAAATAGCGTTGATTTCTTTGACCGATTTCTCGGAGATATCGCTGCCGTCGGGCAGGCCCATGAGGGGGCGGATGTCGAGGACGGCGTTCTGCACTTTGATGACGACGGGGTTGAGCTTGAGCTTGGGCTTCATGCCGGCGAGCCGTCTTTCAAAGTAATCGAGGAGGATGGGCTGGTGGAGAAGTTCGGCACCTTCCTTGGTGTAGCTCTTTTCCACGACGGCGGTGAGGGCCTCGGTGCCGCGCAACCAGCCGCCGAGGCTCACAAGCTGGGAGACGGCCTCGCTGTTCAGCTCGACCATGGCTTCGCGCACGTCTTCGAGCGCCTTGTCGAGCTGCTTGCGGACGCCCGCCCAGTCTTGCGCGTCGGCGGCGTCGGTGATGGCTTTGGCGCGGACCTGGGCCTTTTTTTCCACGCCGAGCGCCTTGGTCAGGTTGAGCACGCTTTTGCCGATCTGCTTCACTTCATTGGCGTCCTTGGCTTCGACGGCGATGAAGCCTTCGGCGATGACGGTGCCAAGCTGGAGGGCGATCTGTGACTGCTCGCCGATGGGCTGGGCGACGCTGGGCATCTTATGCTGCACGGCGTTCCAGTTCGGTTGCCCGAGCTTGTCGAGCACGGCGAAAATCTCGCTCGGCACGGGGACGACGACTTCGTCGATCATCTTGGTCTGCGAGGGCAGGTTACTGACGTCGATATGGGCCGCGGGTTCCGCGAAGGCGGTTGAGGACAGGGCGAGGGCGAGGAGGATGGCTTTCTTCATAAAGAGGTCGGGCGGCAGTCCGAGGAAACTTGGAAGGCACTGAACCAATGGGGTGAGGCGCGGGCAAGCGTTCTTTTCGCCCGCGCGGGAAGGGCGCCGCAGCGGCCGCGGGCGCAGGTGGAAATCGGGCCGCGCTATTTCCGTCCAAAGAGGCTCCAGCCGGCGCCTTTCTCGGCTTTGTTCTGCTGCACCTTGAGCTGGCCCAGCAGGGACTGGAGGCCGAGATAGACCTTGTGCCACTGGCCCTCGACGGTCGGCGCGGCCTCGGGCACGTCGGCCAGGTAGCGGAGGCTGGGGGCATTGGCGAAAAGGGCGTGGACCTCATCTTTTTTCGGCCCGCCCTTTTCTGTGGACGCGATGATGGCCTCCAGGCCCTGGGCGATGACGCTCTTGATTTCGAGGAACTGGGTCTCGTCTTCACGGGCAAATTTTTTGTCCCGGGCGAGATTCACGTAGTGGTTAAACTGCTTCCAGCACTCGATGTAATTTTCGAGGTGGAGGATGAATTCATCGAGGTTTTTGTATTGCATGGCGGAAGGGGTGGGAGCTTGCGGGAGCTGGAGGGTGGCGGGTTCGAGAAAGATGAGGGCGCCGCCGCGCAGTTCGCGGGCGGTGATGGCGAGGCCGCTGAATCTCAGGTGCAGGTCGGTCAGCGGCAGTTGGGTGGCCTGGGCGGTGCGAAAGGCGTGAACGACCACGCGGCCGACTTCCAGCATGGTCTCGCGGGAAAAGGAGGACGGGAGGGTGGAGGCGACGAGTGCGCCGCCGCGGTGGACGGTGTAGCAGCCGCTGGGCAGGCGCTCGAGGCGGAGCATTTTAGAGGTGCGGGCGAAGGGTTTCATGATGCCCATTTGACCTCGATTTTTTTCATGGTTTCGCGGATATAGGGCAGGGTGGCGGAGCGGGTAAAGCAGACGCCGAGCATCTGCGCCGCGCTGGGCAGGATGGCCATGTGGCGCTGCGGCCCGAGGGCCTCGATCTGCTCGAGTTGCCCGGCCTCCAGTTGCTCCCCCAAGGCGTGCATGGCACCCGCGGTCTGGTGGATCCACGCGGCCATCTCGTCGGGATTCTCCGCGCCCCAGTGCTCGTATTTGGCCGCGTCCGCGCCTTCCACAGCGACCACGGACTGCACGCCTTTGTAGTGGGCGAAACCCGCCAGCGTGCTGGTCTCCTCGGCGGCGGGCAGATGGGCATCGGACTCATCCATGGCCTGCGCAGTTTCCATAAGCAGACTTTCGTAGGAGCAGAAAATGGTGCGCGGGCGCGGCACATCGGAGGGCAGGATCTCGAAGCTGCCGGCCTTCCAGCGCAGCATTTCGAGAAAGGCCTCGCGCCCCAGGGCCAGGCCGGTGGCGGCGTCGATGATCTCGCCTTTTTGAATCCAGATGCGGCCCTCGCCGGCGGCGCTGGAGATTTTCAAAATGGCCGAGCTTTGGGTCAGGCATTCGAGCTGGATAATGTCCATGAGCGTCTTGCTCTGCACGCCGCGGAAGCCGCCGGCGTCGTCCTTTTCCAGCATGGACTCGATGCAATCGACGAAGTTGATGATCTCCTTGCCGGTCTTCGGCTTTTCCAAATACAGGTCGATGCCCATGCCGTAGGCGCGGGCGCGGAACTGCTCGTCCTCGGTGGCTGTCATCACCACGACGCGCAGCGTGGGGAATTTCCGGCGCACGATGGCCAGCACCTGAAAGCCGTCCATCTGCGGCATGCGCAGATCGACCAGCAGGAGATTGAAAGGCTGGCTTTCAAGCAGGGCGATGGCGCGCGCGCCACTGTCCGAGGTGTGGATTTCCGGCTGGCTGGGCAGGCGGGCGAGGATCTCCTGGTAGATTTCCAGGATGTCGTGTTCATCGTCGAGAATGAGAATTTTTTGCCGGGCGGGCATAGGCTGGGATGCTAGGTGGGATGAGGGTTGGCGAGCCGCGGGGCGGCGGGTGGCCGGCGGGCTGGCACGGAATTGTTTAGCACGTCACGGGCCACGCATGGATGGCGCGGTAAACAATTTTGAGAGCCGGGGCGGGCATGGCATCGCGACTGCTAAGCTGAGGTGGAAACCCCGCTGGCCCTCATGCTTACGCTCTTCAAAAAACTCTTCCGCAAGTCCGCGCCCACCACCGTCGCGCCCGCCGCGCCGCCCCGCCCGGAGAAACCCGCCGAGGCCGCCCAGCCGCTGCCTAGGGTCGAGGTCGCGCACCTTTCGCTGGCGGCCATCGTCAACCGCTTTCCCGTCGAGCTAAAAGCCACCGTCCTCACCGCGCCGGACGCCGCCGCGACCATCGCGCTGCCTGTCCTGCTCATCCACAAACAGCTCGCCACCGGCACCGTGCGGATGTCCTACGCCAGCCTGCACCGGCAGGCCCCGCAGGGCGTCTTTGCCCCCATCACCGTGGGCGACAAACGGCAGGTGGAAATCCCGCTGCAGGAAATTTTCCGCCACGTCAATCCGCAGGCGCTGAAGCGCCGCGTGGACCAGCGCCAGCTCGATACGGCGGAGAATGACTTCAATCTTTTCGGCAACGCCGAAAACCCCTACGAAATCGCGCCGACCACGCCGGAAAATCCCCCGCGCAAAGACTCCACGGTGCTCAATCTCGACCCGGCGCCCGCCGCGCGCAGCAGCCGGGCCGACCCCAATGACCCGCCCGCGCCCGGCGCGGACCCTGCCGGCACCGCCCCGCCCAATGGCATGCGCACGGTCGCGCCGCCCGCCGGCTTTGCCACTGCGAAACCGGCCACCGCCGCACCTGCGCCGAAGTCCGACGAGCCGCCGCTGCTCCTGCCGCTCGCCCGGCTCAGCGACGCCTGGCCGGAGGCGGTCTGCGGAGAAATCTCGGCGCTCGATCCCGCCACGACGGTGGCGCTCGACGCTGGCGGAGTCGCCGCCGGCCTGGCCCGCGGCAAAGTCACCTTCACCTGGGGCGATATCCTCGCCGGGCTCGCACCCGCGCCGGACGAGCCGAGCATGGTCGATCCCGGGACGGTGCTGGCGCTGCCGTTGAAAGTCGTCGCGCCCGCCTTTCTCGCCGCGTCCACCAAGGCCAAGGGCGAGCGCAAAGCGGTGCAGATCGATGACAGCATCCCTGCGCTCTTCAACGACAGCCGCGAGCCCGCGCCCGTCGTGGAAAACATTGCTGCGCCCGTGGATGAGGCCTTCGCCGAGCCTGCGCACGAGCCCATCCCCGAGCCGCTGGCCGTGGCCGCCGCGTCTGTGGCCGACCGAATTCCCGAGACCGTCGGCGAGATTTTTGGCGAACCGCACAAAGTCGATTTCACCCCCGCCGAGATCGTGGCCTGCACCGTGAAACTGCCCGGCGTGGCCGGCGCGACGGTAGCCCTCCAGGAAGGCCTGGCCGTCGCCACCTCGCTGCCCGACGGCGTGAAAGGCGATGTGGTCGCGGCGTTTCTGCCGCAGATTTTTGCCCGGCTGAACCAATACGCCGGCGAAATGAAACTCGGCGAAGTGGACGACCTCCTGTTCACCACCCACGGCGCGCACTGCCAGATCTACCGGCTCGGCTTCATCTATTTCGCCGTCCTCGGGCAGCCCGGCGCGGCCCTCCCCTGGCATGAGCTGCGGCTCCTCGCCGCGGAACTCGCACGGCAGACCCATCAGTAAAGTTACCCAACCCCAAACATGGCCATCATCAACCAAGCGACCAAAGAGCTGCAGGTCAAAATCGTGTACTACGGACCGGCAAAGAGCGGCAAGACCACCAACCTCGAGCAAGTCCACAGCAACGTGCAGGTGCCCGAGACTTCCGCCAAAGGCAAGCTCACCTCCCTCGCCACGAGCAGCGACCGCACGCTGTTCTTCGACTTCTTCCCGCTCGAAGCCGTC